>NZ_JBLWIS010000003.1:0-324685 GCF_048381675.1 Advenella sp. RU8
TAGCGTGGGAACGAGTAGACTAGCTTGCTGGCCCATTCCGGTGGTTGAGCGAAATAGTACTTATAGCAGGAAGATACTGGCTAATCCCAGAAAGATGAAAAAACCCAGGGAGTCGGTTACAAAAGTTAGCAAGACAGAAGAACCCATGGCTGGATCTTTGCCGAATTTATCCCTGATAATCGGAATAAGTACGCCAAGGGTGGCACCAATCAGCATATTGCTGACCATGGCTGCGGCCATGACAAGGGCGATTTTGAATGAGCCAGAAATGGCCCAGGCAAAGCCGGCAGCCACAAGGCTGCCAATGAAGCCGACCAAAATGGTCACAATACATTCCCGTTTAAGCAGGGCCGTAAAGTTTTTGGAGGTAATGCGTCCGACGGCCAAGGCCCGGATGACCAGCGTCATGGTTTGGTTGCCTGAATTGCCGCCAATCCCCGCAACAATCGACATCAGGAAAGCCAGAATGACAATCTGGCTGACCGTTCCTTCAAACTGTGAGGCGATAACGGCGGCAATAGATGCCGTACATAAATTGATCAGCAACCACGGAGAGCGGTTTTTAAGGGCTTTTATGACCGGGGCGAAAATATCTTCTTCATGCAGACCGGCACGTGATAAATCCTGTTCCTGAGAGTCTTCACGAATCACATCTACCACATCGGCAATGGTGACCCGGCCAATCAGGCGGTTTTGCTTGTCGACAACCGGTGCGGAAACCAGGTCATAGCGTTCAAAGGCAGAGGCTGCCTCGTTGTCGTTATCATTGGGTTTGAGGGAAAGATAGTCGGTTTTCATGACATCTTTCACGACAATTTCAGGATCATTGACCAGTAGTTGGGAAATGCTTAAAACACCCAGGATGCGATCCTGGCGATCCACGACAAAGATCTGGTCGGTATGGTCGGGCAGTTCTTCAAGGCGCCTGAGGTAACGTAAGACCACCTCCAGGCTGACATCTTCCCGTACCCGCACCATTTCGAAATCCATGATGGCACCGACGGAGCCGTCAGGGTAGCCCATGGCCTCGAGCAGTTGTGCCCGTTCTTCACTGGTCAGGCCTTTCTGGACCTCGGCAACAATATCGGCGGGAAGGTCCGGGGCCAGGTCGGCCAGTTCGTCCGCATCAAGATCTTCGGTGGCAGCTAGGAGATCTTCACGGTTCATGGATGAAATCAGGTCTTCACGAACCCAGTCATCCACCTCAAGAAGAATATCCCCATCATACTTGGCATTGACCAGGCCCCAGATCAGGCGGCGCTGTTCGGAAGGCAATGAACCGAGAATAAAGGCAATATCAGCCGGGTGCATCTGGTTAAGCGTGTGTTCCAGCTCAACCTCATGCTGCCGTTTCAGCAGTCCTTCAATAATGGATGCCTGCTCGTCACCTTCCTCTTGCCGGCGTACAAGATTTTCTACCAGGGCATGTTTTTTCAGGAGCTCCTGTATTCTTTCAAGGGCGAGTTGGGCATCTTCGGTGTCCAGCCTTCGGGGAATGTTGACCATAATGGCTTCGGGTGTTTCTGTCTCTTTTGCTTCATTCTTCATGTTTTATTCTTTTTTAAGGGTGGGGGCGGTCAGGTGTGGCTTGAGCATGGCCATGAGTTCGGGAAAAACCTGTCGGTTGGCAGCGGCTACATAGCCTTTGACCGGCCATGGGTCAATTCCGTACATATCTTCGGCTTGTCCGCCTGCTTCACGAACCAGCAGGGTACCGGCCGCAACATCCCAGGGTGCCAGGCCCATTTCCCAGTAAGCATCGAAACGGCCGCAGGCAATCCATGCCAGGTCAAGGGCAGCGGCCCCTAGGCGGCGGATCCCACGGGTGGTGTGTATTGCGGCATCAAAGGTGGGCATGTATTGGTCGGCAAAAGAAAAATCCCGGAACGGGACACCGGTTCCCAGGATAGAGTCGGCCAATGATTGTGACGCAGAACAGTAGATGCGTTCGCCATTAAGACGTGCGCCTTCTTGGTAAATGGCCGTGAACAGTTCTTCCCTGCAAGGATCATACACCACCGCAACGATTGGCGTGTCACGGGTCAGGACCGGAGTACCGGGTTGGAGTTGGGTGCCGGCATGGGCGATCAGCCCCAGTGAAACAGCGTAATGGGGAATTCCGTGCAGGAAATTGGTCGTGCCATCAAGGGGGTCAATATACCAGGTGGCTGCCCCTGTGGGTTTGCCGCCGGTTTCTTCGGCCACAATGCCAAATTCAGGCGTAAGTTTTGTAAGGTGTTCCAGAATGGCTTCTTCTGCTTCGCGGTCGGCTTGGGAAACCAGGTCGTTGCTGGATTTATGATCGATAATCAGATCTGATCTGTTATGGGCGTATGCCTGTAAAATTGCTGCTGCGGCATGTGCTGCGGTAATGCCGGCTTCCAATGCTCTGCTAAAATCCAGATAATTTTTTGTTAACATCGTAATTCGCCCATTCAGTCCTTATAAACAGGAATTATACACAGGAGTAGCACTATGGTCTTTGGCTCCTGAAACTTAAATTTTGATTTGCCCAAACGCTTTCTTTCATGTCCTCCACTTATCCTGTTTTACGTCCTGCCAGTCTTGTCATACAAGCAAATGGCTGCCATTTGCCTGATGCAGATAATCCCGTCTCGGCCACAATGAAAAGTTTTTTCGAGCTTGATGCATGGTATTCAAGTTTCGTGTCACCTTGTTTGCAATGGCAGGGCAAGGCGCGCCACACGATTGCCCTGAACGGTACGCGATTTGCCATGCATCTGGTCTTGTTGCGTAAATACTGGCAACAGGAACCATCACGTTGCAAGCGTTTGCACCTGATTGTGTTTGAAGAGCAGCCACTCTCACGGCAGGATTTCATGCAAATGGGCGCGAGTCTGTTTCCCGAGGGTATGCAAGCGCAAATCAATGAATTGGCCAGTCACTGGCCTTGTGTACTGCCGGGTCTGCATCGGATTGACCTGGACCAGGGAAGCCTGACCATCACGCTGGCGTATGGCGAAAAAAGGCGGATGCTAAAAAACATCCATGCCTCTATTGATACCTATATTCTGGCTGATAATTGCAGTCCTGCCGTGCTGGCACAGGAAAGCTATGGTGACTGGTTGCGTTATGCTTCGCCCCAGGTTTGCGTCATTAGCCGGATGCAGGATGAAGATCTTTTGGGTCAGGCCCTGAAAACAGAAGGTTTGGTGACAGGAAAAACCAAGACCAGCCAGGACGGACGTTATTTGGCCGTGCAGGCGCGCTCTGGCCGGCCAATGCCGGTTTATATGGCCGATCAGGAAAAAACCGCCTTGGTCATCGGGGGAGGCCTTGCCGGATCAGGGGTGGCACATGCTTTGGCCCTTCGTGGCTGGCAGGTCAAGGTGATGGATCTGGCATTTGCCCATGGTAAGTCGGCGGGGCAGCAGGGGCATATTGCCGCTGCACTGACACCGTTGGTTTCGATTGATGATAATTTTCGTTCACGCTTGAGCCGTGCCGGCACTTTACGGGCGCATGCCCGTTGGCATGGGTTTCCGGCATCGGCTATCCCCGCCTGGTGTGGTACCCTCGAATTGAGCCGTAGTAAAGGCCATGCCAAAGATTTGATCGAGGCTGTCAAGGCCCTGCAATTTCCGGAAGCGTGGGTGCGGCATGTCGAACCGGCAGAGGCCTCGGCGTTGGCAGGCATCCCCATAGACAGGGACGGCGCCTATTTCTCGGCCGGAATTCTGGTTAATCCTGAAGGACTGATTCGTAGGTTGCTGGATAATGAAGCAATTGAGTGCATGGCTGCCCGGGTGGCATTCTTGCTGCGTAATGAGCAAACCCGGCAGTGGGAGTTGCTGGGGGCCGATGGCAATGTGCTGGCGCGTGGGCATACGGTTATTGTGGCATGTGGTTTGCAAACCCTTTCGATCCTGAAAGAAAGCGGCCTAATGCAGCAGACACGGCGTTCCGGTGAGGTGGTGCCGGCCATTCCCAAGCTGCATTCGCTTCATCCCATGGGGGGTGAGGTCATGCATGTGCCAGCCGGGCTTGTTAACGGCGGGCCGCGTTGCATCATTGGTGGCGAAGGTTATTTTTTACCGCCGGTTAACAACCTTTGTGTCATGGGCAGTACTTATATGCATAACCAATTGGTGCCCTGTACAAGCAAAAAAGGGCAAGAAGCCATTTTATCCAAAATGCCAGTCATGTTTTCTGCGAATCTTAACCAGGCTGTGCAGAACAATGAAATAAGCGGATGGGCGGGTATGCGTGCGGTTTTGCAGGGGCGCTTGCCGGTGATCGGGCAGCTTGATCATGCCAAAGGAATCTGGATTGCCGCTGCTTATGCTTCCCATGGGCTGACATGGTCCAGCCTTGCAGGAGACGTGATTGCTGCCCGGCTTGAAGGCGAGCCGGTGCCACTGGAACGTGATTTGCTGAAGGCGATTTCCCCCCGTTAATCTTGTCATTTCTTTTGAATTGGCTGCTTTAAAAGGGGAATAAGCCATATTTAGGGTGAATTTTCTGTTAAATCCGTGTTTTGATTTTAATTTTGGTGTAAATGAGTCAAAATAATACGTTTTATAGTGTGGGTATTTTGCGCCACACTAAGTGCAACACTTAAAAAGAACTGACGTGATCCAGCTTGATAATCTAGAATTTGTATCCGCACATTCAGCACATGCCGTTTTTGAAATGGATTCGGGCCTGAGCCTTCGCATAGAGGCACATGCCCCGGGCGTATTTCGTTTGCGATGTGGTCCAGCCGCCAAGTTGGATGATGAAAAAATGAATGCACGGGCACGGGCTCGTCAGGAGCTGCTGCTGGCCAGGCCCGAAGCAATCGGTGAAATGAGCACCGAGGCGCTCTTACCGGAAAGTGGCTGGCGCTTTGTCCAGGGGGATATTACGCTGGAACTGCATGCCAAGCCATTTCGTCTGGCCCTGTTTCGCAATGACCAGCTTCTATTAAGTACCGACAGTCAATTTATCAGCCCTTTTGTGGCCGACGTCCAGAACGGACAGCCAGAAAGCTGGGGCCTCATGCTGAGCCTGCCAGAAAATGCGCCGGTATATGGTTTGGGTGAAACCCTTGGCGACTTCAATCGTCGTGGTCAGGAAGTCGTTTCCGACTTGCCCGGCTTCAACTATTTGCCGTTGGCCTGGAACCCTCAGGGCTGGGGTCTTTATGTCAACTCACTGAATCGTGTCTTGCATGCGCCCGGTACACCCGATGAACCGGATACTTACCAACTGTATGTTGAAGACAGTGTGTTCGACCTGTTTTTGTTTGCCAGTGAACCTGCCGAAATATTCAATCAATATTCCGCATTGGCCGGTCGTGCCGGACAACCTCCGTTATGGGCCATGGGAACCTGGTTAATCCAGCAAACAGGCCAGGATATCAACGAATTAACCAGTTTGGCCAAAGCCCTGCGTGAGGACGGTATTCCGCTAGATGTCTTAAGGCTGGGCAATCCGTCCCTGATACAGTTTCAGCAGGACAAGCAGGCCCTTGAGTGGGATGTTTCACGGCTTGAAGATCCAAGGCGTTATTTTGCCCAACTGGCTGATGACCAGGGACATGCTTGTGTAACGACCTTTCCGGGTGTGCTGGCCCATACCCCCTTGTTTGCCGATCTCGAGGACCGTGGCTGGCTGCTTTGCAATGAAGAAGGGCTGGCGCAGGTGTTTGATGGTGTTCCGGCAACCGGTGGGCAGCCTTTTGGTCTGCTCGACCTGACTTATAAAGACGCCTTCCTTTTCTGGCAGGAACGTCATGCGCAACTTATTGAAGAGGGCGCCAGTGCCATTGAATGCAAACTGCCGATGGAGTTGCCCGATACAATCAGTGCCCGTAACGGAGAATCCGGTCCGCTGTTGCGTACGCTTTACCCGTTGTTGCTGAAAAAAGCCTTGTTTGAAGCGGTGTCATGTAACAAAACACCTGCGGAAGGCGTGGTATTAAGTGACAGCCTTGGCCTGGCGGCCCAGCGAACGCCCTGGAAACAGCTGGAATGCCCTGGCAATGACTGGGATGCCATGCATCAACTACTACGCAGTGCCTTGTCGGTCCAGGCCAGTGGCATAGTGACGCAGGTACATGATATTGGCAATCCTCAAGGGGTGTCGGGTCCTGTCGATCCTGAATGGTATTTGCGTTGTTTGGGACTATCGGTTTTTTCTGCCGGGTTTGCCTTGCATGCCAATCCTGCCTTGTTGCCAACCGCATTCGATGAAAATATCCAGGCAAAAATCAAAACCCTGTTCGAGTTGCGTTATCGGCTGATTCCTTATGTGCTTGGCATCATCGAAGATTCGGTAAGAACAGGCCTGCCGGTGCAGCGCATGATGCCCCTGGCTTTTCCTGATGATGTCCGGGCGCAAGAATACGATACCCAATTCATGTTCGGTCCGGCCTTATTGGTGGCGCCGGTACTTGAGCCAGGGGGTAAGGTTATTGTTTATTTACCCGAAGGCGAGTCCTGGTGGGACCTGAATACCGGCTGGCGTTATGAAGGCGGACAGTCCATCAGTCTTGAATGTGCACTGGATTCTGTGCCGGTTTTCGGGCGTGAAGGACATATGCTGTGCCTTGGCCCTGTGCTTAAACATTTGGGCGAATTCAATACGGCCCGGATACTGGATGAAGTATGGATGTTTGGCATGCCGTTGCATAACCCGGTCGTGATGCGCAATAAAATTCGTGTCATGCAAATGCAAGGGTCCAGTTATATCAAAGGCCTTGAGGGCTTGCGTATTTTGCAATCCGAAGGGCTTGAAGTAAAGCGTCGTGGTGCCGAGGTGCGCATCTCCCGGGAGCGATAAGATGGGTTTGAAAAATGCCGGTTCTGTACCGGTACTGATGTATCACCATATCACGCCGTCTTCGGGACAAATCACCACCAGCCCCGAAAATTTTGACTCACAAATGGCGGCTCTGGCTGCCAATGGCTATACAAGCCTTACTGCAGACCAGTTTGCGGGCTATCTTCGGGGTGAAAAAGTACCTGAAAAATCGGTGCTTATCACGTTTGATGACGGCTATCTGGATAACTGGGTGTATGCCCACCCGGTTTTGCAAAAACATGGCATGCATGCCGTTATGTTTCTGGTGACTGGTTGGGCAGGACAGGGTGGACTTCGTCCTGTCAACGGGTCAGGCAAGCCTTTGCCTGCCTGTCCGTCGCATCATGAATGCATGGAAATTGTCGATGTAGGCAAGGCCCATGAGATTGCCGTTCGCTGGTCCGAAGTGCGTGCCATGGAAGCGGCGGGTACGTTTGAAATTCATTGCCATACCCATACCCATACCCGTTGGGATTTGACGCAGGACGAGGCCGGAAAATGCGCCGGTATCGCTAGCGATTTACAGCAATCAAGAGCAGCCCTGCTTGAACAGTTGAACAAGAACACCCCGCATTTATGCTGGCCACAGGGCTATTTTGACGATGATTATATTCAGGCCGCCAAGGCGTTGGACTTTACCGTCTTTTATACCACTGATGCCTACGGTTTCAATGTGGCTGGCGGCAATCCGCAATATGTTTACCGGATTGCGGTTAGAAACAGGTCCGGTTCTTGGTTGATGCACAGAATTGGCATTGCCAGGAATCCGTATTGGGGCCCTTTGTATAATCGCTGGAAAAAATTCCGCAAGCAATGTCGCAGGGCCAGGGAAGCCAGGCTTGCTAACAAGGCATAAGCATCATTTTCCGCATTACCTGTTTTACATATAAGTAAAGAAAAGTAAGCTCTATATTACCAAAAGAAATATAGAGCTTACTATAATTTTGTTTGCCAAAACCGGCAAGCAGATCACAATATCGCATCATGATTCATATTAAAGATTTAAGAAAAACATATAAAACGCCCAAAGGGCTTTTTGAAGCCATAAAAAAAATAGACCTGCAGATAGAGCAGGGTGAAATTTTTGGGATTATTGGCCCCAGTGGGGCTGGTAAAAGTACACTGGTGCAGTGTATCAATTTACTGGAAAAGCCGGATTCCGGCTCTATTACCCTTAACGGACAAGTGTTGACCGGGTTGTCGGAAATCGAGTTGCGTGCACAACGCCGGCGAATTGGCATGGTGTTTCAAAGCTTCAATTTATTGTCACGTCGCACGGTTTTTAATAATGTGGCCCTGCCACTTGAAATTGCCGGTGTCAATAAGGAAGAAATCAAAAGCAGGGTAGATGAGTTGTTGAATCTGGTGGGCTTGTCTCATTTAAGCGACCGCTACCCGGCGCAGATTAGCGGAGGACAAAAGCAGCGGGTGGGGATTGCCCGTGCGCTGGCTTGCCATCCTGATGTCCTGTTAAGTGATGAGGCTACTTCTGCTTTGGACCCTGAAACAACGGCGAACATCCTGGACTTGTTGCGTGATATTAACCGCAAGACAGGCATTACGATTGTCATGATCACGCACCAGATGGAAGTGGTCAAGCAAATCTGTGATCGGGTGGCGGTATTAAGCCATGGGGCCGTTGTTGAAGTGGGGGCGACCGCCGATGTTTTTGCCAACCCCCAACATGACGTTACCCGCGCCATGGTATCTGCCGCAACAGAATCTACCTTGTCTGAAGACTCGCAGGAGATTCTGGTGGGACGCCTGAAACAATGGGTTCAGGAAAATCCGGGGCAGGATGCCGCTATTTGGGAGTTGCATTTGCATGACTCCCGGGTATCGACCGGCTTGTTTTCCGGTAAGGCCAAGGATTTGGGCGTCAGCCTTTCCTTGCTGCAGGCCAAGGTGGAAGATATCAAAGGGGTCGCTGTCGGTAAATTATATGTTCAGGTACAGGGTAGTGCGCAAGCGATCCTGAATGCCCGGCAGGCCTTGAACAACGAGGCCGGTGTTCAAATACAAGAGGTGGTGTATGAATCCGCAAATGGTTAATTTATTAATTGATGCCACACTCGAAACCCTGCTCATGGTTGGGGTTTCGGGGCTGGCGGCACTTTTTTTGGGTGTTCCCCTTGGTGTTGCCCTGATTGTCACCGACAAAGGTGGCTTGCTGCAAAACATGGCGGTTAACCGGGTATTGGGGGCAGTTATCAATGCAACCCGTTCGGTGCCCTTTATTATTTTGATGGTGGCGATTATTCCGCTTACCCGCCTGATTGCCGGTACATCGATTGGCACCGCAGCGGCGATTGTGCCCCTGGCCATTGCGGCCATTCCATTCATGGCCCGGGTGGCTGAAACCGCCATGCGTGAAGTTGACCGTGGCCTGATTACCGCTGCCAAGGCGATGGGGGCATCACCCATGCAAATTATTGTCAAGGTTTTATTGCCTGAGGCTTTGCCCGGACTGATTTCAGCCATGGTTATTACCCTGGTCAGCCTGATTGGTTATTCGGCCATGGCCGGTGCCATTGGTGGTGGTGGCCTGGGAGATCTGGGTATCCGGTATGGTTACCAGCGTTTCTTGCCTGAAGTCATGCTGATCGTGGTGGTGGTATTAATTGTTATGGTCCAGTTGATCCAAAGTGTGGGTGACTGGATATCCCGACGTTTGTCACATAAATAATCCTGAAGGATTCGAAATGAAAAAAACATTTGTTCGTCATGTCTTGGCCTTGGCATTAGGTGCAGGTCTTGTCTCAACCTCATTGGCCGCTGATAAAACACTGAAAGTGGGGGTGACAGCCGGCCCACACGCGCAGATTATGGAAGTGGTGAAGGAAGAAGCAGCCAAAAAAGGTTATAACATTGAAATCATTGAGTTCTCCGACTACGTGCAGCCTAATGTGGCCTTGGCGGCGGGCGACCTGGATGCCAATAGCTACCAACACTTGCCCTATCTGGAAAACGCAAACGCTGATCGCAATTACGGTATAGTCAGCCTGGCCAAAACGGTTGTTTTCCCAATTGGCATTTACAGTAAAAAAATCAAAAACCTGAGTGAAGTTCAGGAAGGTTCACGTTTCGCCCTGCCCAATGATCCTACCAATGGCGGACGTGCCCTGTTGTTGCTTGAGTCGCAAGGCTTGATCAAACTTGATCCTAAAGCGGGTATCAAGGCAACCCCGATTGATATAATTGAAAATCCTAAAAAACTGCGTTTCATCGAATTGGACGCCGCCCAGTTGCCACGTTCCCTGGATGATGTTGATTTTGCCGCCGTAAATACCAATTTTGCGATTGAAGCAGGCCTGACCCCCAAGAAAGATGCCATCGTATTGGAAGACGGTAATTCACCCTATGCCAATATCATTGCCGTCCGTGAAAAAGACCAGGATCGTGCCGACCTGAAGGAGTTCGTGCAGATTTATCAGTCACAGCCGGTAAAGGATTTTGTTGTGAAAAAGTACCAAGACTCTATTTTAGTTGCTTGGTAATAAAAAAATATTGACAGGCTGGAGCATATCAGTCATAATTTTATTCTTTCAGGGGCTGGTAGCTCAGTTGGTAGAGCAGCGGACTTTTAATCCGTTGGTCCCGGGTTCGAGTCCCGGCCAGCCCACCACCTGAAAGTTAAAGCTCATAATTTGTAGTTCATATTATTAGCCGCTTTATCCAAGCGGCTTTTTCATTCAGGGCTGGTAGCTCAGTTGGTAGAGCAGCGGACTTTTAATCCGTTGGTCCCGGGTTCGAGTCCCGGCCAGCCCACCAAAATTATTTTGCTTAATAAAATAAGTCGCTAACAAAAGTTAAGCGGCTTTTTTTTTGCATAAAAAATATGCGCTATGCTTTATGTGCTGAATTAAAAATTTAGGATTTTAAGGATGTGCGTGTGGCATAAGATTGTTAGCTACAAGGGGTCGGGTGGTGGGTTATTACTCTGTCTGTTCAGGGTTTTAGTCTCTGCTGACCCGCCACAAAAATCATTAAATAATGCCCTGCATAATCTACATGCGGGGCATTTTTTTATTGCCTGTTGATTTGGTGGATTAATCGTGCTCAGCAGCTAAATTTATTCCTGTGGTAGGTGCGCCAATTCCGCCTAGTATATTAGAGGCGATCGTTTGAATAATGGCTTCCTGGTTTTCCAGATTTATCCATGTGATATCTGGGTTGAGCATTTTTAATCGTGTGGGTCCTGGTTCAATGTTACTCAATAGATGGAGCAAGGCGCCTCTCGCAAACTCATAACGCCATGCTATTTCGCCAATGCTTAAGTGTGGCAGGGTTCTTTTGAGTTCATCAATGATTAGTTTGGCGTACTGATGAAAGTTTTCATAAACAAACATGGCATAAGGGCTTAAGGGATTTGTTTGTAAGTAGTGCTCAACCCGGATGAAAAGACGGCTTTGATCCGTGCCTTTTTCGGATTTGACCAATGGCCTGATCATGACATCCAGAATAACGGGTAATGGAAGCGGTGTTGAACCATATTGTTTTTTTGCCTGCAAAATCATTTCTTTTCTAGCTATGTTGGTGGGTCCCAAGATGGCTAGCAAGGCTTCGTTGATGAGGCCATCTTTAGAGCCGAAATGATAATTTATGGATGCAACGTTGGCGTTGCTATTTTCTGCAATATCCCTGACGGTTACCCCCTCTGGGCCCTTAGAGGCCAATAATATTTTTGCACTTTCCAAAATCCGTTCTTTAGTATTTTGGGTGATGCTATTTTGGTTTTTTAGTTCAAGTTTCATCTCTACTCCTTTTATTTAAAATAAACAATTGTTTAAATATTTTGTTTATTTTAACATTAAAAATATAATAAAAGCACCATAATGGTGATTTTATTTGCACCAAAATAAATCAATTTGCACCAACTTGATTAAAATTTATCTTTTAAAAACAACATATTATAAATTTTATTGAAAGATTGAATTTTATATTGACCTCCTGATTTTCAAACAATAGAATTAAACAAATGTTTATATTTTTGTTTTTTTTAGGTGTTGCCTGTCAAGAAATTGACGCGGTAATTTTTTTCAGGAGTACTTATGATTCGTCCGTTTTCTAATAGAGCTATTCGTTATAAATCCATGGTTTCAGTGTTGATATCCGTTGGATTTATGATGTCACCGGGTTTATCTCATGCGGAAACTGCTTTGCGCATTGCGACAACGATGGCTGATATTCCGCTAACAACCGGACAGCCCAGTCAAGGGGCCGAGGGGCAGCGCTTTATTGGCAATACCTTGTATGATGGTTTGGTGGGATGGGACCTGAGTAAGGCCGATGAGCCTGCTGTCCTGGTGCCCGGACTGGCGACAGACTGGTCGATTGATGATGACACCAAAACCCGCTGGACATTTAAATTGCGTGATGGTGTCAAGTTTCATGATGGATCCGATTTCACCGCGCAGGCTGTGGTATGGAACCTGGACAAGCTGTTGAACTCATCCTCACCACAATTTGACCAAGCCCAGGCTGCCCAGGCAGCAACTTATGTTGCGCCCATCAAGTCATACAAGCTCATTGATGATAAAACGGTTGAAATTGAAACTAAAGAGCCTGATGCCGTATTACCGTATTTACTTTCGCAAGTCTATATGTCCAGTCCTGCTCGTTGGAACGAGGTAGGTGGAAGCTGGGCGGAATTTGCCAAGAAGCCATCAGGTACCGGTCCATGGATGCTTGAAAAACTGGTTCCCCGCGAACGGGCTGAACTGGTTAAAAACCCCAATTATTGGAATGAAGCGCGTATTCCCAAATCAGACCGGCTTGTCATGTTCACCATGCCGGATCCAACCACACGGGTTGCCGCTTTGTTGTCCGGCAAGGTTGACTGGGTGGAAGCACCGCCTCCCGATACGGTGCCTCGTCTTGAAAAACAGGGTATGAAGATCGTGAAAAACATTTATCCGCATGTTTGGCCTTACCAGCTGAGTCATTTGGATAACTCTCCCTTTGCCGATATCAATGTACGCAAAGCAGCCAACCTGGCGATTGACCGGGAGGGGTTGGCGAGTTTTCTGGGTGGGTTGGCCCAGCCCGCTACAGGTATGGTTTATGAAGGCCATCCATGGTATGGCAATCCGACGTTCAAGATCAAGTATGACCCCGAGGAAGCCAAACGATTGCTTGCCGCTTCGGGTTATGGCCCCAAGAATCCGGTCAAGGTAAAAGTGGCCATTTCTACCGCAGGATCCGGTCAGATGCAGCCTTTGCCGATGAATGAATTCATTCAGGCCAACTGGAAGGATGTGGGTATTGATGCCGAGTTTGAGGTGATGGAGTGGGAGTCTTTGCGCGCGCACCGTCGTGCGGGAGCCGCCGCCAAGGAAAATGAAGGCATACATACCATTAACAATAGCTGGGGATTCTGGGATCCGGATATTGCTTTATTGAATACATCCTGGTCTGCCAAACCCCCTCCAGGTGGCTATAACTGGGGTCTGTTCCAAAGGGCTAATACGGATGAATTGGCCGCAAAAGCCAAGGCCGAGTTTGATCCCGCCAAGCAGGATGAGTTGCTGGCCAAGTTGCATGCTGCCATCGTTGACGAAGCGATGTGGGTCTGGGTTGTTCATGACTTGAACCCTCGGGCGCTCTCGCCCAAGGTGAAAGGTTTTGTACAGGCACAAAGCTGGTTCCAGGACTTGAGCCCGGTCTACGTTGAGTAAGTTTGTGACAGATTTTTCCGGGGGAGATAACCCTACCCCGGAAAACCTGATTTTGAATTCGGATTTTCAAAAAAGAGGTGAGGTATGTGGCGCTATCTACTGAGTCGTTTGTTTTATTTCGTGCCTATAGCAATTGGTGTTTCCCTGGTTTGTTTCGCCTTGGTGCATGTTGCTCCGGGTGATCCTATTGATGCCATTTTGCCTGACAACGCCACACCGGAACTGGTTGAACAGGTCAAGGCTGAGTACGGCTTTGATAAACCATTGCCAATGCAATATTTGATTTGGGTCGGCAATGTCATGACAGGAGACTTTGGCCGTTCCATCACCACGAATCGACCAGTACTTCAGGAGCTGATGCCCGCCATGTTCAACTCTTTGGTATTGGCGGTGGTGGCCATCTTTTTGGCCATGGTTGCCGGTGTATTGCTGGGCTGGATTGCCGGAAAAACCCAAAATCGTTTGCTTGACCGGTTTGTAAGCAGTATTGCGATTACCGGTGTTTCAGTACCCCATTACTGGCTTGGCATGGTGCTGATTATTTTCTTTTCCGTTGAGCTTGGCTGGTTACCTTCAGTGGGGATGGGATCGGGCGGATCTACAGAGTTCAATTTCAGTATGGATAGCTTTGCTCACATGATTCTTCCGGTGATTACGTTAACGGTTATTCCTACCGGCATTATCGCCCGTTCTGTCAGGGCAGCGGTTTCCGAGGTGTATCAGAAAGAATTCGTGCAGGCATTGTATGCCAAAGGTTTGAATCAACGTCGCATCATTTTGCATGTGGCCAAGAACGTGGCTCCCGTCGTGATGTCGATTATGGGCTTGCAGTTTGCGCAGTTAATGGGTGGTTCCATTCTGGTTGAGACCGTCTTTTCATGGCCGGGAACTGGATTCTTGCTCAATTCGGCCATTTTCACCAGGGATCTTCCTGTTCTGCAAGGAACGATACTGGTGCTGTCCATGTTTTTTGTAGTGGTTAATCTGCTGGTCGATCTGCTTCAGATGTCAGTAGATCCACGTGTTAAACGTAAATGAGAGGAGTGGTAATGATGAGCCAATCTATTCCATTGAATTCTGTCGCCGAACCGGCGACCAGCAGTTCGACGATTGCCAGTCCCAAGGTACCACGCAGTCCAAAAAAAGTATCACGCAGCTTCTGGGTGTCCACCCTGCGTCGCCTGAAACGGGATCCGGTGGCAATGGTCTGTGCCTTCATCCTGCTCGTATTGGTGGCACTTGCCATATTTGCGCCCTGGTTGGGACTGGATGATCCCAACAAGATGAGCATTGTAAAAAGGCTTAAACCCATCGGTACACCAGGCCATTTGCTGGGAACCGATGAGCTGGGCAGGGATATGCTTTCCCGGCTCATCTATGGTGCCCGTCTTTCCCTGTTTACGGGATTTGCACCCGTCGTGATTGCAACGCTTATTGGTGGAATGATCGGCATGATTGCGGGCTTTGCGGGTGGGCGCGTGAATATGATCATCATGCGTACGGTAGATGTTTTTTATGCCTTCCCTTCTGTTTTGCTTGCCGTGGCTATTTCCACCATCATGGGGGCCGGTATTCTGAACACGCTGGTTGCGCTGACACTGGTCTTCATTCCTTCCATCGCCAGGGTATCTGAAAGTGTGACTACGCAGATCCGCAATCAGGATTTTGTCGAGGCGGCAAGAGCGACTGGAGCACGTGGCTGGATGATCATGCGTCATCATGTATTGAATAACGTGACCGGGCCGGTCCTGATTTATGCATCAAGCCTGATCAGCGTCAGCATTGTGATGGCCTCCGGTTTGAGTTTCCTGGGGTTGGGTGTGAGTCCGCCCGATGCGGAATGGGGCTTAATGCTCAATACGCTCAGGTCTTCAATTTATGTGGCACCGATGCAGGCCATTCTTCCCGGCATCATGATTTTCGTGACGTCAATGTGTTTCAACTTGTTGAGTGACGGTTTACGTAGCGCAATGGATGTCAAGGCATAAGGAATTAACCATGAATACGATGCTGGATTATGAATATTTGGTTGACAAGGATGATCGTGGCGGGCCCGCCCAGCCATTGCTGATTGTCAATGAGTTGAAGAAATACTTTCCGATTGGTGGTCGCACGGAGTCGGGTGAGCCACAAGTTATTCATGCTGTTGATGGTGTGAGTTTCAAGGTGGCCAAAGGTGAGACGCTCGGTATCGTTGGCGAGTCCGGTTGCGGCAAATCCACGACAGCCCGCTTGCTGATGCATCTGATGAACCCGGATGACGGCGAAGTGATCTTTGATGGTGAGGAGGTGGGGGCTCCCAGCGGGATCAGTGTCCGGGAAATGCGCAAGCATGTACAAATGGTTTTTCAGGACAGCTATGCATCCCTGAATCCGCGCTTGACCATTCGGGACAGTATCGCTTTTGGTCCACAGGTCATGGGTGTATCTGCCGCAGAAGCCAAAAAAAGAGCCAGCTCAGTGCTCAAACTGGTGGGGCTGGCACCTGAAATGTTTGCCGAACGGTATCCCCATGAGCTATCAGGCGGACAGCGCCAGCGCGTCAATATTGCACGGGCATTGGCCATGGGACCACGGCTGCTCATATTGGACGAGTCTGTGTCTGCGCTGGATAAATCCGTGGAGGCACAGGTACTGAATCTGTTGCAGTCATTGAAAGAAACGCTTGGCCTGACTTATCTGTTCATTTCCCATGATTTGAATGTCATTCAGTTTTTAAGTGACCGGGTCATGGTGATGTATTTGGGGCAGGTGGTGGAAGCGGGGCCGGTTGATGAGATTTATAACACGCCACGTCATCCCTATACGGCAGCCTTGTTGTCATCCAGGCCATCCATGGATCCCCAAAAACGGGTCGTGGATCCTCCGTTAAGCGGAGATCCACCCAATCCCATTAATCCGCCCAAAGGATGTCGATTCCGTGCACGTTGCAATAAGGCGCAATTGTTATGTGAGCATGTTTCACCTGTGTTGTCCGCAGAGTCCAGTACATCCGCTCACCAGGTGGCTTGTCACTTCCCTTTGTGATCAGTCGTTATTGAATAAACCGTATTAACAAAATTAAGGGGTATTACATGAGTCATCAGCCACTGGTAAAAGTGCAGGATTTGCACGTTAGATTTGTATCTCATGAAACCGATGTTTCTGTTGTAAACGGCGTATCTTTTGATTTGAAGGCAGGTGAAGTGCTGTGTCTGCTGGGTGAATCCGGTTCAGGCAAATCCGTCACCATGCGTTCCCTGATGCGCTTATTGCCACGATCAGCCCAATTGCAGGGCGAAGTCACGATTGACGGTATTGATGTTGTCAACCTGCCGGACGATCAACTGCATACGATCCGTGGCTCTGTTATTTCAATGATTTTTCAGGAGCCGTTGACGGCATTTGATCCCGTTTTTACGATCGGGCAGCAGATTTCTGAGGCCATTCAGATCAATTTTGGCGTTGATAAGGTAGAGGCCAGAAGCAGGGCACTTGAGCTGCTGGAACTGGTGCAAATTCCTTCCGCCGCCAGAAGGCTGGATGCGTATCCGCATGAGTTGTCCGGTGGTTTACGTCAGCGTGCGATGATTGCCCTGGCTTTATCGTGTCGGCCCAAGCTGTTGCTGGCCGATGAGCCTACTACCGCACTGGATGCGACCGTACAGATCCAGGTCTTGCTCTTGCTGCGTGAGTTGCAACAGAAAATGGGTATGGCAACCATTTTTGTAACCCACGACTTGGGCGTTGCCTGCGAGGTGGCTGACAAGATAGCTGTTATGTATGGTGGTCGTTTCGTGGAAACGGGTAGCGTCGAGGACGTCTTGCTTAACCCGCAACATCCTTACACCAAAGGGCTGATGCGCTCGACCGTTCATGGTGGAAAACGTGGGGAACTGCTCAAGCCTATCGAAGGCTCACCGCCGGACTTATCCGATTTGCCGCCCGGATGCAGTTTTGCACCCCGTTGCACGCAAGCGCAAGCAGCCTGTAGTGCGCGGATACCTGACATGGTTCAGGTAGGGTCACAGCATTTTTCCCGTTGTATCCATTCATCCCAAATGCTTGCTGAAGAAACGGTGTGAATATGATATCCCAGTCTCCTGTCCCTCTCATACTGGCTTATCCATTGGCCATTGTATCCGGTTATGTTTTTTATCGTGTTGGTGTGCCTTTGCCATGGATGGTGGGGTCCATTTTCTGTATCGCGGGATTATCCATTTTTGTCGGACCTGTGCGGGTTTGGTCCTGGGGGCGACGGTTGGGACTGGGGATTGTCGGGACCTGTCTTGGGCTTTATTTTACGCCCAGCGCCCTTGAACGGCTATTGGATAACATGGGCTGGATTCTTTTGGCTGTTGTGATCAGTTATTTGTTTGCTGCAGCCGCATCTCTTTTGCTGGCAAAGATGGCCAAACTGGATCGAAGCACCGCTTTCCTGTCAAGCATACCGGGTGGTGCCGCAGAAATGAGCATGCTTGGACAGCGCTTTGGCGCCATCCCGGAAGTGATCGCTGTTTCGCAACTTTTGCGGATTGTGTTGCTGGTGTCGGTCTTGCCGTCCTTGTTGCTGGTTGATGGTTCGGTGGTCGTGAAATCTGCACATATTGTGACAGGCAAGGAATGGTTTGTTCTGGGCCTGCTGTTGTGCAGTTCGATTCTGGTTACTGCCTGGCTGGCAAGAATGGGCATGATGAATGCGTGGTTGCTCGTGCCCTTGGCCATTGGCATGGTGGTTTCTGTCTCCGGGCTTTATACATCGCCACCTCCCGGATTTCTGACGGCCGTGGCCCAGGTATTAATTGGCGTTCACATGGGGGCGATGTTCAGGCGAGACTCTTTGTTAATGGTTCGTCGGACACTGCCGAACTTGTTGCTCAATGTTTTTCTTATTACCGGTATGTGTGCATTGATCGGTGCCGCGATTGCTTTGGGTACCGGTACCACGGTTCCGACCATGATTCTGGCAACAGCGCCCGGTGGTATTGCCGACATGAGTCTTTCGGCCAAAACCCTGGGTCTGGATGTGCCCACAGTTGTGGGTTTTCATGTGGTGCGGGTCTTTGTCTTTCTTTCCATTACCCCTTATCTCTTCTTTTTTCTACAACGACTTGGGGTGCTTAAGCTAGTACCCTCAGGGCGATAACTTTGGAGTTATATATGAGCACGGAACTTTTAAATCTTACCGCTGGTGAAGCAAGCAAAATGCTTGCGGCGAAAAAAGTGTCGCCAGTCGAATTATTGGATGCCTTTCTTGGAAGAATCGATGAGGTCGATGAGAAGATTCACAGTTATATTCTGGTGACAGCGGAGCAGGCACGTGAGCATGCCCAGACAGCGGAAAAAGAGATTCTTGCGGGTGACTATAAAGGTCTTTTGCATGGTATCCCCTATGCGGTCAAGGACAACTATTTTACGAAAGGCATCCGGACATGTGTGGCTTCAAGGGTTTTGATGGATCATGTGCCAGATTTCGATTCAACCGTTATTGGCAAGCTGGATCAGGCTGGTGCCGTGATGTTGGGCAAACTGAATACCTGGGAGTATGGTACGGGAACCGGTTCCGTGCATTTTGACTTGCCCTTTGAGCCGGCACGTAACCCCTGGAATACAGACTACATCACGGGCGGCTCATCCAGCGGTTCAGGTGCTTCAGTGGCCGGCCGCACAGCCATGGTATCAATGGGATCGGATACGGGGGGGTCTGTACGTTTGCCTGCGGCAGCCTGCGGATTGCAGGGCCTGAAGCCGACCTATGGTCGTATTAGCAAGTATGGAATATTGCCTAACTGCTGGTCGCTTGATGTGGCCGGACCTTTGTGCTGGACAGTCGAGGACTGTGCGATCATGCTGCAGGCGGTTGCTGGCTATGATCCCAAGGATTCTGCATCTCTGGACGTAGCTGTGCCTGATTATATGGCAGAACTGGGCAAAGGCGTCAAAGGCCTGAAAATAGCCTACGTCAGTGATCTGGGTAACAGTAATGACTTGTTGGATATGGCCAACCGCGTGGCATTTGAACACATGATTCAGGTGTTGCGTAGCGAAGGTGCTGAATTGGTAGAAGTGAAATTGCCAACCTCGTTATCTGACTATCGTGATGCCAATGGCATTATCGGGCAGGTAGAGTCTTACTCTTTGCATGAGAAAGAGTTTCTGCAAAGTGCCCATTTGATGGGTCAGGCACTTCGTGACAAATTGACCAGTGGCTTCATGTACCGTGCCGTCGATTATGTGAATGCACAAAGAAGAAGAAAAGCATTGGCTATGGCGACCGATGAACTTATCCAAAACTATGATGCATTGATCATGCCATGTGCATTACATACGGCACCTAAATATGGTAACGATGCACATGTCAAGGCTTTTACGACCGATACGGCTTGCCCTGTTTTCAATATTTCAGGTCATCCTGCCATGAGTATTTGTACCGGATTTGATGGAAATGGATTGCCAACCAACGCGCAGATTGTTGGTAAGTGGTTGGATGAAGCCATGGTTTTGCGTGTTGGCCATGCTTTTGAACGCGCGACGGACTTTCGTAAAACACGTCCAGCGCTTTGATCTTAAATGAATCAGGAGAAAAAAATGTCTGCTTCTAACCTTGACACCCAATGGACCCCACAAGAGGTTGATGCCTATTTCAAACGATATGGTGTGGCTGTGCCAGCGGAACAACTTGAACATGTCGTGGGCTTGAGCAATGCGGCTGCACAGCTCGGACAAAGAATTGTTCGCATGCCATCCAAATTTGAGGAACCCGCCAGTATTTTCTGCCTCCCATTAATTCAAGCCAAAAGGAACGCATAATGGAACCCTATGAACTGACCGCGACACAGGCTGCCAGCCTGATTTCAAAACGTTTGTTATCTTGTGAAGAACTGGCACGTTCCACGCTTTCACGGATCATTGAGCGCGAGCCGATCATCAAGGCCTTCAGGTTTTTTGATCCTGACCAGGTCATTCGTAATGCCCGTGAGTTGGACCAGACCGCGCCAAAGAGTGAGCTGCATGGTTTGACGTTCGGTGTGAAGGACATGATTGATACCAAAGACATGCCCACCACACATAATTCACCTTTGTATTATGGTCATGAGACAAACAAGGATGCTGCCTGCGTGGCCGTTGTCCGGCACCGGGGGGCACTGATTGTCGGCAAAACAGATACGGTTGAATTCGCGTCAGGTGGACGAATGGCGGCAACGCGCAATCCCTATAACCTGGCTCATACACCGGGCGGTTCTTCATCGGGTTCGGGTGCCGCAGTCGGTGACAGGCAACTGCAATTGGCTTTTGGCACACAAACGGGCGGTTCGCATATTCGGCCGGCAGCGTTCAACGGTATTTATGGTATCAAGCCAACGCATGGGCTCGTGAGCCGGGAAGGGGCCAAACAATACTCCTATTCTCTTGACACCATCGGCTGGTATGGGCGTTGCGTCGATGATTTGATGCTGGTGGGACGCAATTTCCGGATTATGGATCTTGATGAACCTGCTCCAACCACATTGAAGGGTCTCAGGGTTGGTTTGTGTCGTAGTCCGAACTGGGCGAAGGCAGATCAATGGGGGCGCGCTGCCTTGATGCAGGCCGCCCGCTTACTGGAGGCCGAAGGCGCCATCGTTTTTGATCTTGATTTTGATGAGCGGTTCAGCAAATTGAACCACGCCCAGGAAGTGATCATGAAGAGCGAAGGCCGTGCCGCTTTCCTGCCTGAATACTATGCCGGAAATCCAGCTTTCAATGGGTATTTTGTTGATATCGTCATGAACTGCCAGGGCTTCACGAAAAAAGATCTGTTGCATTCCTATGACCTGGCGGCTGAATGCAGGGTGGCATTTGACAATTTGTTTGGTCCAGAGCTGGATGTGGTGCTGACACTGCCGGCACCCGGACAGGCACCAGAAGGATTGCATACATCTGGGGACCATGTTTTCAATGCGATGTGGACTTTACTGCATGCACCATGCGTGGCGATTCCTGTTGGTTTGGGTGATCTCGGTCTACCATTGGGTATCCAGCTGGTAGGTCCCCGCATGTCAGATGCCCGATTGCTGGAAATTGCCAAACTGTGTGCACCTGTTCTTGATCCGGAACCAGGAAAACTGAAACTGGTGAAACAGGAGGAAGCGGTCACTTTCAGTTAAGTTGCACATAGTTCATTGCGCGTAAATTCATGAATATTTAGGATGTATGATGAGTGATTTGGATATTTTTAAAATACAGAATTTTGGAAGCCGGTTGGGCTTTGGCAAAAAATCCGCCTTGCTGATTATTGACTTTCAGGTCGGTTTTTCAAAAAGCGATGTGCTGGGTGGCTACAACATTAATGATGCGATTGCCAATACCGCCCTATTATTGAAAACAGCCCGTGAAAATCAGGTGCCGGTTGCCCACGTGAGAGTGGCTACCGAATGTGATGGCAGCGACTTTCTGACGTTTGCCTTGAAGGTACCTGCCATGAAAGCGCTCACGCCGGATGCGCCTGATGCCCAGTTTGTTGAAAGTGTCAAACCGGCACCGGGCGAATTTGTTACGCTGAAAAAACACAGCTCTGCGTTTTTTGGCACCAATCTGGCCTCCTGGTTGGCCTTCAAGGGCGTAGATACGCTGTTTATCACCGGTTGTACAACAAGCGGATGCGTGCGAGCCAGTGTCAATGATGCTTCGGCCTATGGTTTGCGGCCGATGGTTGTCGTTGACTGCGTGGGTGATCGTGCACAGGGGCCGCATGAGTCGAGTTTGTTTGATATGGGGCAGAAATATGCCGATTTGCTCAGCCTGGAGGAGGCGATAGCGCACTTTGCCAGGGAAACTGAGTGCATGGAGGCCTAATGCGGTGTTAGGGAATGCAAGGCGCCCGTTTTTATATGCTGCTTGCATTCCCGTTTTTTATGTATATGCCGGTATTGAAACCTTTGTTTTTCAGTGCAGCTCCTGATCTTTTTTCAGGTGCAGGAACGCAGCGTGCACACTTAAAAATATTTTGCTTTTCATCCGCTTGCCCAAGGGGGTATTTTTCAGTCTATCCATGATAGGCCCTTTGATTTCGGCAAAATACAATTGGATGTCGCGAGTACTCAGGCTTTTTTCAAGTTGATCCAGCATTTCCAGTGCGGTGGCATCAATTTGATTGACGGCCGAGCAAACCAGCAGTACGTTTTTTACATCAGGGTCGGCATTAACAAGCCCCATGACTTTTTGTTCTACTACTGCGGCATTGGCAAAGAACAGGCTTTCATCCACTCTTAGTGCCACCAGGCCTGGTACGGTCTGCACCTCATGGCGCTGTACATTGCGGTAGTGTTCGGTATTGGGAACGCGGCCCAATACTGCCATATGTGGACGACTGCTGCGCCATACCAGCACGGCAAGAGAAAGGGCAATGCCTAACAGGATGCCTGCTTCCACGCCCAGCAAAACCACCCCTAGCAGGGTTGTCAATAAAGAAAAAGCATCGGCGCGATCATATTGCCAGGCAGTCTTAAGGCTATGCCAGTCGATAAGTGCGGTAACGGCCGAGATAATGGTAGCGGCCAATACAGCCTGGGGCAAGAAATAAAACAGCTTGGTAAAAAAGGCAATCACCACCGCCATTAGCAAGGCACTGATGATGCCGGCTAGCGGGGTATTGGCACCGGCTGAAAAGTTGACAACCGAACGCGCAAATCCGCCGGTTACCGGATAGCCACCGGAGAAAGCGCTGGCGATGTTGGCAGCACCAAGACCTATCAACTCACGGTTTGGCTTGATGCGTTGCTTGCGTTTTAGGGCCAGTGACTGTGCGACAGACACGCTTTCCACAAAGCCAACCAGGGAAACCAGCAGTGCGGGCAACCATAATGCGCTTATTGCATCCAGTCCTGGCAGGTTAAGGCTTAACGTAGGCAAGCCTTGTGGAACATGGCCGGCAATGCTGATGCCATACCGTTCATCCAATTGAAATAGATAAACGATTGATGTGAAGCCGATCACGCTGATCATGGGGGCCAGCTTTGAAAGCATGCCGGCCAGTTTGGATGAGACCCCTGCTTTTTCAAGGAATGTACTTAAGTAACGCCGTGACCACCATAAAAACAGCAGGCAGCTACTGCCTATGAGCAGGGTAGCCAGGTTGGTTTGGGGTAGATGGCGGGCAAGATCAATCAGGGTGCTAATGATGTTATTGCCCGAGACCTGGATACCTAGCAGGTGCTTGAGCTGTCCGATACTGATTAGGATGGCCGAACCGCTGATAAAGCCACTAATGACCGGATGGCTTAAAAGATGCGCCAGAAACCCCAGTCGCAATAGCCCGAACACCAGCAGCATGACACCTGAGATGAGTGCCATTTGCGTGGCCAGTTCCACATACTGTACAGAACCCTGCTGGGCAAGCGGAGCCAGCGCACTGGCTGTCATCAGGGAAACAACCGCGACCGGGCCGGTTGCCAGTGTCATGCTTGAGCCCAGCAGGGCGTAGGCAATAATGGGCAGGATACTTGCATACAGCCCCATTTCTGGCGGTAGTCCTGCCAGCATGGCATAGGCCAGGCTTTGTGGGATAAGCATGACGGTCACAATCAGTCCTGCAATCAGGTCACCTGAAAACAGGTTTCTTTTGTAGGCAGACATCCAGTCAGGCAGAAAGTCAGGCAATTTGCGGTGGGTCACGGTATGGGCGCCTTGCGGTATTAACGGGTTTTGCGGTTTTCAAAAGCAGTAAAAATAGCCATCCCTGCGATCATGGCAATCACAAACAGCAATGCCTTCCATTGGCCTGCAGCCATTGAAACCAAAGCAGGTCCAGGGCAGATGCCAGCCAGGCCCCAGCCAATGCCAAATAGCAGGCTGCCAATAACCAGACGCGGTGTAATGCTGCGGTTGGTGGGCAGGTTCATGGGATCACCCAGGCAGGCAGTCTGGCGTTTTTTGGCCGCTGTAAATGCAAACAGGCCCACCAGTACGCCACCGCCCATGACAAATGCCAGGGAAGGATCCCAAGTGCCGGTAATATCCAGGAAGCCGAGGACTTTTTCAGGGTTGGCCATGCCTGAAATGATGAGGCCCATGCCAAAGAGGAGGCCGACGATATATTCGGTGATGCGTTTCACGATGTTGATATCCTTTAATACGATGAAAACAGGGGCTTAGCCAATAATATGGCGAACCAGGTAGACCGTTGTAATGCCGCTTGCCATGAAGGCAAGGGTAGCCATGAGCGAGCGCCCGGAAAGCCGTGACAGGCCACAAATACCGTGACCACTGCTACAGCCCGAACCCATACGGGTACCAAAGCCCACCAGCAAGCCAGCCAGAATGATCAGCGGCCAGCCAGTATTGATTTCGATGGGAATGGAGCCCACGACCAGCAGATAAATTAACGGTGCTGAAAAAAGTCCAAGCAGAAAAGCGATACGCCAGTTGGTATCGCCTTTGCTGGGCTTGAGCAGGCCACCAAGTATGCCGCTTATGCCTAAAATGCGTCCATTGGCCAGAATGAAAATGGCGGCAGCAATCCCCAATAAAATGCCACCGCCCAATGAGGCCCAAGGGGTGAAATTTTGCCAGTCGATAGTCATGTGATAATTCCCATGGTAAATATTATATAAAATTATATTATATATAAAAATATAATAAAAATACAGATCAGACAGGTCGAAAATCCAAAGATCATGGATTACACTTGATCATCAATTTATAAAAAACTGAAAATTCCAGTGATAAGGAGAAGAAGCAATGTCCGTTTTACTTACCTGCGATGTGATGGATGCATTTCCTGAAAGTGCCTCTTGTGATCTTCAGTTCCAGCAATGGGGCAAGCGTAAGGCAATCAGCGGGTGGATCAGAACCCTTAAGGTTTATGAAGACAATTCCCTGGTCAGGCAGGTTCTGTCCGAAAAGTCATCAGGCGAGATTCTGGTGGTGGATGGAGGGGCTTCTTTGCATCGGGCCTTGGTCGGGGATATGATTGCCACATTGGCCATGGAAAACGGTTGGGGTGGCATTATTGTGTATGGCGCTATTCGTGACAGCGCGCAAATCAACGAGATGGATTTTTCCGTCAAGGCCCTGGGTACCAATCCTCGCAAGAGTCACAAGGCCGGGCAGGGTGTGCTGGATATTCCTGTCATGTTTGGTGGCGTTACTTTTCGGTCTGGCTGGTATGTATATAGTGATGCCGATGGTATCGTCGTAACCGAAAATCCGGTCATTATTTAGTATTTTTTTACGCCAAAGGTTTTGTGCAAACTTCATTTACTTACGGTAGCCGTAAAGGGTTTTGCATCATTCTGTTGTTATCATGATCAAGGAAATTGTTAAATGAAATTGTTTTATAAACCGGGTGCATGTTCTTTGGCACCGCACATTGTTCTGGAAGAGCTGGGCATTGGCTATGAATCTGAAAAGGTCGACCTCAAAACCAAGGTTACCGAGTCAGGAAGTGATTTTTTAACCATTAATCCAAAAGGCTATGTGCCTGCACTGCAAATGGATAATGGCGAGGTCCTGACAGAGTGCCAGGTGATTCTGGAATATTTGGGTGACCAGAACCCATCCAAAGGATTGATGCCTGAATTTGGATCTGCGGCCCGCTATCAAACCCAGGCCTGGCTGAATTTTGTGGCAACCGAGGTTCACAAGCCGTTCAGTCCTTTTTTCAACCCGGCTGCGCCACAAGCGTGGAAAGATATTTCTCTTGCCAATATTGAGAAGCGCTTGTCTTACGTTGAAACCGAGTTATCGGGTAAAGATTATTTAATGGGTGACACCTTTACCGTTGCCGATGCTTACCTGTTTACGGTACTGGGCTGGGGCAAATACATTCAACTGGATTTGGCTAAATGGCCTAACCTGACAGCCTATCAGGCAAGGGTGGCCCAGCGCCCTGCGATTATTGCAGCGCTTAAAGCAGAAGGCCTGATTTAATCCTGACAGTCAAATAAAAATGCCTGCCCGGCGAATATGCCAGGCAGGCATTTTTTTTACCTTGTCATGAAAAACAAGATCAATACATGTGCTGGCCACCGTTCATGGCAATGTTGGCACCGGTCATGAAACCGCCCAAATCACTGCAAATGAACACGATCAATGCCGCCAGTTCGGCGGGTTCACCCAAACGACCTAAGGGAATCTGGGGCAGGATCTGGCTGTCCATCACTTCTTTGGGGACCGCAGCCACCATTTCAGTATTCAGGTAGCCCGGAGAAACCGCATTAACCGTTACACCTTTGCGGGCAAACTCCAGCGCCAGGGTTTTGGTAAAACCATAAATGCCCGATTTTGCCGAAGAATAGTTGGCCTGGCCGAAAGAACCCTTGCTGCCGTTCACGGAAGAAATATTGACAATACGTCCCCATCCTGCTGACAGCATGTCTTCGCACAGGGGTTTAGTCATGTTGAACATGGAGTCCAGGTTGGTGTTCATGACTTCGTCCCATTTTTTCTTGTCCATTTTACGGAAGCTTGCGTCACGGGTAATACCGGCATTATTGATCAGGATATCAATGTGATAGCCATCATCGTGCATTTGTTTGGCACCGGCAATGCATGAGTCATAGTCGGCGACATCAACCGTATAGGCCTTGAAGTCATAGCCTTCTTCGCTTTGTTTTTTCAACCAATCAGAGTAGTCGTTGCCAGGACGCATGGTAATAAGAACGGTATGGCCTGCATCATGCAGGGCACGTGCCACGGCAGTACCCAAGCCACCGGTGCCACCGGTAACCAATGCCGTACGTTTGACTGATTTATTCACTGCTGTCATTTAAATTAACTCCAATTGATATCATTTTTCAAATACATAAACGCCGGGGGCGTCACAAAGCGATGGATAACCTTTTTCGGCATTACCCACAGGAGGAGGGGGGACCGGTTCAGTAGAGCGCTCTTTCAGCCAGTCGAACCAGCAGTTCCACCAGGAGCCTTCCTGTAACGGTGCGGTTTCATACCATTCATCCGGTCCCAGATAGGTTTGGTCTTTGGTTCGGGTCAGGACACGGAAGTGGCGGTTTTTATGGCCGGGCTCGCTGACGACACCGGCATTATGGCCTTTGTTGGTCAGGGCAAAGGTAATGTCGGTACTACACAAATGATGAATTTTGTATACCGAGCGCCATGGGGCAATATGGTCTGTCTCGGTGCCCAGACAGAAAATCGGCAGGTGAATATCGGTCAGTGAAACGGGGCGGCCATTAACGGGGTAACGGGCTTCTGACAGGTCATCATCCAGGAATAGCCTGCGCAGGTATTGTGAATGCATTTTGGCGGGCATTCGGGTACTGTCCGTATTCCAGGCCATCAGGTCATTCATGGTTGATTCTTCTCCCATCAGGAATTCCTTGATGTAGCGGGACCAGATCAGCAGGTCGGAGCGCAGCAGCAGGAATGCTCCTGCCATTTGGTCACCGGTTAAATAGCCGATATCCGCCATTTCTGCCTCTAGAATGGCTAGCTGGCTGTTATCAATAAACAGGGAAAGTTCACCAGGTTCGCTGAAATCGGTTTGGGCAGCCAGCATGGTGAGTGAAAGCAGGCGGTCATCTTTATCCCGTCCCATGGCGGCAGCGGCAATCGACAGCAGGGTTCCGCCCAGGCAATAACCGGCGGCATGCACTTTGTGTTGACCGGTAATTTGGTTGATGGCATCAAGTGCGGCAAAAAAGCCCATGGAAAGATAATCATCCATGCCCATGTTGCGCTCTTCAACCCCGGGGTTTTTCCAGGAAATGCAAAAAACGGTATAACCCTGGTCCAGCAGGTGGCGAATCATGGAGTTATGACGGGAAAGATCAAGAATATAGTATTTCATGATCCAGGCAGGGATGATCAGTATGGGTTCAGGGTGAACTTTGTCGGTTGTGGGCGTGTATTGAATCAGCTCCATGAGCTGGTTACGTAATACCACTTTACCGGGAGTGGTGGCCAATTGTTGTCCTACCTTGAAGTTTTCCAGCTTGGGATCGGGACGGCCCGTAAATTGCTGTATTGCTTGTTGCCAGGCATTCATGGCACCACGCAGCAGGTTTGCGCCTTGCTCTTCCAGTGTTTTTTGCAATACTTCGGGGTTGCTCGCCATAAAGTTTTTGGGGGAAAGCGCATCCATGATTTGTTGTGTTGACATGCGCACAATATCCAGGTGATGGGGAGTAACCCCGCGGATATCGCTGGTTGCTTCTTTCCACCACTGCTCTGTCATCAGGTAAGACAGTTGCAGCATGTTGAATGGCCAGGCTTTCCATTGTGGATGACTGAAGCGTTTGTCAATGATGGGTGGCTCGATATTCAGGTTGGTGTTGTGGCTAGGCGTTCCGGGGATGCCAACCGTTTGTGTGCGCTGTGCATATTGCGCCAGGGCCAAGCCTTGGCCGATGGCAAGGTTGATCAATTCAAGCTGTTTGCCCGGCGAGATGGCCAAGTGCCTGGACCAATCGATATAGCTAAGCAACCCTTGTACCGGTGACATGGACAGCGTGCTTCTGGCGATGGACGCCTGAAAGCGCTGGTCAAGTTGATCCATCGCGGTTTGAGGATTATAGGTGCTTTTTACCATTCAAGAGTCCTTTGGAGCAGAGGTGCTTTCGTGAGCATTTGATGACGTGTCATGAAAGCGGGATATACCTAAGTATAGGGTATTGCATTTTTATTGCGATTGCATGAATAGCGGTCATTTTATATTTTTAAATTGATCTGCATCAAAAATGTTGACATTAATAGTGATACAAATGATAATGATTCTCGTTTATTATTAAGAATAAAAAAGGAAGTCGCAAAAATGAAGTATTCAATTCGACCCCGTTACCAAGGGGTGCTGATGCTGGCCGGCTTGGTAGCCACCAGTCCATTGTTTGCACAAGTGGCAACGCAAAAGGAAAAAATCGTTACTTTGCCACAGGTAAAGGCAATAGCCACTGAATCTGAAACGCCCCGTGTGGAAAGGGTGGACCGGGAAGAATTGCAGGATGCCGATGTTGAAAGCTGGACCGATTTGGGGCAACGCTTGTCGCCAAGTGTTAATTTTAACCGTCAGAACAATAGTGTAAATATTCGGGGCCTTGATGCAAACCGCATCCGGCTTACCGAAGATGGGGTGCCATTACCCTGGTTAAGCGATGGCAGTCGTGGGGTGCAAGGAGGGCTGGAGGCGATTAACTTTGATTCCCTGTCGGCGGTTGATATTGTCAAAGGGCCGGGGGCCAATCAAACCAACGCCATGACCGCTGCGGTGGCCTTGACCAGCCTGTCTCCCAGGGATTTGCTGCCAGAAGGGCAAGATCTTGGTTTCCTGGCGAAAACCAGGTATTCGGGCTTTGATGACAGTGCGGGTGGGGATGTGGCACTGGCTGCCCGTTTAGGTGAAAAAACCCGGATGCTGTTCCAGTATGCCTATAAAAAAGGGCATGAAATTAAAAACCATGGCAGCACCGGAGGTTATGGTGACGGTAGAACCAAGGAAGATCCGGCTGATTATCACCGCAATTCGGCCTTGTTCCGGATTGAGCATGACCTGGCGCCGGGGCATCAGCTTGGCCTGGGGGCAAGCCTGTTTCGCCTTGACAGGGACATTGACAAGCTAAGCGAGCAAAATACATCTACTTATAAAATTGGCGATAACCAATATAAAGAAGAAATCAAGCGCGACCGTATCTGGCTGGATTATGAGTATCGCTCAACACAGGAATGGGCTACGCTTGACCAACTTTCCATGCTGGCTTACTGGCATAAAACCGATCTGCTTAATGAGCAAAATGCTTACCGTCAAAAAGATGCCAGGGCCAATATCATTCCCCGCGATCCGTTCAAATACGGTTTCCCGTCAGGGGAGTATTCCCGACATAATAGTGTGGCGCAAAAAGGCTGGGGTGTAAACCTGGATGCGTCGGGTTATTTGGGCGACGAGCAGTTGCGTTCACACTGGAAGGCGGGCGTCGGGTTTAACAGCGACCGTTATCGCCAGCATTCAGGCGGTGTGGATAATTGCCCAGTGGTGTCACCTACATTACCAGCACCGTTTGGTCCCCGTTCATGCGATTTTTTGCATACCAATCAGGCTGACGTGCCCAAAGTGAAAAGCAATGACTGGTTTGCATACGTCAACAATACGTTCTCGTGGGGTAATCAGCAATACAACCTGACACCGGGTCTGCGTTATGACCATTATGAGCGCAATCCATCGGCGGCCGGTGATTTTTTGAATAATTCCAACGCTGGCCTGGAACAAATAGGTAAACGAAGCGGCGGGCATTTTTCACCATCCTTGGCATTTAGCTGGAACCCCAATGACACAGTTGGTTTGTTTGCCCGTTATGCGCATGGCTTCAGGGCGCCGACCGCTTCTGAGTTATACCTGCAGTTCGGTTCTTCGTCTAATTACCTGCGCAAGGGTGAGGCTTCCCTGAAGCCCGAAACCAGCCGGGGATGGGAATTGGGTGTTGCCGTGAACACGGAGACCGCGGGTGGATCGCTTACCTTCTTTGACCAGCGCTATACAAACTTTATTGAATCGGGCGTGCCGGTTGCTGCCGATTCCATGTATGGGCAAATGATGCAAAACGGCCTGTATCCATTTGGTGTGTTTACGCATGCCAACCTTGATCGCGTTCGCATCTATGGACTGGAGGCAAGTGCTTACTGGAACATTAACAATAACTGGTATACCCGCGGTTCTGTCGCATGGACGGTGGGTAAAGACCGCAGCACGGGCGATTACCTGAATTCGGTTGCTCCGCTCAAGGCTATTCTGACCCTTGGCTACCAAAGCCAGGAATGGGGGGCTGAAGCAATTTGGACCATGGCTGCCAAACGCAATAAGGTCAAGTATCCCGATGCCAGCCCCGCGGTGGCCTATCCCGATTTCAAGGCACCCGGTTATGGCACGCTTGATCTGACGGCGCACTGGACGCCTTCTGCCGTTAAAGGTTTGCGCATTCAGGCCGGCCTGATGAATATGTTTGATAAAAAATACTGGAATGCCCTGAATGTGCCTACGGCTGGCAGCAGCCGGATTTCCCGTGACATTGACTTTTACACTGAACCGGGACGTCATGCCACGATCTCGATCAGCTACCAATACTAATAACAACGCTAACGTTAATTATTTTAAGGTGAAAATACATGAACCCGTCATTTGAATCTTTGCGCCAGCAATGTGACCGCCTGCTGGAGCAGGAACCTAAGTTGAGAATCCGTAATGTGGCGGAACGTTTGGGTGTCAGTGAAATGGAGTTGCTGGCCGCCCAATGCTGCGATGTCAATGCGGTTTATTTGGGAACCGATGTCAAGGAAATCTTCAGGCAGCTGAATACGCTTGGAGAAGTCATGGTCTTGACGCGTAATGAATGGTGCGTGCATGAACGGCACGGTTTTTTTGAGGATGTTCAGGTGGGCAAGGCTTCAATTGGCATTGTACTCGGACCGGATATCGATTTGCGGATGTTTTTTGCATGCTGGAAAACGGCATGGGCAGTCACACAGAGTGGGCGTTTGAGCATCCAGTTTTTTGATGAAACCGGTACAGCCATTCACAAGGTTTATTGCACTGAAAAAACAGACCGGCAGGCCTATGAGGCGCTGGTAGCGCGCTTTATGACGGATAGGGCAGAAATGCCGGCAGTGATGGCGCCAGAACCTACCGATAATACGCTTGCCGAACAGGCACCTATCGAGTTACGGGACAACTGGTTGAACATGAAAGATACCCATGCGTTTTTTCCTTTGCTGAAAAAATGGAATGTTTCCCGAATGACCGCCTTGCAGGCGGCGGGCGATGATTTGGCCCAGCAGGTGGATCACGATGCCGTCGAACGGATGTTGCAACTCAGTGTAGAACGGGAAATCCCGATCATGTGCTTTACCGGCAACCGGGGAATGGTGCAGATCCATTCCGGCGTGGTCCATAAATTGTTGCGTACGGGCCCTTGGTTCAATATTCTGGATGAGAAATTCAATTTGCATTTAAATACATCCGCCATCGATTCCGTGTGGGTGGTGAACAAGCCTACCACTGATGGCTGGGTGACCTCTCTGGAAGTTTATGAACAATCCGGTGAGTTGATTGTGCAGTTTTTTGGTGTACGCAAACCGGGTGTACCCGAGTTGCCAGCCTGGCGAAATCTGCTTGAATCCTTATGCAAGGAGCCCCTTGCGGCCTGATATCATGATGAAAAAAACATGCTTGTTTTTGCTGGGTCTATTATTGCTGCCCACGGCTTTTGCCAGCAATAAAGAGCGGGTCATTACCCTGGGGGGATCAGTGACTGAAATCGTGTATGAACTGGGCCTGGGTGAGCGCCTGATTGCTGATGATATTTCCAGCCTGTACCCAGAGGAAGCCACCCGCTTGCCCCGGGTGGGTTACTATCGTGCCGTACCGGTGGAAGGGGTGGTTGCCATGAAACCGGATCTTGTCCTTGCCTCTGAAAATGCAGGCCCCGCCCAGGCACTGAACAGTATCGGCAAACTGGGGGTTGAGGTTGTCAGGGTTTCCGACCATTCCAGTCTGGAATCCCTGTATGAAAGGGTGCAGCAAATTGCCCGTGTGTTATCTGTCGATGACAAAGGAGTCGCTTTGGTGGCGCGAATCAAGGCGGATGTGGCCCGGGCGCAGGCCCAGCCAGGAAAAAACCTGAAAACGGCCCTTATCATTAATCGAACCGGTAACATTCAGGCAGCTGGCAGCCAAACTGCCGCTTCTACCCTGATGTCGCTGGCCGGATTGACCAACGTGCTGGAGCAGGTACAAAAAGGTTATAAGCCAGTCTCAGCGGAAAGCTTGGTAAATTTCGGACCTGAGCTTATCATTGTCACTGAGGGTTCTGTGCAGGCCAGTGGTGGCCTGGACAAATTCATCAAGCATCCTGCCATTGCCACAACACCGGCAGCCATCAATAACCGGATAGTCGTCATGGATGATCTTCTCGCGCTGGGCCTTGGGCCGCGTGTCGCCCAGGCTATTGAACAACTTAAACTGGCATCAAATGCAGCACCGTAGTCTTTACCGAAAAAACCTGTTTTCAGTCCGTATTATTTTTGTTTTGGCCATACTGGTGCTAATCAGCCTGATCGGGTCTGGCAGCAGCGGCGCGGTTGACATCCCGTTGGCGGATATTCCCGCTTTCTTGTGGGGGCAGGTACCTGAAAGCCAGCATATGATGCAGGCCGTTTTGCTTGACATCCGCATCCCGCGGGTACTGTTCGGGCTGGTAGCGGGGGCCGCGCTGGCCTTGTCAGGCGTGGTCATGCAGGCCCTGTTCAGGAACCCGCTGGCGGAACCCGGGCTAATTGGCGTCTCGTCTGGGGCGGCCCTGGGGGCGGTATTAGTGATCGTGCTGACCAGCACCGGTTTCTGGGGGATTGCCATGGCCGCATTCATGGGCAGCCTGCTTTGTACTTGGCTGGCCTATTGGGTGGGTTGCCGTTTTCCCGGGGTGGCGGGCCTGTTACTGGCGGGCATTGCCATCAATGCCATTACCGGTAGCCTGATCGGCTTGCTTAGTTATATAGCCACCGATAACGAACTTCGCGACCTGACATTCTGGAGCATGGGGAGCCTGGCAGCCGCGTCCTGGTCAACGCTGGGCTTTATGCTGCCATGGACACTCATTCTTTCGGTTTATGCGGCCCGGCAATGGAAAGCCCTGAATGCCTTGCTGCTTGGGGAGCGGGAAGTGGAGCATCTGGGCTTTTCCATGCGGGTTTTGCGCCGTCGGCTGATTGTTTGTGTGGCCCTGTTGATTGGTCCGCTGGTGGCGGTAACGGGCGGCATTGGTTTTGTGGGGCTGGTCGTGCCGCATATCATGCGGATGGTGATTGGTGCCAACCATCGCTACTTGTTGCCAGCCTCATTTTTGGGGGGCGGCCTGGCCCTGATTTGGGCTGACTGGGTGGCCCGTACGATTATCCTGCCTTCAGAATTGCCTATCGGGTTGGTCACCAGCCTGATTGGGGGGCCGTTTTTTCTCTGGTTATTGATTCGCCAGATCAAGAGGTAATAATAATGACAAATGCCATGAAAGGCGAGTCGCTACATGTACATCGCCAGCAACGGTGTATTCTTGACGATGTTTCCATTACCATTGAAAGCGGGCAGGTGCTGGCTTTGCTGGGTGCCAACGGTGCCGGCAAGTCAACACTGCTTGCGGTGCTGGCCGGTGAAATGAAACAGGGTTTGTCTGTGCATGACCGGATTGCTGTTTCGATTAACGGTACGGATATGGCTGGCTTGAGTGCAATTGAATGTGCGCAACGACGCGCTGTATTGCCGCAGAATGCTTCGCTGGCCTTCGACATGAACGTGCTGGAAATCATTGAGATGGGCATGTATCCTTTTTCAGGAATCACGCAGGAGCAGGCTGCTGCCTTGCTTGACCGGGCCCTGGCCTGGGCCGATGTGCAAGGCCTGAAAGCGCGTAACTATCAGACCTTGTCTGGCGGAGAGAAGCAGCGGGTTCAGTTTGCCCGCGTGCTGGTGCAGTTGCTGGCCCAGCGTGAACAAGACCCCGATGCCCGTTATATTTTGCTTGATGAACCAACATCAAGCCTTGACCCAAAATACCAGCAACAATTACTAAGCACCTTGGGCAAGTTGGCTCGGCAGGAAAACGTCGGCGTGCTGATTATCTTGCATGACCTGAACCTTGCCGCGCGTTATTGCGACAGGCTTGCCTTGTTGTGCGATGGCAGGCTCATTGCCTGTGACACACCCGAAAAAGTGTTGACACGGGATAACCTGCACGCGGTGTACGGGATCTACGGTCAGGCTATCCCTCATCCGCTGGTCCCTGAAAAGCTGCTGGTAATCTGGGAATAAAACGCGCTTTACGGTTTGCCGTCATGGCAATGGTGTAATATTTCACTTTTTTTCTCGAAGCAAACCAAAAAGCAATCATTACAATGAGTCAGTTGAAATATTTTGGCCGGGGCCTGCGTGCGGGGCTACCCATCATGCTGGGCTATATTCCGGTTGCCATGGCGTTTGGCATAGCAGGTGCCAGCCTGGGTTTGAGTGCATGGGAATTGATTGCCACCTCATTGATTGTTTATGCCGGAGCCGGGCAATTTTTCATTTTGGCTTCGCTGCAATTGGGTACGCCTTTTGTAACCATGGTTTTGCTGGTTACCCTGCTGAATGCCCGCCATCTTTTATATGGTCCCATTATTGAAAAGTATTTGCCGCAAGGTCTTAAAAATCGCCTGGTCAAGGCGTTTTACCTGACCGATGAGGTGTTTGCCACCTGCTATGTGGGCATGAACAAGGTGGAAACCCCTGCCCGTGGCAGTTGGTATATGGGTCTGGGCATATTGGCCTGGCTATCCTGGGCAACCGGGACGGCGATTGGGGTTTTTGCCGGTGATGAATTATTAAAGGCTTTTCCGGTGGTTGAAAAGACCTTGGGGTTTGCCTTGCCGGCCATGTTTGTGGCGGTAACGGTCCAAAGTATTCAGCAGCATATGCTGAAGGCCATGGCCGCAGGCATTGTGATTACCATTGCGGTGGTATCGCTGGGATTCCCCACCCTGGCTATTCTGGTGGGGGCATTTGGTGCCTGCCTGTTTTACACCCCTGGAGAGCAAGATGGAGAAGTATGAATATGTCATTGCCATGGTCGCCATGGGGGTGCTTACTTACCTGATGAGGGCCTTGCCTTTTGTCTTGATGCAGCGTAGCCGGTTGCTCTCACGCCTGAATTCAGGCCGGTTTGCCATCATGGGCCCGGCTTTGCTGGTGTCAACCACTACGGTGGTGTTGTATTCGGGGTTGGGTGAAACCGGCTCATGGCAGGAAGTAGGGGCCTATGTCTTGGCGGTGCTGATTCTGGTTGGCGTACTGAAGGTGGCCAAAAATACCGGGCTGGCCATGCTGGTGGGCATGGTGGCTTATGGATTCCTGATGTGGCTGGTGTAGTGACCGACAGGGCAGAATATGCCCTGCCGGTTTTAGCAGCGGTTGGTATTACAGCAGGAACGGCCTGCCTGTAACGGGTGTGGTGGGCGTGGCCATGTCTTGTCTGGCCATGATGCCTGCTTCATAGGCCAGTCGACCAGACTGAATGGCCAGTTTGAATGCTTGTGCCATTTTGACCGGGTCATGTGATTGCGCAACAGCGGAATTCAACAATACGGCATCAAACCCCAGTTCCATGGCTTTCACGGCATCTACCGGTGAACCAATGCCCGCATCCACCACCAGCGGAACGTCTGGCAGGCGGGCCCGCAGGGTTCTTAGCGCAAAGGGGTTAACCAGGCCCTGGCCTGATCCAATCGGTGCACCCCATGGCATTAAGATGCGGCAGCCTGCATCAAGCAGGCGGTTGCAGGTAACCAGGTCATCGGTGCAATAAGGAAATACTTCAAAGCCATCCTTGACCAGTTGTGTGGCGGCCGTGATCAGCTCAATCGGGTCGGGCTGCAGGGTGTAGTCATCACCAATCACTTCAAGCTTGATCCAGTTGGTATTAAAAATTTCCCGTGCCATATGTGACAGGGTAATGGCCTCACGGGCGGTTTTGCAACCAGCCGTGTTGGGCAGCAGCCGGGCACCATTTTGCTTGAGCATTTGGAAAAAAGCGTTGGACACCCCGTCGGTCGTGCTTTTGCTTAAGGGGTTTTGCCCCGGCGCAAGCTGGCGTTTAAGGCCAACGGTAACCACCTGTGCGCCCGAAGCGGCGATGGCATCCTGTAAAACCTTGGGAGAAGGGTAGCCGGCTGTACCAAGAAAAAAACGACTGGACAGCAGGGTATCTGCAATAGTGAATGACATATTATTCCTGCTTAGCCACCGGTAATGGGTGAAAAGGTGAAGACGGCATCGTTGGCTTGCAGTGTATAGGCTTCACGTGCCGAACGGGAAACGAAAATTTCATTGATGGCGGTGGCGATGGCGGTTGGGTCAGGTTCCTGACGGGCTTCGATTTGTAATTGTTCAACCAGGGCGGCCAGTGTGGTGCCCTGATTGACCGTGCGTTCAAGACCATTAACTGAAATTGAAATTGTTGTCATGCCTGCAATAAAGAATAATCAGCGGAAAATACCGATTTTAAGGCGTTTTCAACTACAGCGGGTGCGATTAGCCAGCCATGGCGAAACAAGCCGTTAATGCGGGTCAGGCCAGGCTCGGTTTCAATGCGTGGAAAGTTGTCGGCCAGGGCGGGGCGCAGATTAACTTCCGAGTGGATGATCCTGCCTTCTGCTATTTCCGGCAGAATACTGTGGGCAGCGGCCAGCAGTTCAACTGTGGTACGTACCGAAACGGGGGAACGGTCTTCGCTTTCGATTTCACTGGCACCGACCACGATGGTATCGGGTGCGCGCGGAACAATATAAACCCGGTAGCGGGGGTGAAGCAGGCGAATGGGACGGTGCAAACTGACGCCCGGTGCCTGGACCCAGAAAATTTCCCCACGCACGCCCCGTACATTCTGGCAGGAAAGTTCGGCATGGTTATGCATGGGTTTGTCACGGGCACCAACGCCACGGGTATCAAAAACCCAGTCGAAGGTATGTTTTTCGGTGCCGGTATGAATGGTATGCGGAGTCAGCAAGGTAACCGGCCGGTTCCAGTGCCATTGCACATTCTGGGCAGATGCCGCCAAAGCCTGCATGGCCTGTACAGTATGAATCTGGCCTTCGTTGGCCAGCAGCCAGGTGTGGGAGGGGCCCTGTATGGAGGGCTCCAGTCGGGCCAGCTCCTGGCGGGGCAGGGGTTGGGGCTGATCGTGTTCGGGGGCTTTGGCCCTAAGCAGGGATACCAGCCGGTCTGCGGCACCTTCATCACCGCGGTGCGCCACCAGCAGGCTTCCTTTAAAGTGCAATTCAACCGGCAAGGTCAGGCGAGGGACCAGGTTTGCCCATAAATCCAGGGATCGCTTGCCCAGCTGAAAAATGTTGTCATCACCGCTCTCCAGTTCGGCAATCGGGCTTAGCATCCCGGCAGCGGTCCAGCCGGCGGCAACCGGGCTGTTCATGGACGGGGCAGGATCAAATACGCTTACCTGGTGACCTTGCGATGACAAAACAAAAGCGAGCAAACGGCCTGACAGGCCGGCTCCGGCGATAGCGATTTTCATGTTTTTTTCTTTGCCTGTTGAATGATTTTTATGAAACAAGGCAACATTATAAACAGGCCGGCTTTTGCCGGTAACAACATAAACGGCCTGTTTCGGGTTTTATGATGCAGATCAAATCTTACCGGCCCAGTTTTTGTTGCAATTGTGGCCCGTATTGCCTGGCCACTGTTTCAAGGTCGGTATAAATTTGCTGGGTACAGGTTTCGCTGGATTCTGACAGGCAGATGCGGATATGTTGCTGGATATTCAGCCAGGCTGCATGGGGAGCAGGCACATTGACGATATCCACGTTTTCAGCCAGTGCGGTAAAGCGGCCGTCACGGTTAGGATCTGCACCAATAATTCTTACCCGGGCCACTGCCTGGTCGGGGTGGTTCACCAGTTGCAGCACAGGAGACAACATGACCCGGTTTTGCAGTTGCGCAACGATATGGGTGCCGATGGGATCATTGGGTGTGTTGCCACTGATGTAAACGGGAATTTTTGCCAGGGCGGTGGTGGCACAGGTACTGGCCAATACACCCGCCAGCAGTTTGTAAAAAACGGTTTTTTTCATTTCTGTTGATCAGCATTGACTATAATGTCAACATCATACGACTTTTCTGGTTCAGAATTGTTTTAATAACGGTTAAATCAACTACAGCATATTTCAGCAGTGTCACTATCATCAGCCAGCCAGGTTTTACAAACGGTCTTTGGCTACGAATCTTTCCGGGGCGAACAGCAGGCCATTGTCGAACATCTTGTTTCTGGCGGGGATGCGCTTGTCCTGATGCCCACCGGTGCCGGCAAGTCCTTGTGTTACCAGGTGCCTGCCTTGGTCAGGGAAGGGTGCGCCATTGTGGTGTCCCCCTTGATTGCCTTAATGAAAGACCAGGTGGATGCCCTCAAAGAGCTGGGTGTGCAGGCGGCTTACCTGAATTCTACCCTGGATTGGTCGGAAATCCGCGCGGTAGAGCGAGACTTTTTGCGTGGTGAGCTGGATCTGCTTTATATTGCACCCGAACGCTTGCTGGGCGAACGATGCCTGCAATTGTTAAGCCAGGGGCAAATATCCCTGTTTGCGATTGATGAGGCGCATTGTGTGTCGCAGTGGGGGCATGACTTCCGCCCTGAATATATGGGGCTGTCCATTTTGCATGAGCGCTGGCCCCATGTGCCACGCATTGCCTTAACTGCCACCGCCACCACCCATACCCGCCAGGAAATCATCCAGCGCCTGGCGCTGGACGATGCCAAACAGTTTATTGCCAGTTTTGACCGGCCCAATATCACTTATCACATTGTTGAAAAACATGATGTGCGGCGCCAGTTGTTGAATTTCATTCGTGAAGAACATATGGGTGATTCAGGAATTGTGTATTGCCTGTCGCGTAATAAAACCGAGGACATTGCCGAGTTCCTCAGCAAGGAAGGGATTAAGGCCCTGCCGTATCATGCCGGGCTGGATACTGCCCGCAGGGCTGAGCACCAGGCCCGTTTCCAGCAGGAAGATGACCTGGTCATGGTGGCAACCATTGCCTTTGGCATGGGTATCAATAAACCTGACGTGCGTTTTGTGGCGCATATCGATTTGCCCAAATCGGTAGAAGGCTATTATCAGGAAACCGGCCGTGCCGGGCGCGATGGCCTGGCGGCTACCGCCTGGATGGCTTATGGCCTGCAAGATGTGGTACAGCAAAGAAAAATGATTGAAGATTCAAATGGTGATGAAATCTTCAAGCGTCGTTCGGCAGCCCAGCTTGATGCCATGTTGGGGCTTTGTGAAACCGCGCAGTGCCGGCGTGTTCGTTTGCTGGCTTATTTTGACCAGCATATTGAGCCGTGCGGCAATTGTGATGTTTGTTTGAATCCGCCCAAAATGTGGGATGGCACGGTGGCGGCACAAAAAATCCTGTCGGCCGTTTACCGCTTGTTCAAAGAACGCGACCAGCGTTTTGGGGCCGGTCATATTATTGATATTTTGCGCGGCAAGAAAACCGACAGGGTGATCCAGAACCAGCACGATACCTTAAGTGTTTTTGGGGTGGGGCAAGACTTAAGTGATTCAGCCTGGCGCAGCGTGTTGCGGCAGTTGCTGGCCAATCATTATCTGGCACTGGACATTGAAGGCTATGGTACCCTGGCCCTGACAGAAAAAAGCCGGGCGGTGCTTAAGGGAGAGGAAGTGCTTATGTTGCGCCAGGAGTCCGAGCGCATGGCATCTAAATCCCGCAATATCATGCCCAAAACCAAAAAGCCGGTCATTAGCCTGCCTCCTGAAGCCGAAGAGCGTTTCCTCGAGCTTAAGAAGTGGCGGCTTGCGATTGCCCGGGAGCATGAAGTGCCAGCCTATGTGATTTTCAATGATGCCACACTGCGGCAGATTGCCCTGAACAACCCGGAAACGCTTGAAGATTTAAGTTTTATCAGCGGGGTGGGGGCGCATAAGCTGGAGGCTTACGGCGAAGCGATTATTGAATTTCTTGAGGAAATGCAGGCTTAAAACAGTTTTCCGTCTTCACCTCGTGAAGGGGGCTGCAGCCCCAGGTGGCGCCAGGTGGTTAGGGTGGCAATTCGCCCGCGTGGGGTTCTTTGCAGGTAACCGTGCTGGATTAAATAAGGTTCAATCACATCTTCAATTGTGTCGCGCTCTTCGCCAATGGCAGCGGCCAGGTTATCAACCCCAACCGGGCCACCATCAAATTTATGAATAATCGTATCCAGCAATTTGCGATCCATCAGGTCAAGGCCTTGCGGATCAACCTCCAGCATGCTTAAGGCGGCACTGGCCGACTCAACGGTAACCACACCATCCGATTTGACATCGGCATAATCGCGTACCCGGCGCAGCAGGCGGTTGGCAATCCGGGGGGTACCCCGGGCACGACGGGCAATTTCCCGGGCCCCGTCTTCAGTCATGGTGGTGTTCAGCAAAGCGGCACTGCGGCTGACAATTTGAGTCAGGTCTTCGGTGTTGTAGAATTCGAGCCGGGAAACAATCCCGAAGCGGTCGCGCAAGGGGTTGGTCAGCATGCCTGCCCGGGTTGTGGCGCCTACCAGGGTAAAGGGTTGCAAATCTATCTTGACGCTGCGTGCGGCCGGGCCTTCTCCGATCAGGATATCAATCTGGAAGTCTTCCAGGGCAGGGTAAAGAATTTCTTCAACCACTGGAGACAGGCGATGAATTTCATCAATGAAAAGTACGTCGTTTTTTTCAAGGTTGGTTAGCATGGCAGCCAGGTCGCCGGGACGTTCAAGTACCGGCCCCGAGGTTTGCCTTAACTGGGAGCCCATTTCATGGGCAATAATATGGGCAAGCGTGGTTTTGCCCAGCCCCGGAGGGCCGAACAGCAGGACGTGATCCAGGGATTCCTGACGTTTGCGGGCCGCCGTGATGAAAATTTCAAGCTGTTCGCGAACCCGGTGCTGGCCGGTATATTCGGCCAGGGATTTGGGACGCAGGGCGCGTTCAACCGATTCCTCATTGGGTGAGGTGGCTTGTGGGGAAACAATCCTGGCGGGAGGACTGCTGGATAAGGAATCGTTGAAAATGGCCATGGTCGAGCTGCGCAATAATGGAAAAAGACATCGCTGTATTGTAATCTCTTTTGGAGACTGTATGTCCATACAGCGATGTCTTTTGTGCAGAGTTGGCCAAATGTTGCCATAAGGCCTTTCATCAAGGCTTAGCGATAGGCCAGGTCACGCAGCACCAGGGTAATCTCAGGTACATAAGTGATGATCATCAGGCACAATACCGTGACGCCCACAAAGGGTATCAGAGGTTTGATGAGCTTTTCAATGGGCAGTTTGGCCACCGTGCAGGCAGCAAACAGGTTCACGCCAAACGGCGGGGTAATCATGCCAAGGGCCAGGTTAACCACCATGATGATCCCGAAGTGGGTCGGGTCAACCCCAAACTTGATTGCAACCGGAAGCAGCAACGGGGCCAGCACCACGATAGAGGCTGAAGTTTCAATGAACATACCAATAAAGAACAGGGCAATGTTCACGCCCAGCAGGAAGCTGACTTTGTCGCTGAACAGCATGCCAAGCCATTCGCCCAGCGCATTGGGTACGCCGGCACGGTTAAGCAGGAAGCCGAAAAGGCCGGCATTGGCAATCACGAACATGATGACGGCCGTGGCAATCACGGTTTTGCGGAACGTTTCCGACAGCTGGCCAAAACCAATCGTGCGATAAATGAAAATACTTACGATCAGGGCATAAACTACGGCCACTACCGATGCTTCGGTAGGGGTAAAGATGCCGCCATAAATGCCGCCCAGAATAATCACAGGCATGAGTAGCGCCAGCCATGCCTGCTTGAAGGATTCCCAGATGCCCAGACGGCCTTCGCCATCATTCTTGCCATAGCCATGGCGTTTGGCATATAGCCATACATAAATAACCAGGGCAAAAGCAATTAGCATGCCTGGCAGGATACCGGCAATGAAGAGCTCACCCACATCGGTTTCGGTGGAAACTGCAAACAAAATCATGGGAACCGATGGTGGAATAATAACCCCCAGTTCGGCAGCGGTCGCCTGCAAAGAGGCGGCAAATGGCTTGGGATAGCCGTGCTTGACCATCGCGGGAATTAAAATGGCACCTACGGCAAAGGTGGTGGCCACACTTGAGCCGGCAACCGCGGCAAAGATCATGCAGGTAATCACGCAACTGCACGCCAGACCACCTTGCATATTGCCCACCAGGCTTTTGGCGAAATTGACCATCCTGGTGGATATGCCACCCGCTTCCATGAGGTTGCCGGCCAGAATGAAGAAGGGAATGGCCACCAGCGGGTAAGAGTCTAGCGAGGCGTAAATTTTCTGGGCGATAACCAGCCAGTTAATGCCCGCAACCTGGACGCCGATAAGGCTGGCAAGGCCGATGGAAATGGCTACTGGTACTGTCAGGGCAAAGAACAGTAGCATTGAAAGAATCATTAATTGAGACATAAAATTAACCTGAATATTAAGCGGTAACGAATGCAATGACCCTACAGGGGGGCGATTTCATCGTTGGATTCAGCAGACCCTTGTGACCAGTGAACAATCACGGCAATCAGGGCCAGAAATGAGCCGATGGGAATGGCGGCATAAATCCAGGCAATACTGAATTCCAGGCCTGCAATGGTCTGGAAGCGGAACCGATAGGCAGCCATGCAGCCAACCCAGGTCAGGATACCCAGGAAGGTGCTGGTAATAATCATTACCAGGGTGGACAGCCAGCGTTTGTGTTTTTCATTTAGGGCATTTTCAAGCATTTCCACTTTAAGCATGGCGCCTTGGCGGCAGGCCAGTACCAGTCCCAGCAATACCACCCAAATGATGGCGCAGCGCGTCCAGACTTCGGTCCAGTCGGCGGGTGATTCAAAGACAAAGCGGCTGACAACTTGATGGAATGAGGCAATTACGGCAGATAGAAGCAGCAATTGCGCCATTATGGACACCAGTCTGAAGACAGACTTGTCCAGTAATAGAGTGAGCGATTTCATGGCAATTTGAAGAGTTGGGGCTGAAAAAAAACATTCAGCCCCGCAGGAAAAGAAAAAACTTATTTTGTATTCTGGATAGATTCAATCAGTTCTTTCGAGAATTTCTTGTGGAATTCAGGATAGACAGTGTGAACAATTTTGGCAAATTCGGCACGGTCAACGTCCTGGGTAATTTCCATGCCTTCCTTGGTTAGTGTTTCAAGTCCTGATTTTTCCACATTGTCAACGAAATCGCGCATGGCCTGGGCAGCCGCCATGCCTGCTTCTTTAAGCTTTGCCTTGTCTTCGTCGGACATGCTGTCATAAACCATTGGGGATACGACAATCACGGCAGGACCATATACGTGTCCGGTCAGGGACAGGTATTTTTGTTGGGAAGACAGTTTGGCTGAGACAATCACGGAAAGCGGGTTTTCCTGGCCATCAATAGTGCCTTGCTGCAGGGCGGTTTGCACTTCAGGCCAAGCCATTGGCGTGGGCAGCATGCCCAGTTCCTTGAAGGCGGTAATATGGATCGGGTTTTCGGTGGTGCGGATTTTCAGGCCTTTCAGGTCTGCCGGTGTCTTGACCGCGTGTTTGCTGTTGGTCAAATGACGGAAGCCTTGTTCACCCCATGCCAGGGCAACCAAACCACGTTTGGGGAATTCGGCCAGCAGTTTGCTGCCAATCTCGCCATCCAGTACTTTGCGTGCATGCTCCAGGTCACGGAACAGGAAAGGAATATCAAATACACCGGTTTGTGGCACAAAGTTCAGGGTCGCACCGGTGGATAAAATCGCGGCATCTACGGTACCGATTTGCAGGCCTTCAATAACTTCACGCTCACCGCCCAAGGCGCTGTTGGCAAATTGTTCAATTTTGATTTCACCGTTGGTGCTTTTGCCAATGGCTTTTTCAAAAGCATTGGCACCGGCACCATAGTGGGAGTCTTTGGACAGGGCATAAGCCATTTTCAGGGTTTGCTCGGCCATGGCTGCGCTTGAAAAACACAGGCTGCCAATAGCGGTGGCTAGAAGAACTTTTTTAAACCATTGAGGACGCATATTATTTCCTTGAAACTTGATAATGTAAATTTAATAAATTATTTTGCTAATGATTTCAAAGCCATTCTGATGCCTTCTGAAACGGTAATTTCAACCGGCAAGGTTTTAAGCGCAGCTTGTGACTCCCGCTCTGAATATCCCAATGCGATCAGGGCATTGAGGATATCGGTTTGACTATGGTTGACTGGATTGGTTGGTGTGGAGTGAGTATCTCCCAGTTTGCCGCGCAGTTCAAGCAAAAGGCGCTCGGCGGTTTTTTTGCCGATGCCCGGGACCTTGAGCAGTAATGTGGCATCCTGGTTGGCGATACAGGATGCCAGGTCACTCACACTCATGCCCGAAAGCACAGCAAGGGCAGTGCGTGAACCGATGCCGCTGACTTTGATCAGGGCCCGGAAAGTACTTCTTTCTGTTGCATGCAGGAATCCAAACAGGGTATGGGCATCTTCCCGGACCGCCAAATGCGTGAACAGAGTCACTTTGGCACCCAGTTCAGGCAAGTCGTACAGGGTACTCATGGGAACATCTATATCATAGCCAACACCATTGACATCCAGGCAGACAGTGGGGGGCAGTTTTTCGATAAGGGTTCCGGTAAGACGTCCGATCATGATAATGCAATATAAAAAAAGGTTAACCAATCAGCCTGCCAGCCCGCATGCGGGACTTATGGCTTAGTTGCCCTGCTTCATGGGATTTGAGTTTTTGTGACAGGGGATTGGCATGGGCATGGCAGATGGCACAGGCCAGGGCGTCGGCCGAGTCAGGTGCAGGCAAGCCATTTAAGGATAATAAATACTGAACCATTAATTGCACCTGTTCTTTTTTGGCGTGTCCATTGCCCACCACCGCTTTCTTGATTTGCAGGGCCGTGTACTCGCTGACATTCAGGTTGCTGTCCGCCAGCGCGCACATGGCTGCCCCGCGTGCCTGTCCGAGCAAGAGCGTGGATACCGGGTTGGTATTGACAAACACTTTTTCCAGCGCGGAATCATCGGGCCGATGGGTCTGGATAATTTCACGGATATTATCCAGGATGGCCTTAAGGCGCTGGTGCAGGGGCAGTTCTGTGGGAACGACAATGGTCCCGCTGGCCACATAGTGAATGCGCATACCGCTGGCTTCAATCACACCGAAACCGGTGCGACGAAGGCCAGGATCAATGCCAAGTATGCGCATTGCGGATTAGTGGCGGAAGTGGCGGGTGCCGGTAAAGACCATGGCAATACCCTGCTCGTCAGCAGCGGCAATCACCTCATCGTCACGGATGCTGCCACCCGGTTGAATGATGCAGTCGGCTCCTGCGGCAACGATGACATCCAGGCCGTCACGGAACGGGAAGAAAGCATCTGAGGCGGCTGCGGAGTTTTTCAGGGACAGGCCGGCGTTTTCAGCCTTGATGGAGGCGATGCGGGCAGAGTCGATACGGCTCATCTGGCCAGCGCCTACGCCCATGGTCATGCCGTTGGCACAAAACACGATGGCGTTTGATTTCACGAATTTGGCGACATTCCAGGCAAACAGCAGGTCTTGCATTTGCTGCTCGGTAGGCTGTTTCTTGGTAACCACTTTCAGGGCACTGGTATCCAGGTCGAAGGCATCCGGGTCTTGAACCAGCCAGCCACCGCCCACGCGCTTGATGTCAAAGTCATTTTTACCATTGCCCATCGCAAGTTCAAGCACGCGCACGTTTTTCTTGGCGGCCAGCAATTCCAGTGCTTCGGCAGTGTAAGAAGGTGCCAGCAACACTTCCATGAATTGTTCGCTGACGGCTTGTGCTGTGGCCAGGTCTACCGGACGGTTGAAAGCAATGATGCCACCAAAGGCGGAAGTAGGATCTGTTTTGAAGGCTTTTTGGTAAGCGGCAACGGCTGACTCGGCAACCGCAACCCCACAAGGATTGGCGTGTTTGACAATCACGCAGGCGGGCGCCTCGAAGGAACGAACACATTCCCAGGCCGCATCGGAATCGGCAATGTTGTTATAGGACAGTTCTTTGCCTTGTAACTGGCGATAGCGTCCCAGCAAGCCTTCGGGCGCATTGGGGTCAATGTAGAAGGCAGCAGACTGGTGCGGGTTTTCGCCGTAACGCAATTCCTGATGTTGCTGGACCTGAACGGTCAGGATAGAAGGCCATTGTTTGCGGGCCGGTTCGGCTGTTTGTGCCGGTGCGGCATCGGCCAGGCTGCTCAGGTAGTTGGTAATGGCACCGTCGTAAGCCGCGGTGTGGGCATAAACTTTGCTGGCCAGTTTCAGGCGCAGGGCGTAAGAGGTTTGGCCGTTGGCATCAATTTCCTGCAAGACCTGCGGGTAATCGGCAGGGTCAATCACTACCGTTACGCCACCGGCTTCGGTGCCATGGTTTTTGGCGGCGGCACGCAGCATGGCAGGGCCACCAATGTCGATGTTTTCAATCGCGTCGGCAAAGTTGCAGCCTGGCTTGGCAATGGTTTCACGGAAAGGATACAGGTTGACCACCAGCAGATCGATAGGGTCAATATTGTGTTCTTTCATGGTGTTCAGGTGGATCTCGTCATCCCGGCGACCCAGCAGGCCCCCGTGAATCTTGGGATGCAGGGTTTTGACCCGGCCATCCAGGATCTCGGGAGAACCTGTGTGCTCGGCAACTTCGGTAACGGCAAGGCCTGCTTTTTTCAGCAGGGCGGCCGTGCCACCGGTGGACAGCAGCTTGATGCCACGTTGTGCAAGTGCTTGAGCAAATTCGACAATGCCGGTTTTATCTGAAACCGAAAGTAAGGCAGTTGAAAGTTTCATGGTGATTAGATTAAGTGATGTGTAATAAGTTTTTTACGCAGGGTATTGCGAGTGATGCCAAGCATTTCAGCCGCCTTGGATTGGTTGCTGTTGGCTTTTTGCATAACAACTTCAAGCAGGGGTTTTTCGACGCAACTGTTGACCATTTCCCAAAGATTGCTCGGATTGCTGTCACCGAGTTCCTTGAAATACAGTTCTAGGTTGGTACGGACACACTCTTGAAGATTTTGAGTATTATTCATGGCGTAACGAAATTAGTGGAATTATATTGTTGGAGACAAAAATACAAGGGTATTTTCAGTGCACCAGGCTGGTTGCCGGTTGCTGCCCTTGGCGGATAATCAACTGATCAAACCATTGCTCTACGGCCGTGTACTGATCATGACTGTTGTCGATTCGGTTCATCCTGTCACAAAAAGAGGCTGCTCCGGGCAGTTTGCTTATGTACCAGGCGATATGCTTGCGGGCCGATCGAACCCCGGTGTATTCACCATAGAAGGTGTAATGATGATGCAGGTGTTCAAGCAGGACGGCTTTCATATGCCCGTATCCGGGCTTTGGCAGCAATTGGCCGGTATCAAGGAAGTGATTGATTTCCCTGAAGATCCAGGGGTTTCCTTGTGCGGCACGGCCAATCATGATGGCATCTGCTTTGGTGTAGTCTAGTACGTATTTTGCTTTGTGGGGATCGGTGATATCCCCATTTGCAATTACGGGAATTGAAATTTCGGTCTTGACCTGGGCAATGGTGTCGTATTCTGCCTCTCCGGTGTACAAGTCGCATCTTGTGCGGCCATGCAGCGTCAAGGCGGCAATGCCCAGGTTTTCGGCCAGGCGGGCTACGCGTACCGCGTTTTTGTTTTCCCGGTCCCAACCGGTTCTTGTTTTAAGCGTAACCGGCACATTGTAAGGGGTACAAGCCTTGACAACGCTTTCGATGATGTGGGCAACCAGGGTTTCATTGCGCAGTAGCGCAGAGCCGGAGGCAACACTGCAGACTTTTTTGGCGGGGCAACCCATGTTGATGTCTATGATGCGGGCGCCTTTTTCGATGTTGAAAACGGCGGCTTCAGCCATCATTTCGGGGTCTGCACCGGCAATCTGGACGGCAATCGGATCTACCTCGCCTTCATGGTTAAGGCGTCTTGAGGTTTTGACACTGTTCCAGAGCTTTGGGTTGCTGGCGGCCATTTCCGATACGGCATAACCTGCTCCTAGCCGTTTGCAAAGCTGGCGGAAAGGACGATCGGTCACCCCCGCCATGGGGGCGACAAAAACAGGATTGGGAAGATGCCAGGGACCGATATGCATGCGCAGATTTTAACCAATTTGGCTGTCGCTGAGTAAAAAATGAGCGATTTGCCTGAAAATTCAGTTTCTGAAACCCTGTAATAGATGCAGGGCCAAGGGCTGACGCAGTGGTTTTAAAAGGTCCATGCCAAGCAGGCCAAGGCCGCAGCCATGTTCTATCAGCGGATTGCCGGTTGTGAAAACACGGGGCAGGAAATCAGTCAGTTCACAGGTTAGCCTACGGTCAAATTTACGGCTGTTGGCAAAATTATTTAAAAAAGGTGCTGCTGACTGGCTGGTATTGAGCATCCAGGGCTTGAGGCAATGGACCAGGGTGGCTACATCGCGAAGACCCAGGTTCAGACCCTGTCCGGCAACCGGATGAAGGGTTTGGGCTGCATTGCCAAGTGTGGCGATATGGCCGTTAACCGTGTTTTTGGTGGCACTTAAATGAAGCGGGAAAACAGTCCGTTTTTCCAGAACGGTTAGCTCGCCCAACCGTTCTCCAAAGTGTTGGGTAAGGGTGCGGGAGAATTCAGCATCATCAAGCCGGGTCAAGGCCTGGGCGCGTTCGGGTGAAGTGCACCAAACAATAGACTGGGCATTCTTGAAAATGGGATGCGGCAGGACGGCCAGTGGCCCTTCCTGGGTGAAGCGCTCCCAAGCCCAGCCCGGTTTGGGGAATTGGGCCCGTGCGGCGGTAATCAGCGCATGCTGGTTATATTCGCGATGGATGTCTTTGGGCTTGATGCCATCACACTGGACAGCGATGCGGGTGCGCCAGGTTTTTTCACCTTGCGTGACCATTACCGGGGCGTTGCTGTTTTCCTGGGCAGCACTGGCTAATTCACCGCTTAAGACGGTGACGGGCAATTCTTGCAGCCGTTCTTGCAGTTTGCGATACAATTCGGCGTAGGCAACCACACTGCCCAGCATGGGGACGTCAAAATCTTTGCTGGAAATCAGTGTGCGGCCCAGGCGGTTTTTTTGTGAAACGTGAACGGTTTCTATGATGGCACTATGGTCTGGCCAAAGACGGTGTTTTTCAAGAAATACCCGGCTGCCGTAGTTAAGGGCCAGTACCCGCGTGTCCTGGGTGGGGTCGTGCCGTTTGTTGATGCCCTGGAAAAGGGCAATGCGCAAAGCGCCTTGGCTGACAGACGCCAAGGTACAGGCAAGTGCGCAGCCGGCTGGACCTGCACCTAAAATCGCAATATCAAAATCAAATTCTTCCATGATGGGCATATTTTAGCGCTTCTTTTAAACGGTTCGACGGCAATTTCATTTTTTTGTGCTTTTAGCGATTGGCCCGAAAAGGGTTAAACAACGATTACAATAGGCTATCTGCATGATAATAATAGTTTAATTAATTTTTCTCTGATCGGTTGGTTTATGAATCTGGACCTGATGCATTGGCTGCAGCCATGGGAGTTTTCTCCCACCCTGGTCATCGCATTTCTCGTATGTGGTGTTTTGTTCATGCGCGGAACCGCTGTGCACAAGGTGACCCGTACCAGGCAATGGCTGTTCTGGACCGGTTTTTTCATGATTTACCTGTCTTTGCACACGCATATAGACTACTACGCCGAACGCATGTTTTTCATTCACCGCATACAGCATGTGGTGTTGCACCATTTGGGACCACTCATCGTGATGGCGGCTTATCCTGGCCAGGTCATGCGTGCGGGCCTGCCCTTGCGGACAAGAGTCTGGCTGAAAAATTTCCGCCATACCTTCGTGGGTCGCTTCCTTGAAGGCCTCCTGACCAACAAGATTTTTGTACCGGTCCTGTTTGTCATGCTGGTTTTGGTCTGGCTGGACCCCACTATTCAGTTTTATTCGATGCTCGACTGGAAGCTTTACCGGATCATGAACTGGTCGGTGGTTATCAGTGGATTTATGTACTGGAACCTGGTGCTTGACCGTCGTCCGTCCAATCCACCGATGCTTACGGCTAAAACGTGGTTGGGCCGGGCAGGGCAATGGTGCGTTAAAGGTGGATCGCCAGCCGTCATGTCTCCGGGTGCCCGGGTGTTGTCGCCCATCCTGACCATGTTGCCGCAAATGGTGGCGGGGGCTTATATAGCCTTTACCTCGGTTGATTTATATCCCCTGTTTGATCTTTGCGGCCGGGCATTGCCCATGAGTGCGCTAGAGGATCAAAGTATTGGTGGTCTTACCATGTGGATTCCGGCGGCACTGGTCGAGTCTTTTGGCTTGTTGGTGGCGCTGGCCAATATGATGCGCCTGTCGGCCAAGGGACGTTTGCGCTCTACATTCAGGGGCAAGGAAGTGGGCCGATTGCCTGCCGGCGTGGCCAAATCTGCGGGTTAGCTGCCCAGGCGGAAAAATTTTTCCAGCCGCTGTGGCAGCCAGTCAAAATGCGAAGGAAAAGGGCCGGTTGAAAACCCGGCGTGGCCACCTGTTGCGGGCTGGTGCAGGGTTACGTATGAGGAAATGTCCTTGACTCCGGGTAACGAGGCTTCAGGAATGAAAGGGTCATTTCTGGCGTTCAAGACCAGTGTGGGAATACGGATGTCTTTCAGGAAGGGCTTGCTTGCGCAGCGGGCCCAGTAGTCAAGGGCACCCTGGAAACCATGGATGGGGCCTGTATAGGCATCATCAAATTCAAACAGGGTTTTGGCCTGCAGGATTTTATCTGTATCCATCGCGTTGGGAAATTGCCGGTCTTTTTCGCGAATTTTCTTTTTCATGGTTTGCAAAAAATGCGGTGTATACACGAAACGCCCAAAAAAACCGGTTTCCAGATGTTTGCCGGTTGCCAGTAAATCAAGGGGTACCGATATGCCTGCCACCGCCTGCAGCCAGCTCAGGCTTTCTTGTTGTTCTCCGGTATATTTGAGTAGCGCATTGCCACCCATTGAAATCCCGCAGGCGTACCAGCGGGCATTGGGCATGCTTTGTTTAAGATGCTTGATAATGGCGTTGATGTCGGCAGAATCCCCAGAGAAGTAGGAACGGGGCAGTTTGTTGGGTTCGCCCGAGCAGCCACGAAAATGGGCAACGGCGACGACCCAGTTTTTTTGCCGGAAATAATGGCAAATGGCACGGGCATAATGGCTTTGGCTACTGCCTTCCAGGCCATGAAACAATACCAGGGCGGGTTGCGTATCCGGCATTTGATTAAGGTTGGGGTTTTGGCCTGCCTGAAAAACAGCCGGCGTGTTGTCAGGCGCTAGCGGGTGCAGGCCGGGAATGTTCCAGTCTATATCAATGAAGTCATTGTCTGCGGTAATTATTCTTTCCCGTGCATAGGCAATTTGTGGCCGGGGTACGAACAGGGAGGCAAAAATGGTTTGTGATTGCCCGTCAGGCAACCATTTCGGGCTAGGGCAGGGACTAAGATCCAGCTGGGTATTCAAGGGAAAGTAACGTTCTTGGGGTTAATGCAGCAGCATGCTGGTTGCCGGATGCAAGTCGTCCATGACCGTATCAGGGGGAGCGATGGAGGCATGGTGCAAAATGAGGTGCCAGCCACTACGGCTTTTCTGGAAAATATTGGTGACATGGCAAAGCATTTCTTTTTGCCCCATTGAGGTCGCAAAGTAATGCCTTTCAAGAATGGTATGTATCACAATCATGCCATGATGAAAAATGACCGGTATTTTTGCTTCGATGCTAAGCGGTCCTTTTGCCAGGATTTCTTTCCAGGAAGCCTGGATGGCCTGGGAGCCAACCAGGCGCTCGCCATTGGGGTGAATGCAGACGATGTCTTCATCATCTGCCCAGGTTCGCATGAGTTTGGTCAGGTCTGCCTCGCGAAGCGCCTCGTAAAAGGATTGCTCCACTTCGGCAGGGCTGGTGAAAACACTGCGTTTGGTGGTACCGGATGTTTTAGTGCCCATGCACTTTTTCGCCTTCTTTTAATTTGTAATGAGTACCACAGTAGGGACAGCTGGCTTCACCGGTTTTGCTGACATCCAGGAAAACACGGGGATGCAGGCTCCAGCGGGGCGCATTGGGGCCCGGGCAATGCAAAGGCAGGTCTTGTGCAGTAACAATAATAGGTTCTTGTGTTGCTTGAGATGACATTTTTTTCCTTCTGGGCATGCGATAGCCAAAACATTATATCGTGACAAATACAGGGCTTGGAGGCAAACTCTGTAAATAAAATAAGCCTGTTTCTGGATGAAACCTGGTTCCATTTTAAAGAAAACGTCCATGCTTTGCTAGAATTCAGACTTCTGTTAATAATTTCAATCATTGTACAAGGAAGTCGAATTGTCCGTGCAGTTATCAACGGGGGTAAAAGCGCTGCCCTCCCGGCTTTCAATAAAAAAAATGGCTTGGCTCATGGGCAGCAGACATATTGCGCCAAACCTGTTTGCCTTGTCTGTATGGGGATTTGTGACCGGAGTGGCGATGGTCAATTATGGGCTTGCCGCCTGGCAGGCCGTGCTCATGTCATTTCTGGTTTATGCCGGTTCCCTGCAACTGACAGTGGCTCCGCTGATGGCCTTGAATGCGCCTTTATGGGTTATCTTTTTTGCGGCAATGATTGTTAACCTGCGCTTTATCATTTTTGGCGCCAGCTTGTATCCTTATTTCAGGCATTTTTCGGTTGTACGGCGAATCGTGGCCGGTTACTTTTTAACCGATGTCGGCTTTGTCCTGTTCATGAACCGTTTTCGCCAGCAGCGGGTTGGCCGTATTGGCATGTATTATGGCTATTATATGTCGGGCTCTGTCCTGCTATGGCTCGTATGGCAAGTTTCTACGGTGTTGGGCATTTATGTCGGCAGTTATATTCCGGGATCCTGGTCGCTTGAGTATGCCGGTGTATTCACTTTGCTGGCCATCGTGATTCCCATGGTGCGGACCCACCCCATGTTGGTGACGGTGGTGGCCGCTGCGGTGGCCTCCTGGGTGGGGCAACAGTTGCCTTTCAGGCTTGGCTTGTTTGTGGCAATTATTGTCGGAGTGGCGGCGGGCGTCCTGGCCGAAAAGTATGGCAAACATGGCAGTAAAACAATAAAAGGGGGCGTTAAATGAGCGTTGAATATGTATTGAAAGCAACGGCCCTGATGGTGTTATGCGCTTTTATTACCCGGGTTGGTTACTTGCTGATTGGCGGGTATATCCCCTTGTCTGATAATGTAAAAAGCGGCTTGCGTTATGCGCCGGTAGCCGCACTGGTTGCCATTATTGTGCCAAGCCTGCTCCCTTGGGCCCAGGGTGAAATGCCTCGCATCGGGGCCGAGTTGTTTGCCGGCCTGGTGGCTGGTCTGGCGTTTTTCCGCTTCCGGAGCATTCTGGTGTTGATTGCCGCTGGCATGGGGACCTTGTGGTTATTGCGCTGGGTTTTTGCATAAATTCAGTCCAGACTTTCATGAATCGGCTAATATGGGATGCCAGAGTAGTAAAATAAGCAGTTAATTGTTATTTTTTTGCATATTTTTGCAAATACAGATATTTTATTTTATTGTTCAGGACCCAATGACGGATACCTCTAATGCCAATGCTGAAAGTGTGAAGTCTTTTAGTGAATTTGGTCTTCACCCCGATCTATTAACGGCCATTTCAGCCAGTGGCTATACAGTCGCTACACCTATTCAGGCCCAAGCCATACCAGCCATTATCGATGGCCGTGATGTCATGGGAGCGGCCCAAACCGGAACCGGTAAAACCGCGGCCTTTACATTACCCCTGTTGCATCGCTTAATGCCATATGCCAGCAACAGCACTTCGCCTGCCCGGCATCCGGTGCGTGCGCTAATTTTAGCTCCAACCCGGGAACTGGCCGACCAGGTTGCCGATAGTGTCAAGCGTTATAGCGAAAGTTGTCCCTTGCGTGTCGCGGTTGTGTTTGGCGGTGTGGATATCTCTGCGCAAAAAGAAGAGTTGCGTAAAGGGTGCGAACTGGTGATTGCAACGCCAGGCCGTTTGCTTGACCACATAGAACAGAAAACCATCAATTTGTCCCAGGTGAACACCCTGGTTCTTGATGAGGCAGACAGAATGCTTGATATGGGCTTTTTGCCCGATCTTGAGCGCATTGTAAAGCTGTTGCCCAAGTCCCGGCAAAGCCTGCTGTTTTCCGCCACTTTTAGCGGGGAAATCAGGAAGCTGGCACGAACTTTCCTTAAATCTCCTATCGAGATCAATGTGGCACCGCAAAATGCCACTGCCGAAAACGTGACACAGATAGCCTATCCGGTATCTGGCAACAACAAGCAAGCAGCCGTTTTGCATTTGCTCAAGTCGCGCAATCTTAGCCAGGTCATTATTTTTGTGAATACCAAAATTGGGGCCAGTCGTTTGACCCGTGAATTGGTAAAAGAAGGTATCAAGGCTGAATCCATTCACGGCGACAAATCCCAGATCGAGCGCATTAAGGCTTTGGATTCTTTCAAGTCGGGAGAAACCGCTGTGCTGGTGGCAACTGATGTGGCTGCCCGCGGGCTGGATGTTGCCGGTTTGCCTTGTGTGATCAACGTGGATCTTCCGTTTAACCCTGAAGATTACGTGCACCGAATTGGCCGTACTGGCAGGGCGGGCGCCTCTGGCGAGGCTATCGCCCTGTATACCGAGCACGAAGAAAAACTGCTTGAGGATATAGAAAAACTCATTAAGGTTAAAGTGCCGCGTGGGACGCTTAATATTGCGGATGTATTCCAGAATCGTAGCCAAGCCGCTAGTGATTCTCGTAGCCGTGGCAAGGGCGAGCGTTTCAAGCGAACTTTTCCCGGTTCACGGCCGGCACCTATTGACGATTTTTTCCTCAAGCCTTATGAGCCATCGGCAAAAGATCCTCAAAAAGAGGCCCAGCGGTTGCAGCAGGAGCAAAAGTGGATGGAACACCAGGCCACGGCCAAGCAGCCACAGTTGGCCATACTCTTGGGCGGACGCCCTAAAAAAAACATCAAGCCTGCTGAATCAAGCGACTGAACGCAGAAGGGCCATCCGGCTGGACAGGGCTATCGGGGCGGATATTTTGCAATATTCGCTCCAGGTGGCTGATGTAAGGTAGCATGGTGCCAAAAAAATGATTCTTTCCTTCAATCTGTATCAATAGCGTGGGAAAGTTTTCGATATCAATATCATCAAGCAGTTCAGGCTCGTCTTCTATGTCAACCCAAACAAACAGGTGTTGGGGAAACCGCTGGCTGAGCTCCACAAATGAATCAAAGTATTCTTTGCAGGTGTCGCACCACTGTGCGCAATAACATGCGATGAGCCAGACGTTGGGATTATGCAGTTTGTTGACGATAGCGGAAGCGTGTTGCCTTGGATTTTGAATTAACATAATCAATAATAGTCGTAAAAAGGCGGCAGACGTAAAAAACAATGCCGGCAAGGCGCCAGAGGCTGTTTTTCCGCTGCCGATTGGCTTATCATCATAAAGCAATAATTGTTTTCAAGTCAAAATTTATGTGCTGTGCATAATCTATCAATTATGCCGTAATCTGGTATTTGGGCAATGCCGCCCAAAAGGTGAGAAAAATGAGTAATAGCTCGACAAGAAAAATTGGTCTGTTTATCGTTGGTGATGAAATCCTTTCAGGACGTCGCGAAGACAAGCATTTGTCAAAAGTCATTTCGATGCTCTCCAGCAGGGGAATACAATTGTCATGGGCCCGGTTTTTACCTGACGATCTTGATACGCTTGTGCAGGAATACAAACGCAGTTTTGCATCTGGCGATATTGTATTTTCTTGTGGTGGCATTGGTGCTACCCCCGATGATAAAACCCGCGATGCCGTTGCGCTCGCTTTGGGGGTTGAACTTGAATTGCACCCTATTGCAGCCAAGCTGATTACCGCACGTTTTCAGGAACTGGCCAAAGAAGGCCGTGGCAGCATAGACATGGGAACACCGGAAAACCAGCGTCGGCTGGCAATGGGTGTCTTTCCCAAAGGGGCTGAAATCGTTCCTAACCCTTATAATAAAATTCCGGGTTTTTTCATTCAGGATCATACATTTGTGCCTGGTTTTCCTGAAATGGCATGGCCCATGATTGAATGGACGCTTGACCAGCGGTATGCGCAATATCATAATCTTGAGCGAATCGAAGAGCATTCCATTCTGGCTTATTCATTGCCGGAATCCCGAATTACACCGGCACTGGAATTTATCGAGCTTAATTGGCCGGGTGTCAGGACATTCAGTTTGCCTACGGTGGCCAGGGATAATAATCCGCCCTTTGTCGATTTGGGTGTAAAAGGGCCGTCTCCTGCCGTACAAGAGGCATTTTCCTATCTCAAAGGAGAAATCCTCAGGGCCGGGGGGAGATTCACTTTTTAGTCCCTATGGCTTTGTAGCCGTTAGGCATTCAAGAAGCTATGCTTATTTGCATCAAGATAAGCATAGCTTCTTTTCACATCATGGGATAAAATATATTGCATTGCAACATCCAAAGTTATAGAAATGACTGCTAAGCGTCCAATCGTACCCCCGGTCAAAGCATCAAGTACTTCCGACATTACCATTCAGGTCCTCGAACGGGCCATGAAATTGCTTGATGTGCTGGCAGAGCAGGAAGAGCCTGTTTCCCTGAAAGAAATTGCCGCCTTGTCCAATTTGCATTCGTCAACGGCACACCGGATCCTGAATGATCTTGCCGCAGGTAGATATGTAGACAGGGTCAATAACGGCATGTATCAGCTTGGCATGCGCTTGCTTGAATTGGGTTCCCTGGTCAAGGATCGACTAAACGTCAGGGAAATTGCACATGAACATATGCAGGCATTACATCGCCTTACCGGGCAAACCATTAATTTGTCCATCCAGCAGGGTGACGACATTGTTTATATAGATCGTGCCTGGAGCGAGCGTTCAGGCATGCAGGTGGTTCGGGCGATTGGTGGCCGTGCGCCATTGCATCTTACTTCGGTTGGCAAGCTTTTCCTGGCTGCGGCCGAACCCAGAAGTGTGCGTGCCTATGCATTGCGTACCGGACTTGGCGGTACCACTGGCAATAGTCTTACAGACCTTGATCGTCTTGAAAAAGAATTGGCTTTTGTGCGTCGTCATGGCTATGCCCGGGACAACGAAGAGCTTGAGTTGGGTGTACGTTGTATTTCTGCCGGTATTTTTGACGATAGTGGCAAATTGGTGGCTGGCCTGTCCATTTCTTCCCCTTCAGAGCGGATGCGCGATGAATGGGTAGAGCTGCTGATAGACACCGCCGCCAAAATTTCGACAGACCTGGGCTATGAGTGTCATAAAGACAGCCACAAAATTAGCGGGTAAACATAACGTGATGTAAAAGTGGTCTGTCATCAAGACTTAATAAAAAGTAATTACATTTCAATTGGTTAGGTTTTTTTTGGGTTTTCTTGTAATTATTTGTGCGATGCACAAAAAAACACTTGACCGGCAACTGGAATAACGTATAATTTGAATTGTGCGGTGCAATATAAATAGGTTGGCAGTAATTTCCTGAAAATGATATTGCAACCGGCTGTTCAACTTATCGTGTAGCAGCTTTTTACTTCATAAACTTATTTATACCTAGGACATATCATGAGCGCAATTCCTCAACAAATCTTGGACCGTCAAAAAACAGCCATCAACACTTTTGTTGCCTTACAAGGTTCTATCTTTGGTGGCTTCGAGAAACTGGTTGACCTTAACATGAAAGTCATCAAGGCTTCTTTGGGTGAAGCTGCTGAGCAGACTCAACAGGCTTCAGAATTGAAAGATCCACAGGAAGCGGTTGCGTTCGTTTCTTCACTGGCACAGCCTAACGCCGAGAAAGCGGTTGCTTACACAAAAAATGTTTATGACATTATCTCAAGCGTTAGCAACGAACTGATCAAGTTGACAGAAACCCAAGTTGCCGAAGGCCAACAGCAAATTGCTGAAACCATCGATCAATTGGCTAAAAATGCGCCTACCGGTTCTGAAAGCGCCGTTGCCTTGCTGAAATCTTCTTTGGCAACTGCTAACACTGCTTATGATTCATTGAATAAAGCAGCGAAACAGGCTGTTGAAGTTGCCGAAGGCAACCTGACCGCCGCTGCTAATGCCACCATCAAGGCAACAGAATCAGCCACTGCCGCTACTACCGCTGCCGCCAATAATGTGGCCAATGCAGCAAAAACAGCAGCCCGTGCCGGTGGTCGTAACTAATCGGTTTTAAGCCTGCTAGTAAAAAGAGCCCTTTTAAAGGGCTCTTTTTTATGGATATTACAGGCATTTTTTTTATCAATGCCCGCTTTTAAAGCGGGCATTGATGCATGGTTTTATTTACGCATGAAAACATCGCATTTTCTAAGTTCATTAATGCAATCGGCAATCAGTTTGGGGCCTTGGTAAATAAGGCCGGTGTATAGCTGTACTGCATTGGCACCAGCATTGATTTTTTCAAGTGCCTGTTTGCCTGAGTTGATGCCGCCAACGCCAATGATTGTAAAATCCTGTCCCATTTCTTTCCTGAGGGACTCAATGACTTTAAGCGACAGCTCATGAACCGGCGGGCCTGACAGGCCACCGCTTTCTTCGCTGTGTTTAAGCCCCTGAACCGCATCGCGGGAAAGGGTTGTATTGGTCGCAATCACACCATCGATTTCAAAACGCGGCAAAATATGGGCAATAGCCTGGATTTGCTCTGCTTCCAGATCGGGGGCAATCTTGACGACTACCGGTACCCGGCGGCCATAACGGTCAGCCAGTTCCTTGCGTTTGTCGGCAATTTGCCGCAATAAATCACTTAATTCGTCGCCACCCTGCAGGGCACGCAGGTTTTTGGTATTGGGAGAAGAGATATTAATGGTGACATAATCGGCAAATGGATATACGCCTTCAAGCCCGATCAGGTAGTCACTGGCGGCATTTTCGATGGGGGTATCGGCATTTTTGCCTATGTTCAGGCCCAGGACGCCTCTTTTTGCCCGCCATTCACTATTCTGTACATTTTGCAGGAAAGTATCAAGCCCATGATTGTTGAAGCCCATACGGTTAATCAGGGACTCGGCCTGGGGCAGGCGAAACATGCGGGGCTTGGGGTTACCTGGCTGGGCGCGGGGGGTGACCGTGCCCACTTCAATAAAGCCAAAGCCAAGCTGGCCCAGTGCATCAATGCATTCCCCGTTTTTATCCAGTCCTGCAGCCAGCCCGACGGGGTTACGCAGGGGTAAGCCCATTAAGGTGGTGGGAAGCAGGGTGTGATTGCCTTTTAACAACTCACGGGTAACCTTGCAATGGTGGGCTTTTTGCAATGATTTCAATGTCATTTCATGCGCCGTCTCGGCATCCATTGAAAAGAGCAGTGGGCGAACAAAGGGATAAAGTTTAAATGTATTGAACATGGCTAAGAAAAATAATGTAATCCGTGCATTTTAATGCTTATTTTTACTTAAAACTATTCCTGTCCCAGAATGTAGTCAATCCATTGCTGGTTTATATATTGCTGAATGGGCCGGAACTGTGTTTTATAGGACATTTTTGGGCTTTCCCTGATCCAGTATCCCAGATACAGCCAGGGCAGGCCAAGCCGCCTGCATTGTTCTATTTGCCATAAAATGCAATAGGTACCCAGGCTGCCGGGGTAGTCAGGATCGTAAAAGGTATAGACGGAAGACAGGCCGTCATCACTGATATCAATAATGGACACGATACGCAAAACACCATCGGAGGAACGGAATTCAACCAGTTCGGTGTTGACATGGCTGGCCAGCAGGAATTGCTCGTATTGTTCTCTTCCCTGGTCGTCCATGCCACCATCAGGGTGACGTTGGTGCTGGTAACGACAGTACAGCAGAAAATGTTCACTGCTCCATTGCATCGGAACTTTGCGGGCGGACAGGTCACGGTGCCGTTTGAAAACGCGTTTTTGGGTTGAGCTTGGTTTAAAAACGGCCGTGTTGATGCGGACTGAAATGCAAGCCTGGCAATTATCGCACTGGGGTTTATACGTGAACAGGCCACTGCGACGAAAGCCGCTTCTTAACAAGGTCGCATACGCCTTGGCATTAACCAGATGGCCTGGGGCAACAACCCGCGAACGGGCAACCCTGCCTTCAAGATAACTGCAAGGGTAGGAAGCCGTTAAGTAGTAATGCAATATATGCAGGTTTGGGTCATGAATTTCACTCATGAGTTAAATATACTCAAATACCAGTGATGGATTCAATAGATATGGCCATCCGAAAATAAAATTCCCGCTTTCCAGGGAGGCGGGGTTTGGGGAATGGCGATTTTCAGGTGTTCCATGAACAGCTTGCGTGTAACCGGGCTTGCACCAAGGCTGCCAAGGTGCCGGGTTTCCTGCTGGCAGTCTATCCATTCCACGCCGTGGCTATCGAGGAAACGGACGGTATAGGCGAGTGCGATCTTGGAGCAATCGCTCATATTGGAAAACATGGATTCGCCATAAAACATTTTGCCCATTGAAACACCATAAAGGCCACCGACCAACTTGCCGTCAACCCAGGTTTCGATGCTATGGGCCAGTCCAAGCGTATGCAGGCTGGCATAGGCAGTAATAATGTCCTGGCTAATCCAAGTGCCGCCCTGGTTTTCCCTGGGGGCGGCACAGGACTGCATGACCTGGATAAAGGCAGTATCTACCTTGATTTGAATGGCAGGATTGGGTAAGGCTTCTTGCCTGGCAATTTGCCTGAGTTTTTTCTTCAGGCTGTGGGAGATGATGAAATCCTGGCATTTCAGGACCATGCGTTGGGAGGGAGTCCACCACAGGATGGGTTGTGGCTCGGAATACCACGGGAAAATGCCCTGGCGATAGGCGCTGATCATGCGGTCGGTGGATAAATCACCACCGCATGCCAATAGCCCATCCGGTTCTTTCAGGGCAAACTCTGGCGGTGGAAACGGGGTTTGCAGGTCTAGCCAGGGAAGCGTCATTACTTAGGATTTAGGATAAGGAAAGGTAGTGAGTGGTGAAAACACCGAGCTCCTTGTCTTTGATATAACGTTTTAGCGTTTGGGTAACCGTACGGAAAGACAGCTCCTCCCAGGGTATTTCATCAATACCAAAATAACGGGCTTCCAGGCTTTCCGGGCCAGGATTCAGTGTCGGATTTTTAGCCTCAGCCAAAAAATACATGTGTACCTGGTTAACGTGGGGGACATCAATGACGGTGTAAAGCTGTTTTAATGTGATGTCCGCACCCGCTTCTTCGGTGGTTTCACGAATGGCGCCCAGGCTGCTGGTTTCACTTAGTTCCATGAAACCGGCAGGTAAAGTCCATTTGTCATAGCGGGGTTCGATGGCGCGGCGGCAGAGCAGGATTTTATCTTCCCAAACCGGTACCGTGCCAACGACAACCAATGGATTTTTGTAATGGATGGCGCCACAGTTTTCGCAAAGGTCGCGCACGCGGTTGTCATCGGGGGGGATTTTGCGGGTAAGGGCAGAGCCGCATTGTGAGCAAAAACGTTGCTCAACCGGTGCCGGAAAATAAAAGGAAGATTCGTGATAAGTCATAGATTACGGGTAATTGTGTTTACGTACAATAATACATGGATTATCGCTTAAGTTTGCAATGGCCTGTTAAAAATTATCCCGCCATGGGCCGGGCAATAAAATTCATTTTTTCAGGGATCTGCCTGCTGTCAATTTGTTGTAAGGGTGCGCTGTATTCGGGATGTTGCCAGTAATGAACAAGTAGTTGCTCTCCTTGTTCAAGTGAATGCAGGTGATTTTCTGACAGGCTATCCAGGCATGTGCCATGGTTATCAGGATTGGCAATAGAAAAATGCTCAATGACCTTGGGTGTATCCCGGCCATAAATAATAGCGGCACCAAGATTTGTTTGTGCATACAGGAAGCCCTGTTCATCCAGATACCACGCTTGTATGGTTTGTGCCGTTTGACGGGTATGTGTCTCAAGTGTGTGGCTGTCTTCGGCCAGATGCAGTACATGGGGCGCATGCTCAAGGCAGACGTAAACACGTTGTGGACCATTCTGGAAAAACCATTCACCGTTTTCCGTTGCAGCATAGTTGCGGTTGATGAATTCGTTGATCTGCGGGCTGCTTATGGATTCGCCAGGCTTGCCAGGTTGATATGAACCGGCGGGGTGAAGTTTCCATTTTCCGTTCAGGTCCAGGGATAACCAGCCATAAACGGCAGGAACATCAGGCCATTTTTTGATGGCGTCCAGCACGTTTTTGTCCATAGTCGTTCCTTTCGTGTCTTGTTGTTACGGGCAGTCGGGGCATATAACCTGGCATCATAATCGTTGCCAAGAGCCCGACGTACCTTTACCTTTTGTTGATTATTTGGCTGCTCTTTCGATTGCCTGGCCACCCGCTGAAATGTCTTCTCCAATCCCTTTGACTGTATTGCATCCTGAAAGGGCAAATATAGAGACGAGTGCTGCTAAGACATAGTTTTTGAGTTTCATGTTGCTATCCTTGTTGAACTTTATTTATGGCAATAAGGATAGCCGATCTGTTTGAAAAAAACATTTGTTGACGGGGGATTTGATGCAATATGACGACATCAGTCAGTAGATGGCGAGGTTTTATCGACATGCCTTTGCTATCTTGCAAATAATGCTGGCGGTAAGGGTAAGTTAAATTCAGAGCTTTTTGTGTTTTTTCAGTTTATCAAGTGCGGGCAGGCAAATCTCAACGGCGCGGCGTCCTTCCTCGATCGCTTCAGCGGCACGGTGAAAATCCAGCAGGCTTAAGTGGGCCAGTTGTGGCGCAATAATAATGTGCGGTGGTTCTCCGGCCATCCTGCTGCGGGTAATTTGCGCTTGCATGATATTCACGCTGGAAGCGATGACATCCAGTAATGATGGGGTTTTCAGTGGTAAGGGAGTACCTTCCTGGAGGTTAGCTGGCTTGCCAAAATTTTGCTGGAGCTTGCGAAGCCATTCGGGGACATTGTTGCCAAAGGAAAATGCAGGTGCGGGCGGGTTATAAAAATACCGGCCAATCAAGTCCGAGTTCAGGTCTACCGCAATCAAAAAATCGGCACCCATCGCACGGGCTAGGGAAACCGGTACCGGATTGACCAAGCCGCCATCCACCAGAATTTCCTGATCACGAATAAAAGGGGTAAATAAACCGGGCAGGGCCAATGAAGCCCTGACTGCATCAACGGTAGATCCTTCACGGATCCAGATCTCGTTGCCAGTGGTCAGGGAGGTGGCGACCGAGCCGAATGGCAGGTTGAGATCTTCTATGTTTCTGTCCATGAAATGGTCTTTGAAAAAATTCATGATTTTTTCACCTTTCAGGAACCCACCATTCAGATGGACATCCATAAAAGAGAGCACATTGCCAATTTTGAGGTCCAGGACCCATTTCGTGAAAACATCAATTTCACCTGCCGCATAAGCAGCGCCTACCAGGGCGCCAATTGAGGTACCGCAAATAATGTCCGGCTTGATACCTGCTTCTTCCAATGCTTGTATGACCCCAATATGTGACCATCCACGGGCAGATCCGCTGCCCAGGATAAGGCCGATTTTTGGTTTTTTATGGATGGGGTGTTGTGGTGACATGCGTTGAATAATGATAGTTGTCTGCAAATAAAGAATTTTATCATTGTGTTGTTGTGTTTTTTATTTATATGTTTATGAAATTCAGTAATATGTGACATTAGATTTCAATATAAATTTATTTGGGGTAAATCTTGTCGCATCCTGAAACCGCCGCATTGGAAGAGATCACGCCGGCTTTGTCTCGGCGCCAGCAACGAGGGAATATCGCCCGCCTTACCGTTGCCCAGGCTTTGGCAGGGGCCAATTCGGTGGTTGTTTATGCAACGGGGGCAATTGTTGGTAATGTGTTGGCCCCGGATAAATCATTGGCAACCTTGCCAATCAGTATTTTTGTGGTGGGCATGGCGGCCTGTATCTTGCCTATGGGGCGGCTTGCCCGGCGTTATGGCCGCCGCATGGCTTTCATGGCGGGCACAGGGTGTGGCGTATTGGTGGGTTTGCTGTCAGCGCTGGCTGTGGTGCTGGGTTCATTTTGGTTGTTTTGTCTGGCGACATTTTTTGGTGGTGCTTATGCCGCGGTGGTCCTTTCTTTTCGTTTTGCGGCCGCTGACGGGGTTGAACCAAAAATGCGGGCCAGATCCCTTTCTTTTGTAATGGGGGGCGGTGTGGCTGCTGGTGTCATAGGGCCGCAACTGGTAACTTATACCATGGATTTTTGGCAGCCCTATACGTTTGCCATTACTTATTTAGTGCAGGCGGCTGTTGCCGCTTTGTCTGCAATCGTGTTGTTTGGCGTTTGTTTGCCGCGTCCCTCGGCCAGCAAAGAAGCCGGTGGCCGGCCACTTTCATTAATTTTGCGACAGCCCCGTTTTGTCACCGCCATTATTTGTGCGGCGGTTTCTTACCTGCTCATGAATTTCATCATGACATCGGCTCCCCTGGCCATGCAAATGTGTGGTCACCCTCTTGAGATGGCTAATCTGGGTATGCAGTGGCATGTGATTGCCATGTATTTGCCCAGTTTTTTTACCGGGCGATTAATAACGCGTTTCGGGGCTGGTCGTGTGGTAACGGCAGGTTTGCTGATGATTGCCATCTCGGCCATGATAGGTTTGGCAGGCATTGATGTGGCGCATTTCTGGCTGAGCCTGATTTTATTGGGGGTGGGCTGGAACTTTGGTTTTGTGGGCGCCTCAGCCATGGTACTTGAGTGCCACCGGCCAGAAGAAGCAACACGCGTGCAATCATTTAATGATTTTATTGTATTTGGCACGATGGCTATCGGCTCATTTGCCTCAGGTAATTTGTTGGCTTCTTATGGCTGGGATATGGTGCTTTGGGTTTCATTTGCACCATTGATTCTGGCTGTGATCGTGTTGTCAGTAACCGCGGTTTTACGCCCGGCATCTTCAGTTGAGCGCCTTTGAGGATATCGTGGATGTGGCCCGGTGGCCCGGTTGAGTTTGGAAGAAGGCAGGCTTTGTATGTCCTGCCCAAGCCTTTAGAGAACCGGGCTGAGTATGGCCAGGATATTGTTGCGAAGCCGGTAGAGTGCGCTCCAGGCGTCTACGTCGGTTTGTTCAATCGGTTTTGACTGTCTGATGTATGATGCTTGTCTTTCGCGGATGGCCTGGCTCAATGCTTCATCCTGGAACAGAATGTTGTTCTCGAAATTCAGCTCAAAGCTGCGCCGGTCCATGTTTGCAGAACCAATCAGGGTTGTCTTGTCATCAACGGTCAGTGTTTTGGCGTGTAGCAAGCCACCCGTGTATTCATAAATCCGGACACCGGCATCCAGTAATTCAGAATAATGGCTGCGGCTTGCCGCACCCACGAACCAGCTGTCATTGCGGGCTGGCAGGATAATCGTTGTTGAAACTCCCCTGCGGGCACTGCTGCAAAGTGCTGACTGCATAAAGTCGTCAGGTACGTAGTACGGGGTTGTAATGACCAGTTCCTGCTGCGCGCTGAACATGAGTGTGGCAAACAGCTCTGGCGTGGCGGAATAGTGATTCTCGGGGCCGGTTCCGATAACCTGGGCGATGAAACCCGGCTTTGGTAGCGGCATGGGCTGCTGCGCCAGTTCGCGGCAATCCTCATTGGTGCAGATAAGCCAATCGGTCAGGAATAGCAGCTGGTTTTGTCGGGCAATCGGTCCTTCGAACCGAATGACGGCATCAACCCAGGGGGCGTATTTTGCCTTGATGGCAAATTCGGGGTCGGCACAGTTCTGGCTGCCACAATAAGTGATCCGGTTGTCAATGACAACAATTTTGCGGTGATTACGAACGTCAATGCGTCCTTTCAGGATGCGTACCAGAATGTTGCCAATGGGTTGGGCGCGCGCCAGTTGCACGCCCGCTTTATTCATTGTCTGCCAGTGTTCGCTACGGATAAAGTTGCGTGATCCCAGGTCATCGACGATCACGCGGCAGGTAACGCCACGTTGGGCTGCCCGCACCAGGGCTGCAACCACTTTGCATCCGTTGGTATCTGCCAGCCAGATATAGAAAAGAAGGTGTACATGTTCAAGGGCGGCATCAATATTAGCAACCAAAGCATCAATTGTGGCGTTCGAGTCATCAAGCAAATGCCCGGTGTTGCCGCCAACCGGATTGAAGCCACTGATAGATTTGCCGATTGAAAATCCAGCCGAGCTGATTGGGGCAATGCCGGTGTCTGAGGGGGGGCTGGAAATTGGTGTCAGGGCGTCCTTAAGGGGCTGTGGGTGAGCCTGGCCCTTGTTGGGACGAACTTCACCCAGCATCAGGTAGGTTAATGCGCCCACGTAGGGCAGGGCCATAATAAAAAGGATCCACGCAACCCGTGATGCTGGATCGCGGTTAGGCCTGAGCAATACACGAATCGATAGTCCCGTGATAATTAGAAAGTGGGCAATAATTAGCCACATGAGAATACCCTCATTACTATATAAGTGGATTTACGACTGGGATTTTGATTATATCTGCTGGCGGCAGGGGATGGTAACAAAAAGCCCAGACCGAAGTCTGGGCTTTTTTGGAATTTGGAGCGGGAAACGAGTCTCGAACTCGCGACCTCAACCTTGGCAAGGTTGCGCTCTACCAACTGAGCTATTCCCGCATATTGATAAGTCTTTACTGGAGGCGCAGAGCGGAGTCGAACCGCTCTGGACGGATTTGCAATCCGCTGCATAACCGCTTTGCTACTGCGCCATTTAGTACATGCAACTGATTGGATCGGATCTTTCAATCGCTGTTATTCAGTGCTTAAGACTTAATAAGAAAATAAGTATAGCATCATTAATTTAAAATTTTGTTTTTTTGTTATAAAAAAACAGCAAAAACATCCTTTGAAAGGTTTTTATATGTTTTTTTGTTGTAACTACGCATCATTTTGACAATTAATTGTTTTTTTTGCATGTGGTCAGTTTGATTGCGTGGGAAGTGCTTGATTGCATGGGGGGGGGCTTAAGTTGAGTTGCGGGTGAGGATCGGGTCCTTGTTGATGTAACGCATTGTTTTGTAAAATATTTTTTTCTATACTGGGGGTATAATCAACAGGCAGGATGTGACGGGAAGGGTAAGAAGTTGGTTCGTGTTGGATGAAATTAAAACTTATTTCTTTAGGTGATGTTAATTTTTCAACATTCAAGGGGACAATCATGGTTTCTAGTCATAAAGCATCAGCGGGATCAGGTAATCAGTTGCCACAGGCATTATTAAGTGCAAATCTGGAGTTGTCCCAGCGTATGGGGAAGCTGTTTCAGGAAAATAATCAGCGCTGGGGTGAGTTTGTTGCCAAGGCTTTTGGTGAGAGCAAGGGGAATATGGAAAAGCTGCTTAAATTAAACAATGGGCAGTTTCAGGGGCAAACGCTTAATGATCTTCTGGAGGGCTTGTCGCAATGCGCTAATTGCAACCGTGAATTAGCGCAGCGGGCGCTTGAAAACCAGCAGTTGTTCATGTCCGGTTTAACGGAAATATTGCAGCAGTGGCAGCAGCAGTCGACTGAAATGGCGGGTAATGCAAATGCCATACCCTGGAACAATATGTTTGCCGATATGATGAAACAGATGAATGCGGGTTTTTTGTTATTTAATCCCAATGCAAAAGAGGCAGCAAAAGAAAAATAACAATGAGCGTTTGAAATGTAAGTTTTCAGCAGAAACAAAAAAAGGACCGTAAGGTCCTTTTTTTATATTCACAGATATAAAATCTATGAATTTGAATTCTGGAGCGGGAAACGAGTCTCGAACTCGCGACCTCAACCTTGGCAAGGTTGCGCTCTACCAACTGAGCTATTCCCGCATTTTTCACTATTTTCAGAACAGTGCTGAATCAGTGAATTTTTAAATTATAAGCAATCTTTTTTCAGTTTGCAAGCATTTTTTTATTTGCCTGTTTTTTGAAATAAGCAAGAAGTGCTTAAGAAAGATGAAATAATAGCATTTATTTCTTTATAATGTCAAAAAAACGTTATTTGAATAGTTGGAAATATGGATTTTATACAACAGAAAGACCTGAGCCGTTTGAATACCCTGGGGTTGAAATCATTGGCTAGAAACTACATAAGTCTTTGTAATAAAAAGGATTTAACGGGTATTTCGGGATTGTTGAAGCCGGGGGTTCCTTACTTCATCCTGGGGGGTGGAAGTAATGTTGTATTAAGTGAACAAGTCGATCAAATTGTGGTTCATAACCAACTCAAAGGGATTTGTCTTGTGCGGGAATCTGACACTGACTGGTTGGTAGAAGCCGCTGCTGGTGAGATTTGGCATGATTTTGTGGTTTATTGCACACAGCAAGGTTGGTATGGGTTGGAAAACCTGGCCTTGATACCCGGGACGGTCGGTGCAGCGCCTGTGCAAAATATTGGTGCTTATGGCGTAGAAGTAAAAGACCGGCTCGATTCTGTGGTGGCTTATGATCCGTTGACGCAAACAGAGCGTATATTTAATAATGAACAATGCCGTTTTGCCTATCGTGACAGTATCTTCAAGCACGAAGATGGCAAAGGTTTGATTATCACGGCAGTGCGGTTTCGCCTGCCCAAGCAATGGGTGCCTGTACTTTCTTACCCTGATCTTCAGCAATATGAAGGATTGCAGTCCGGTCTTGCTGCACAGGCCGTTCTTGATGCTGTGTGCGAGATTCGCCGGCGCAAGTTACCGGATCCAAAGGTAACGGGTAATGCAGGCAGTTTTTTTAAAAACCCGATTGTTTCTGCACAGCATTATTGGCAATTAAAAGAGCAGTTTCCTGGGATTGTTGCCTATGAGCAGCCCAATAACAGTTATAAGCTGGCGGCAGGTTGGATGATTGACCAGTGTGGCTGGAAAGGGCGGCAATTGGGTAATGCCGGCGTGCATGCAAGGCAGGCTTTGGTCATTATTAATACCGGCAATGCCTGTGCGGCAGATATTATCGCTATTGCAAAGGCCATTGCCGGTGATGTCAGGCAGAAATTTGGCGTTTCATTAGAGCCGGAACCTGTTTTTGTAGGTACCGGGTTCTAAATTTTCTGATTCCGGGCAAGACACAGCCTGTTTTATTCAGGCATTAACCTTGAATCACGTCTTGCATGTTGAACAGGCCGCTCTCACGGTTTTGCAGGAACAGGGCGGCCTTCAGGCTGCCTTGGGCATAAGTGGCGCGGCTGGATGATTTGTGGGTAATTTCAATTCGCTCGCCGGTGCCGCAAAACATGACGGTATGGTCGCCAATAATGTCACCGCCACGTACCACCGAAAAGCCGATTTGGCCTTCTTTGCGTGGTCCGGTGTGGCCGTGACGGGCCCAGTCGGCAATATCATCCAGTTTTTTATCCCAGGCCTGGGCAATGACTTCACCCATTTTCAGCGCGGTCCCTGAAGGCGCATCCACCTTGTGCTTGTGATGCGCTTCGTAAACTTCAACATCGTAGCCGGTGTTGAGTAATTGTGCCGCCAGTTCAAGCAGGCGTAAAGTGGCATTCACGCCAATGCTCATGTTTGGGGCAAATACAATAGCGGTTTCTTGGGCGGCCGCTTCGATGGCTTGAATACCTGCAGCGTCAAAGCCGGTAGTGCCAATGACTACTTTGGTTTTGTATTCGCAGCAAGCCTGCAGGTGTTTCAGGGTGCCTTCGGGGCGAGTGAAATCAATTAAGCAATCGCTGTTGCTCAGTGCCGACAAGTCATCGGTAATGGTAACCCCGGTTGGTTTGCCCAGGAATGCACCCGCATCGCTGCCAAGGTGTTCGCTACCCGAATGATCAAGGGCAACGGCAAGTTCAAGTTCAGGGTGCTCGAGAACCGCTTCAATGAGCATGCGGCCCATGCGGCCGCTGGCTCCGGAAATAGCTATACGCATGTAAATAACCTTTGGTTTTGATAATTATTGATTGCTGCTGGTGCAGTATCAATTTGTTGTAGGGGTAGTCACAGTGCTGGCAGCAGCATTTTGCTCATAGGGCTGGAAATTGGGCTGTTGGTCGCCTTCCCAGCGATCTAGCACGCCATTGACGAACCAGACTGAAAAGTTTCGCGTGACCGGTTCACCATAGCCGGGTTGGTAGTGATAGGGATAGTCCCAGCGGTCAGGACGGAAAATGTCGATCAGGGTAGGTGAGCCCAAGGCGTAACGAACCTGGTCGGGAGTCATGCCTTTTTGTAATAGTGCCACGTTTTCTTCTGTAATCCAGTTGCCTTGCTGTACAGGGGCGACATAAGGAAAGCCCCATTTTCCTGATGAGCAACCGGTTAGTGCAGTAAGTGCAAGGGCAGATATAAACAGTCCTTTACGGAGACGAAGGAAAAGTGCAGTATTATTCATGACTTGGGTGAATATCCTATGATAATTTGGACATTTAAAAGTGTTATGATAATAGTTCTGGGCAATTATGGGCTTGATTGCACTGAAATATTTGGAAATTTTTTCAATAAACCCTTTCTTTGTGGCTAAATTTGACTATGATGCTGAATCAGCATGATTTAGTGTGGGTGATATGAACGATCAAATAAACGATCAGACCGAATTGAAAAACATGGGCCTTAAGGCAACTTTTCCGCGCCTTAAGATTTTGGATATATTCCGTAAATCAGAATCGCGTCATTTAAGTGCGGAAGATGTTTACCGTTTACTCATTAATGAGGATGTCGATATTGGTCTTGCCACGGTTTATCGTGTGCTTACCCAATTTGAGCAGGCGGGTATTTTAACGCGCAGCCAGTTCGACAATGGCAAGGCCGTGTTCGAACTTGACGACGGCGATCATCATGATCACCTGGTCTGTTCAGTTTGCGGCAAAGTAGATGAGTTTACCGATCCTGAAATTGAAAAACGGCAATATAAAATTGCCAAAGACTATAATTTCAATCTTGAAAGCCACTCAATGGTTTTGTATGGCACTTGCGCAGACTGCGAAGCCAAGCACTTTTCTAAAAACCATTTGAAATAATATCGTTTTCCCCTTTCGTAAAAAAAGGGGTCAAGCCTTGAGATTCAGCATTTCCCTTGCATGATCACGGGTGGTTTCGGTTATCGTGACCCCACCCAGCATGCGGGCAATTTCATTGATTCTTTCCTGTTCATCCAGTAAAACGATTTCTGAATGTGTCGTTTTGTTTTTCTGGTTTTTCTGGACCTGAAAGTGTTGTTGGGCGCAGGCAGCTACCTGTGGCAGGTGTGTAACGCACAATACCTGATGGCGCCCCCCCAGTTCACGTAGCAGTTTTCCAACGACTTCGGCCACTGCGCCGCCAATACCGGTATCTACCTCATCAAAAATAAGCGTAGGTACCCTGCCGGCCTTGTTAGCCATGACCGACAACGCCAGGGAAATACGGGCCAGCTCTCCACCGGATGCGATTTTAGCCAAAGGACGTGGCGTGGTGCCGGCATGGCCGGCAACATTGAATTCGACCTGTTCAAGGCCATGTGGGCCGGGTTCTCCTTGTTGTAACTGGATCTCGAAAACACCCCCTTGCATGGCCAGGGTTTGCATGGCCTGGGTGACTTCCTGGCTGAGTGTGGCAGCGGTTTTTTGACGTTTCCCGGACAGGATTGCCGCTGTTTCCATATAAGCGGCCTTGCTTTGCGCTATGCTTTTTTCCAGTTCTTCAAGATTGCTGATTTTATTGAAATGGGCAAGATTGGCTTCAAGTGTTTGCTGAAGATCGTGGAGCTGTTCGGGTTCCACCCTGAATTTATGGGCTGTATCAAAAATAGTACGCATGCGGTTTTCAAGCTCTGACAGGCGAAGTGGATCAAGGTCTACCTTGTCCAGATAACTGTTCAGGTCAGAGGCGGCTTCGACACAGGCAATCCGGGCTGACTCAAGGGCATCGTAAATGCCTTGCAGGGCCGGATCATTTTTCAGCAGTTGCGCAATGCGTTGGGTGGCGCTGTTCAGTTCGGACACCAGCGACTGGTTTTCACTATCCAGCGTATTGAGGGTTTGTGAAGCGCCCTCCAGCAAAGAGGAGGCGTGTGCCAGCCGGTTGTGTTCGGTGCTGATGTTTTCCCATTCATTTTTGCCAAGCTGCAGCTTGGTAATTTCTTGTAGTTGCCATTCCAGGCGTTCACGCTCAAGGTTTTGCTGGGCTGCATTCTCTTGCGACTGCTTGAAATGCTGAATTTGGCTTTGCCATTGTTTCCATTGTTGCGCAAGGGTTTTCAGCAGGCTGGCATTATCGGCATGTGCATCAAGCAACTCACGTTGGGCGCTGTTTTTAAGTAGGCTTTGGTGGGCATGCTGGCCGTGGATATCAACCAGATACTGGCCTAGGTGGCGCAGTTGGGAAAGGTTGGCAGGAACGCCATTGATAAACGCCCGACTTTTTCCTGCCCGATCCACCACCCTGCGCAGTACTAATTCGCTGTCGTCCATGTCCTGCTCTTGCAGCCAGTCATGCAGGGATTCCGGGCAGTCAAAAACCGCGCTGATATCGGTTTTATCAGCACCCTCACGGATGGAGTAGGTTTCAGCCTTGCCACCAAGCGCCAGTGCAAGGGCGTCAATCAGGATGGATTTTCCGGCACCGGTTTCGCCGGAAAAAACCGTAAAACCTTGATCAAAATGCAGGTCAATTTGATCAACAATGACAAAATCGCGAATATGTAATGAATGCAGCATGAGTGAGATTAACCTTGTCTTTATGACTCGGGCATGATGTTCCAGTGCAGTTTCTTGCGCAGGGTTGAGAAAAAGCTAAGGCCTTTGGGGTGCAGGAACTGGATCTGGTGTTGTGCTTTTTTGACGGTAATCTGGTCGCCCAGTTGAAGGTTGGACCAGGTTTGCATGTCAAAATGCACGCTGGCGCCCATTTCGGCCCGGCCAATTTCGGTCAGCGTGAGCTTTAGGGTGCCGCTGGTGGGAATGACAATAGGGCGGTTAGACAGTGTTTGCGGCGCAACCGGTACCAGCAGGAAAGCATTAACCCCTGGGTGCAAGATGGGGCCATTGGCACTTAAGGCGTATGCCGTCGAGCCGGTTGGGGTGGCAATGATCAGGCCATCGGAGCGCTGCTTGTACATGAACTGGTCATCAAGTTCGACGCTGATTTCAATCATGCCACTGCGGCCCGAACGGTTTAATACCACATCATTAAGGGCGAGCGCCGTGGTCAAGGTTTGTCCGCCACGAATCACCGAGGCTTCCAGTAGGGTGCGCGATTCAAGGGTGAAATGGCCATCCAGGACGGCCTGGATGGCTTGTAAGGCATTTTGCAGCGGGATGTCGGTAATAAAACCCAGGCGACCATGGTTGATGCCAATGAGCGGGATATTGTAGGGGGCCAGCAGGCGTGCAGCCCCAAGCATGGTGCCGTCACCACCCATTACAATAACCAGGTCGGCCTGTTTGCCAATTTCTTCGATTGTCGCGGCAGGCAGTTCGGCAACGCCTGTATTGGTGGCGGTTTCTTCTTCTATTAGTACTGTTCGCCCGGCATTTGTCAGGACAGCGGCAAGTGCCCGCAAAGGGGCATCCATGCCGGAATCCTGATATCGGCCAATAAGTGCGACGGTTGAAAAATGCATGTCAAAAACAATATACAATAAGGTAAATGTGGATATTACGACATCTTAACCGTAATTTCAGCATGTTCCTGAATACGGCGATTGAGTCGCTGGTAAAAAATATCATACATGTAAATGGGAATTTATAAGATATCGCAATATGGATGAACGCGCTAGTGCTTTACTGAAAGCTTTAATTGAACAATATATTGAAGACGGGCAGCCGGTTGGGTCACGTACGCTATCAAAGCGCTTTGAGCTTTCTCCGGCTACTATCCGCAATGTCATGGCAGACCTTGAAGAGCTTGGCCTGATTCACAGCCCACATACGTCGGCCGGTCGGGTACCAACACCCAAGGGCTATCGCATGTTTGTAGACCGTCTGCTGGCCGTGCGTCATTACCAGACCTTGTCGCCTGAAAACATCAATAGTGAGATCAAGGATGCTCTCTTGCATGTTTCGCCTGGCAAAGCCATGAATGCGGCGGCTGAACTGGTGTCCAATCTGACCCAGTTTGCCGGTGTGGTTTTAACGCCGCAGCGGTCCCAGGTGTTTCGTCATATCGAATTTATCCGCCTGTCTGAAAAACGTATTCTGCTGATTATCGTGACCCCGGATGGTGACGTGCAAAACCGCATCCTGTCCGCTGCCCGTGATTATTCCGAGCAAGAGTTGCTGGAAGCGGGCAACTTTTTCAACCAGCACTTTTCAGGCAAGTCTTTTGATGTGGTGCGCACTGAATTGGCACGTGAACTGGCCGAATTGAAAGAGGATATTTCTCAATTGATGCAGGCAGCGGTAGATGCCGGCACCGATGCATCTGAAGAGGAAACCGTGCTTATTTCGGGCGAGCGCCGCTTGCTTGATGTGACTGATATGACCGCCGACATGAATTATTTGCGAAAAATGTTCGATTTGTTCGAGCAAAAAAGCGAATTGATACAGTTGCTGGATATTTCAAGCCGCTCACAAGGCGTGCAAATCTACATTGGCGGTGATTCCCGACTGGTGCCCATGGAAAATGTCTCGGTCATTACCGCTCCTTATGGGGTCGATGGTAAAATCATCGGCACCTTGGGGGTTATTGGCCCCAGCAGGATGTCTTATGACAGAGTAATTCCTATTGTTGATATAACTGCCCGGCTTTTGTCCAATGCCTTAAGCCAGTATTAACTTAATTAACCATTACTTATGCGAAATATGCCTGAACCTGAAAAAAAGCTTGATCACAACAATATTGTCAACAAACCTTATCAGGATATGAAAGCAGGTGTAATGCTGGTCAATCTTGGTACGCCTTCTTCTTATTCTGCGGCTGACATCAGGCAATACCTGGCTGAATTCCTTTCCGACAAGCGGGTGGTAGAGTTGCCTGCGTTGTTATGGCAACCCATCTTAAGGGGGGTGATCCTGCCGTTTCGCTCCAGAAAACTGGTACATAAATACCAGCAGGTCTGGATGGAAGGCGGTTCTCCGCTCCTGGTGCATAGCCTGAACCAGGCCAAAAAGCTTAATGAAAGCTTCAAGCGGCAGAATTTGCCGGTTCCGGTAGAGGTGGCCATGCGTTATGGCAAGCCTTCATTGGCAACAGCGCTTGAAAACCTGCGCCAGCAACAGTGTGAGCGTATTTTGGTGGTGCCGATGTATCCGCAATATTCCGCCAGTACGACGGCCACCATTTTTGATAAAATTGCCTGCCTTTTCAGCCGGTTACGTGATCAGCCCGAATACCGCTTCGTTAAGCGGTTTTATGCTGAACCGGGTTATATCAATGCACTGGCCAATAAAGTAAAGGCATTTTGGCAAATCAATGGCAAGCCGCAACGCCTGTTGTTAAGTTTTCATGGTTTGCCACAGCGCTGTGTGAATAAGGGCGATCCTTATTTCAAAGATTGTGAGGCCACCTTGCATCTGCTCAAGCAGGCGCTTGCCGACGAAGGCGTCGAGATTGACTTGAGTTTTCAAAGCCGTTTTGGCAAAGAAAAGTGGCTCGAGCCCGCTACCCAGCAAACCCTGGAAGCTTATCCAGCCAAGGGTATCAAGCGGGTGGACGTGATGTGTCCGGGTTTTGTGGCAGACTGCCTTGAAACCCTGGAAGAAATCCAGCTTGAGTGTGCCAATGAATTCATGGCCGCCGGTGGCGAGCAGTTCCGCTACATTCCTTGCCTGAATAGTGATGAGGAATGGGTGCAAGGACTAGAGGATATCGTAAAACGCCATTTGCAAGGATGGTGACCGGAGCTGTCAAGCTCAACTTGCTGAATATATCCCCCCTTGAAATCCCGAAATTTGCCTCAATCTAAGGCTCATTCAATATAAACCTCATGTTTGGAGAACCGAATGTCACAAGAGAATAATCCTCAAGATTCAAAAAATCCGGAACAGCCGCAAAATCCAGAAGTTGAGCAGCAAACCGATGCAAACCAAGAGGATACCTTGGAAGAAACCGTACTGATGGAAGAAAATCTGGCCGAAAAATATTCGGAACTTGAAGCCAAGGTTAGCCAGTACCACGATGAGCTGTTGCGTGCCCGTGCCGAAATGGAAAATATTCGCCGTCGCGCCCAGGATGATGTGGTCAAGGCGCGTAAATTCAGCACCGAAAGCTTTGCTGAAAGCCTGGTTCCGGTCAAAGACAGTCTGGAAGCAGCCCTGGCCATCGAGAACCAGACATTGGAAGCCCTGAAAGAAGGGGTGGAAAGTACCTTGCGCCAGTTAAATCAGGCTTTTGAACGCAACCATCTTAAAGAAGTGGCGCCTGCCGTTGGTGACAAATTTGATCCTAATCTGCATCAGGCCATTTCTTCGGTGCCATCCGAAGAGGTTGAAGCCAACTGTGTTTTACAGTCACTGCAAAAAGGTTACACGATTGCCGATCGCGTGTTGCGTCCGGCCCTGGTCATGGTTTCGGCCGGAAAGCAATAAACTGTTTGTGGCACAAATAAAAATGGCGGACATTAAAAAAATAATTTCGACATCTTGAAAATGGTTTTTTTATCCCCACATTGTAAGTATCCAACGATCCTGTTTTAAATAATTAAAACAGGATTTTTACAAAATTTCAGATTATCTATTATTAAGGTAAGCATAATGGGCAAAATTATTGGTATCGACTTGGGTACAACCAACAGTTGTGTAGCCGTTCTTGACGGCGATAAAGTCAGGGTTATTGAAAACGCCGAAGGCGCACGTACAACACCTTCCATCATCGCCTACATGGAAGATGGCGAGACATTGGTCGGTGCACCGGCAAAACGTCAGGCAGTTACCAACCCTAAAAACACCCTGTTTGCGGTCAAACGTTTAATCGGTCGCAAATTTGACGAAAGCGCAGTGCAAAAAGACATCGACCTGATGCCTTACAGCATTATCAAAGCCGATAACGGTGATGCATGGGTGGAAGCGCAAGGTAAAAAAATGGCGCCTCCCCAAATCTCCGCAGAAGTATTGCGTAAAATGAAAAAAACGGCCGAAGACTACCTGGGTGAAGAAGTCACCGAGGCGGTTATTACCGTGCCTGCCTATTTCAATGACAGCCAGCGTCAGGCCACCAAAGATGCCGGACGCATCGCTGGCCTTGAAGTCAAGCGCATTATCAACGAACCTACCGCTGCCGCACTGGCTTTCGGTATGGACAAGGCTGAAAAAGGCGATCGTAAAATCGCGGTTTATGACCTGGGCGGTGGTACTTTCGACGTTTCCATCATTGAAATCGCTGACATGGATGGCGAAAAGCAGTTTGAAGTACTGTCCACCAACGGTGATACATTCCTAGGTGGTGAAGACTTTGACCAGCGCATCATCGATTACATTATTGAAGAGTTTAAAAAAGAGCAGGGCGTTGATCTGTCCAAAGACGTGCTTGCGTTGCAGCGCCTGAAAGAAGCTGCCGAGAAAGCCAAGATCGAACTGTCTTCAACCGCACAAACCGAAATCAACCTGCCTTACATTACGGCAGATGCTTCCGGTCCGAAACACCTGAACCTGAAAATCACCCGTGCCAAACTTGAAGCACTGGTTGAAGAGCTGATCAACCGCACGATTGAACCATGCCGTGTGGCCATCAAGGATGCCGGTGTCAAGGTTAGCGACATTGATGACGTGATTCTGGTTGGTGGTATGAGCCGTATGCCAAAAGTACAGGAAAAGGTCAAAGAGTTTTTTGGTAAAGAACCACGTAAAGACGTCAACCCCGATGAAGCGGTTGCTGCCGGTGCAGCTATCCAGGGTTCCGTACTGTCAGGCGATCGTACCGACGTGTTGCTGCTGGACGTGACGCCATTGTCTCTGGGTATCGAGACCATGGGCGGTGTCATGACCAAAATGATTCAGAAAAACACCACGATTCCTACCCGTTTTTCTCAGGTTTTCTCTACTGCCGACGATAACCAGCCTGCAGTAACCATTAAGGTGTTCCAGGGAGAGCGTGAAATCGCAGCCGGTAACAAGGCGTTGGGTGAATTTAATCTGGAAGGTATTCCACCAGCACCACGTGGTGTTCCACAAATTGAAGTCACATTTGATATTGACGCCAACGGTATTCTGCACGTTTCTGCCAAAGATAAAGGCACTGGTAAAGAAAACAAAATTACCATTAAAGCCAACTCTGGTTTGTCTGAGGAAGAAATCGAACGCATGGTTAAAGATGCGGAAGCCAACGCTGAAGAGGATCATCGCATTGCCGAGCTTGCACAATCACGCAACCAGGCTGATGCCCTGATTCACTCTACACGCAAGTCATTGACTGAATACGGTGACAAGCTGGAAGCGGCTGAAAAAGAAGCTATCGAAGCAGCGATCAAAGATCTTGAAGCAACACTGCAAGATGGTGACAAGGCAGCGATCGATGCCAAGACAGAGGCCCTGATGACTGCTTCCCAGAAACTGGGTGAGAAAATGTACGCAGACATGCAGGCCCAGGCCGGCCAGGCTCCTGAAGGTGCCCAGCCAGCTGATGAAAATGTCGTTGATGCCGACTTTAAAGAAGTCAAGCGTGACGCATAAGTGATCGCATTATCGTGAGCACTCATACCCGGTTTCTGTCTTCAATGGCTTAACCGGGTATTGTTTTTAAATATATGGAATTTGTTAAAGAGTTATAAGGCGTATAAATAATGGCAAAGCGTGATTATTATGAATCTCTTGGTGTCGCCAAAAACGCCACGGATGAGGAAATCAAGAAAGCTTACCGCAAGCTGGCAATGAAGTACCATCCTGACCGCAATCCGGATAGCAAAGAGGCCGAAGATAAGTTCAAAGAGATCAAGGAAGCGTATGAAATGCTTTCAGATCCCGAGAAACGCGAGGCTTATGATCGTTATGGCCACGCCGGTGTCGATCCCAATGCGGGAATGGGGGCAGGTGCCGGTAATTTTGGTGATGTTTTCGGTGATATTTTCGGTGATATCTTTGGTGGTGGCCGCCGGGGCGGTGGTCCGCAAGTATACCGTGGCGCCGATTTGCGTTACAGCCTTGAAATTACCCTTGAGCAGGCCGCCAATGGCTTTGATACGGAAATCCGTGTTCCCAGCTGGGAGCATTGTGATGTTTGCCATGGCAGCGGTGCCAAGGCAGGAACCAAGCCTACCACCTGTCATACTTGTGGCGGTAGTGGTTCAGTTCGCATGCAGCAGGGTTTTTTCAGTGTTCAGCAAACTTGTCCAACCTGCCATGGTTCGGGTCAGGAAATCAAGGATCCCTGCCCGGCCTGTGATGGCGTAGGTCGTAAACGCAAGAACAAAACCCTTCAGGTCAAGATTCCTGCCGGTATTGATGAAGGCATGCGTATTCGTTCGGCCGGCAATGGCGAACCCGGTGTGAATGGGGGACCTTCCGGTGATTTGTATGTGGAAATCCACCTCAAGGAACACAGCATTTTCGAGCGTGATGGCGATGACCTGCATTGCCAGGTGCCGTTGCCTTTCGTGACGGCTACTTTGGGTGGAAACCTTGAAGTGCCTACCTTGGGCGGAAAAGGTGAGATCACCATCCCAGAGGGTACGCAAACCGGCAAGACTTTCCGCTTGCGCGGCAAAGGAATCAAGGGGGTTCGTTCCAGCTATCCCGGCGATTTGTATTGTCACGTGATTGTTGAAACACCGGTACGCCTGAACGAAGAACAGAAAGACCTGTTGCGCAAGTTCGAGGCAGCGCTTGATGATGGTGGCGACCGTCATTCGCCCCAAAACAAGTCCTGGACTGACCGGGTCAAGAAGTTTTTCAGTTAAGAAATTTTCAGTTAAGAAAAATGGCTTATTTCCCTGCCTGATGTAGGCAGGGATTTTTTTGCGCCTATGTGTTGAAAGACATGATTATCTTGCTCCCAAGCTCCTGCGTGGGAGTATCAGACTGGCCGGAATGGATCAGTTTTTCTTGCCTTCAAAATCACCCGCAAACGCTTCAGACATGTTTTCAGGTTTCAGGTATTTCTTCATGGCTTGATGGACTTCAGCCACAGTGAGGTTTTGAATGGCGTTTTCAAACTTTCTGTTCCATTCGAAACTGCGGTCCAGGGCCAGGTATTTCAGCCAGGTGGACGACAGGACGCTATCTTGTGAGCGGGCCAATGAACGCAGGTTCAGGACCGAGCGTATGCCATCATTCAGTTCCTCTTCGGTAAAACCTTCCTTCAGGGTGGTCTGAATGGTTTCATCAATCAGTGATTTGATATGTTCCTTTTCAGTGGGTGAGTAAATGGCCTGTAAGGACCATGTGCCCGAGGGCTCGAAGGAGGAAATGTTCAGTGCGCTGCGGATACTGTAAGAAAGGCCCGCCTGGGTACGGATACGTGTCCACAGACGTGAGGTTTCAGTGGCGCCCAACAGGTAGTTGGCCATGAACAGGGCCGGATAATCCGGGTCGTCATTCTGCATTTCGACCGGCAGTCTGGCCATATACACGGCATTGGCCTTGTCGGGGGTCTCAATCGTGAATGTAGCCGGTTTTACGCTATGGTAAGGCGTTTCTATGCGTTCGTAAGCAGGAGCCTGCTTCCAGCTGTTAAGGCTATCTTCCAGAATATGTTTGATTTGCTTGGGATCAAAATCACCCACGACGGCAATATCTATATCGCCTGCACCGAAGAAATGGGTTTTGAATTCACGCAGGGCTTTGGGGTTGACTGCCTGAATGCTTTTGATTAATTCTTCATAAGTAGGTACATAACGGATATCGCCCTTGGGCCAGATATTGCTGTGGCGGCTAAGGGTATTATTAGCCAGTGCACCGGGTTCGGTCATGGCGTTTCTTACAGACGTGACAACCCGCTCTTTGTATTCATCCACCTCTTTCAGGGGATAGTTGGCCTGCTGGATCAGTTCCAGGCTGAATTGCAGCAAATCAGGGAAATACTTTTTCTGTGTTGAAACCGACACCATCAGACGGTTGCCACTGATGCCGTAATGAATGCTGCCCTGAAGCGCGTCGATGCGGTCCTGGATCTGCTGACGCGACATGGTGGCAGTGCCACTAGTAATCAATGAGGCAGCTGCCGCTGACAGGCTGGCCATATCGTTTAAGGCTTCAGCGTTGGCAAACTGGATTTTATAATCGGCCTGGACGCGATTGCCACGGGTTGGCTTGACCAGCATCGCCGTGCTAATCGTGCCGTTAGGCAGCTTGATGACTTCACGTTGGGTCAGCTTGTCGATGTTTTCTGGAGAAGAGTCGAAGGATTCCGTTTGCGTAAAGGTGGGATCTCCTTTGTAGTCTTTCAGCAATTGGGCAATATCGGGCACGGTTTCAAACGGGGCACGTTGCGGATTGTCGGTAGGCTTGTAAAGTCCGCTAGTGCGGTTACTGGACACCAAATAAGTTTGTATGGCTCGCTGTACATCTGCCAGGGTTATGTTCTTGACCCGGTCGCGTTCAAGGAAGAAAAGTCGCCAGTCACCCGAAGCAATCGCTTCGGAAAGGCCAATCGCCATTTGTTCGGTGCTGGCAAACAGTTCATCCCATTGCGTCAGCCAATTGTTTTTTGCCCGGTCCAGCTGCTCTTGGGTAATGGGGTTTGCAGCGCTTTGCTCCAGCACCTCATGCAGGGTTTGCTGCGCTTTGGCAATATCCATGGTGTCATTAAGCTGGGCACCGAAAAAGATCAGTCCTGGGTGGTAGTGGGCCATGGCAAAGCCGAATACACCGGTTGCCAGGTTGTTTTCAACCAGTTTTTTGTAGAGTTGGCCCGAGGGGCTGTCAGCCAGGATATTGGCCGCCATGTCCAGCAGGATATAGTCTTCACTGGAAGCTGCCGGTATATGGTAAGTAGCGGCGATGAAGGGCATGCCACCGCTGCGTTCAAGAGTGACCTGACGCTTGCCGTCCTGCTGGGGTTCCACTGTAGGGGCTTCGTTCAGGGCGCGTTCGGGCCGGGGAATGGAACCGAACAGTTCATTGATCAGCTTAAGCGTTTGGGCGGGCGCAAACTGGCCGGCCACCACCAGGACGGCATTGTCAGGCTGGTAGTAGCGGTCATAAAAGTCGCGCAGCTCATCGGCTTGCATGCCATCAAGGTCACTGCGTGCGCCAATTGTGCTGTTGCGGTAATTGTGCCACTGGTAGGCGGTTGAACGCATTTTTTCGGTCAGGGTCCTGAAGGGGTTGTTTTCGCCTCGTTCAAGTTCGTTCAGGACAATGCTGCGTTCGGCATTCAGGTCCGCTTCCTGGATAGATGCATTGCGCATGGCATCAGCTTGCCAAGTCAAATACCATTTCAGGGTTTCGGGGTTACTGGCGAAACTGGCGTAGTAGTTGGTACGGTCAGCTGAAGTTGAACCATTTGCCTGCAAGCCTCTTTTTGAAAATTCAGCCAGTGCATTGGGTGTGTTTGGTGTGCCCCTGAACATCAAATGTTCAAGCAGGTGGGCCATGCCCGTACGTCCGTATTGTTCGTGCCGTGATCCTACCAGGTAGGTCATGTTGACGGTGGTGGTGGGTTTGGATTGATCGGGAGCCAGCAGGACTCGCAAACCGTTGCCCAGTACGTATTCGGTAATGCCTTCGATACTATGGGTTTGTACCGGTTGGGTGGGGGTGCCTGTGGCGGCAATGGGTGATGACATAAAAAGAAAAAAAGACAGTAATAAAAAAGTGATGCGAAGCGAAAGTGGCTGACGATGTATCATGGCAATTTAGGTGATGAGGCATGACGCCGTGTTAATAAGGGATGGTTATTTGGACAAGAGCCGCATACCTTCTTCAATGCCTGCTACCGTGACACCGTACATGTGGTTTTGCACTATGTTCCGAATAAGCTCAATGGATTGCCGGTAAGGCCAATAACTGGTGGGTTCGGGATTGAGCCAGATCGTCTTGGGCCAGTGTTCTATAAGACGCTGCAGCCAGGCCGCACCGGTTTCCTTATTGTAATGCTCAACCGAGCCGCCCGGGTGCATGATTTCGTAGGGGCTCATGGTGGCATCGCCAACCAGGATCAGGCGCCAGTCTGCATTGTATTTTCTGAGCAACTCCCAGGTATCAATGTAATTGCGGCGTCCGTTGCTGTTATAGCGCCAGACACGCTCGTAGACGCAGTTATGGAAGTAATAAACCTCCAGGTGATGGAATTCGCTGCTGGCAGCGGAAAACAGTTCCTCAACCCGGCTGATATGGTCATCCATGCTGCCACCTACATCTAGCAACATCAGGACCTTGACGTTATTGTGACGCTCGGGAACCATCTTGACATCCAGATAGCCGGCATTGCGTGCCGTGCTGCGAATGGTGTCCTCAAGATCAAGCTCTTCGGCCGCCCCTTCACGGGCAAAGCGGCGCAGGCGCCTGAGGGCAACCTTGAAGTTGCGGGTACCCAGTTCCTGCTGGTCATCATATTCCTTGAACAGGCGCTCATCCCAGACTTTGACGGCCGTTCGGTGGCCGGCGGATTTTCCGCCTACGCGAATGCCTTCCGGATGATAGCCACTATTGCCAAAGGCCGACGTGCCGCCGGTGCCTATCCATTTGTTTCCACCGGCATGGCGCTCTTGCTGCTCTTCAAGGCGTTGCTTGAACAGTTCCATGAGTTTTTCCCAGCCATGTTTTTCAATGGCCGCTTTTTCCTCTGGGGTGAGTGAATTTTGCAATTCGTTCATCAGCCATTCAAGCGGGATCTCCTTGCTGTCGGCCAGCTGGGCCTCGACGCCTTTGGCAAAGAGGGAAAAAGCCTGGTCAAAGCGGTCAAACAGTGTTTCATCCTTGACCAGTGTCATGCGTGACAGCAGGTAAAAATCATGCAAAGTGGGTGCCATGACCTGTTCACGCAAGACTTCAAGCAGGGTCAGGTATTCTTTAACGGATACCGGTAGCTTGTGATTGCGAAGGTGGTAGAAGAAATTGATAAACATGGGCAGCCTGACTTATGAGCGACGCATATTTTGCGCCATGGCGGAAAGTCGTTCCAGCAGGTTCAGGTCCTGTTCGTTTTTCAGCAGGGCACCTGCCATCACGGGTATTGCAGTGGCCGCATGGGCATCAATTTTGCCTGCGCTGATGTCTTCGGAAATCAGGAGCGACAGCCAGTCAAGGAATTCGGATGTGGACGGTTTCTTTTTCAGGCCGGGCGCTTCACGCAGGGTGAAAAAGTGATCAAGGGCAGCCCGCAGGACTTCGGCCTTGATATCGGGGAAATGCACATGGACAATATCCCGCAGGGTAGCACGGTCGGGAAACTGGATGTAGTGGAAAAAGCAGCGGCGCAGGAAGGCGTCAGGCAGTTCTTTTTCGTTGTTGGAGGTAATAATGACCAGGGGGCGGTGTTTGGCCACGATGGTTTGTTGGGTTTCATAGACATGAAATTCCATCTGGTCCAGTTCGCGCAACAAGTCGTTGGGGAATTCGATATCGGCCTTGTCGATTTCATCAATCAGAACAACGCAGGGTTTCTCTGATTCAAAAGCCTGCCACAATACACCTTTGTTAATGTAATTGCGGATATCCTTGACCCGTTCATCACCCAGCTGGGAGTCACGCAGGCGCGACACCGCATCATACTCGTACAGCCCTTGATGGGCTTTGGTGGTGGACTTGATATGCCACTGTAGCAAATCGCGTCCCAATGCCCTGGCGACTTCTTCGGCCAGCATGGTTTTGCCGGTGCCGGGTTCTCCTTTGATTAACAGCGGACGCTGTAAAGTCAAGGCCGCATTAACCGCCAGTTTGAGGTCTTCGGTTGCTATGTAACGGTCTGTTCCTGAAAATTTTGTTGAGCCATTAGGGTTTATAGGTATATTCATTTCCATCCTGCAACATAAAAATAGTGGTTCAATATATCAAGTCTTAATACTAAACCGAATTGATAGTACGAATCATAAAATCAATCAATTACAGCTCTATCCGTTGTTTTTAATTAAAATTTTTAACAATCACCAAGAAGAGCAATATATGACGAAGCAATCGTTAAAGCGTACCATAAATAAGTTCGCCATCATGGCAAGCTGTGCAGTGGTATTGCCTGTATTTGCACAGCAGCCCGCCCCTGCCGGAGACATAGAGGCGGGCAAAGGCAAAGTATTCATGTGTATGGGTTGTCATGGTATAGAAGGGTACAGGGCCAGTTTCCCCGAAGTGTACCGGGTGCCCAAAATTGCCGGCCAGAATGCGGAATACATTGTTGCTGCCCTGAAAGAATACCAGTCGGGGTCCCGCACCTTTCCCTCAATGATTGCCATTGCCCACAGCCTGTCAGAGCAGGATATGCTTGATCTGGCAGCTTATTACGCCCAACTCAAATAGTCGGAGACATTGTCATGAAACAGGTAAATGTAATGTTGTCAGGCATTGTGCTGGCCATGTCAGGGGTCGTGAATGCGGCCGATCTGCAGGCCGGGAAACTGGCTTTCGAGACAAAAGGCTGTGTGGCCTGTCATGGTGCCGATGCTGTCACTACGCTGGCATCCATGTATCCTATTCTGGCCGGGCAGCATGATGATTATTTGAAACATGCCTTGATGGCCTATGTCAGGGGGGCGCGTAATGCACCGCCGTCCGCAAATGTCAGGAAAAATCCCATCATGACGGTTCAGGTCCAGAACTTGACCCCAGAGGACATAGACAATATTTCAGCTTGGCTGGCAACCTTGCCAAGCGTATTAAGTCAACGGCGTCAGTAGGAAAAACGGTTTTAGAAGCGGTTTTTCCTTTTTTTTTGGCCGCTGCGTTTAATGAATAGGCCGGTCTGCCAGCAACGGAGGGCTGGAATTGGCTTAATGGCGTTTTACGCGTTGGCGCAGCAATTCAAGATAGTAATCGTTGTCAAGGGGTTTGCCCAAGCGTTGGGCCTCCCACAGAATAGTGCCAAGGCACTCCATGATTTCGTGGGCCGCATCGTGCGGGTTGCTGCCAGCGGCCAGTGTCTGGAATACATCCTTGATACCCGGAGGGCTGTTAATGGAAATCTGTTCTTCAATGGCCAAATGCATCGACAGGTGCAAAAACGGGTTCACCTGACCTTCATTTACTGAAAAGTCCCTGGTTTTTGCGTCGGGGTTTTCAAGTACGTGGTGATATTCGGGATGTTGCTGAATCCAGTTCAGGGCAATCGACTCCAGTGGAGTAAGAATCTGTTTGTTCTGGTGTTTACGCCAGGTATCAATAAAAAAATCTCTGACCTGGTCACGGGAAGGGTTGAACATAGCTATATTGAAGGTAAAAAAGTAGAAATCAATAGGCTATTTTGCCTCAGAATTGTGGTCATCAGGAAATATTTCTGAAAAATCGGCAATGTTTTAAGGCGGTTTAAATTTTTTCAGTTAAACTATGTGAGTCTTATATAAGACTTGCAGCTTACTCCTATCAGGCTGCATGTTTTAGGTTAATTGTCTTAATGTGGGTTACGGAGCCAACATGTCTTATCAACATATCAAAGTCCCGGCAGCGGGCGAAAAAATCACGGTAAACGCCGACTTCTCTCTGAATGTACCAGATCAGCCAATCATTCCTTACATCGAAGGTGACGGTACTGGTGCAGACATCACTCCAGTCATGTTGAAAGTGGTTGATGCTGCCGTTGCCAAAGCGTACGACGGCAAACGTAAAATTCACTGGATGGAAGTTTATGCTGGTGAAAAATCAACCAAAGTATATGGTCCCGACGTATGGTTGCCAGAAGAAACCATGGAAGCCGTCAAGGATTACGTTGTTTCCATCAAAGGTCCCCTGACAACTCCCGTTGGTGGTGGTATTCGTTCACTGAACGTGGCACTGCGCCAGCAACTGGACTTGTATGTCTGCTTGCGCCCCGTACGTTACTTCAAAGGTGTTCCTTCACCTGTGCGTGAACCTGAAAAAACAGACATGGTCATTTTCCGTGAAAACTCGGAAGATATCTATGCCGGTATCGAGTTCCCCGCTGAATCCGACCAGGCTCAAAAACTGATCGCTTTCCTGCAAAATGAACTGGGCGTAACCAAAATCCGCTTCCCTAACACTTCCGGTATCGGCATCAAGCCCGTATCACGTGAAGGTACACAGCGTCTGGTTCGCAAAGCCATTCAATACGCAATCGATAACGACAAGCCAAGCGTCACCATTGTTCATAAAGGCAACATCATGAAATACACCGAAGGTGGTTTCCGTGACTGGGCCTATGAGCTGGCACAAAAAGAATTCGGTGCCGAGTTGATCGACGGTGGTCCATGGTGCAAATTCAAGAATCCAAAAACAGGTAAAGACATCATTGTTAAGGATTCTATCGCTGACGCATTCCTGCAACAAATCCTGTTGCGTCCTGCCGAGTACTCTGTCATTGCTACACTGAACCTGAACGGTGACTACGTTTCTGACGCATTGGCCGCACAAGTTGGTGGTATTGGTATCGCTCCTGGTGCCAACCTGTCTGACTCTGTTGCCATGTTCGAAGCAACTCACGGTACAGCACCTAAATATGCAGGTAAAGATTATGTGAACCCAGGTTCAGAAATCCTTTCTGCAGAAATGATGCTGCGTCACATGGGCTGGACAGAAGCGGCAGACCTGATCATTTCCTCTATGGAAAAATCAATCCTGTCCAAGAAAGTAACCTATGACTTTGCCCGTCTGTTAGAAGGCGCAACACAGGTTAGCTGCTCTGGCTTTGGTCAGGTAATGATCGAAAACATGTAAGCCGTTTTATTGCTTCAGGCAATAATCCGTTTGCAAAACCCGCACTGCTTCTGGTAGTGCGGGTTTTTTGTTACCATTTTACTGGGCAGGCATGTTTTTATGGATATTGTTATGAATAAGCTTGAAACCAGAATTCCTCCACCACTCATTGCGATTGTCATCGGGCTTCTAATGTGGCAATTGAGTCCGGCGGCTATCAGGACAGAAGAGGGGGCACTGATACGCCAGAGTATTGCTGCCATCGTGGCATTTATTGGCCTGGCATGCGATTTTCTGGGGGCCGTTTCATTCCGGAAAGCAAAAACCACGGTGAACCCCATGAGCCCTGAAAAATCATCGGCCCTGGTTTGTACGGGTATTTATAAATATTCACGCAACCCGATGTACCTGGGTATGGCTTTGTTGTTGCTGGCGTTGGCCATTTACCTGGCGTCTGCCTGGGCTTTGTTGGGTGTGATGGCATACGTACTGTATATCACCCGTTTCCAGATTATTCCCGAGGAAAGGGTCATGGAAAAACTGTTTGGGCAGGAATATCTGGCGTATAAGGAGAAAGTGCGGCGTTGGTTGTGAGGGTGGGGTGATTTCACGTTCTTGTTTTCATTTTTGAGTGTTATGATTGGTGTAATAGTGTGTATAAAGTGTAATGACAATTTTTAAGGGGAAACATAATGCCACCCAAGCATAATTTTGAATGGCGTTCGCAGCGAGAATATCACCACTTGTTTGTAAACCGTGCTGATAATGATCTTGCCGGACCTGCATGGCGGATAGAAGTTGTGGGGTTGCCTGGAGGTGGCGTACCTGGTAAGCAAGTGGATCAATCAGATCTGTCTAAACTGATAGACCCTTCCACCGGCGGGTTTTGGGAAATGATGTGTTTTGATGACTGGTTGTTTGATTTGGAGAAGATTGAGATTTTGTATCCAAGTCGGATGGTTAGGATTTATATTGCTGAAAAACCCTGATTTTTTTAGGTGAAAAATTTTTCTTTATATTAAAAGTAAAAGCCGCACATGTGCGGCTTTTCATTTTGTGCATATATTTGCTTGTTAGCGTCCACAGCACATATCTCAATCAATTAAGTGTATTTATAGTAACATAGGACTACAATAATAACAAAATATTTTTTTAAGATTGGGGGGATTATGGCATTACTACGACGTTATAGGCTTGCTTTGGATGTTGGAAGTACATCGATTGGTTGGGCTGTTTTAAGATTGGCCTCTGATACAAATACACCTACTGCAATTATGAAAGCAGGTGTGCGTATCTTTCCAGATGGCCGTAATCCAAAGGATGGAACTTCTTTAGCGGTTACAAGACGGCAAGCACGCTCAGCCAGAAGAAGACGAGATCGTCTGTTGAAAAGAAAAAACAGAATGCTCAGGCAATTAATTGAACTGGGTTTTTTTCCTGCAACGGTAGAAGCCAGAAAAGAACTGGAAAAACTGAACCCCTATGAGTTACGGGCAAGGGGGCTGGATGAAGCTTTAACGCCAGCAGAATTTGCCAGAGCGCTTTTTCATATTAATCAGCGTCGTGGTTTTAAAAGCAACCGGAAAACAGACAAGAATGAGAATGAAAGTGGTGCACTGAAAACAGCTATTAAAAAAGTAAAAGAAAAAATTGAAAATAGTGAAGCACGTACTATAGGTGAATACTTGTATAAGCGTATGCTGAATGGTGAAACCGTACGTGCCCGTTTACGTCAGACCAGAATGGCTCAGGATAATGGTCGTGACAAAATAGAAAAAAATTATGATTTGTATATTGACCGCTCAATGATTGAGGATGAATTTGAGCAACTGTGGCAGGCGCAGGCACACTGGAATCCAGTGCTGTTTAATGAGTCAAACAAAGCCTTACTGAAAAACACACTCCTTTTTCAACGAAATCTAAAGCCGGTTAAGCCTGGGCGTTGTACATTTTTGCCGGAATTGGAAAGGGCCCCGTTGGCATTGCCAAGTGCCCAATTATTCCGGATTTATCAAGAGGTAAATAATTTACGTTATCTGGATGAAAAATTTAATTTAATCCCATTAAACAGGCAGCAACGTGATTCAATCGTTGAAGAGTTAAATAAAAACCAAAAACGTTCTTTTGATCAAATACGTAAAAAATTAGGTTTTTCAGGGGCTGTCAGATTCAACATCGAAGATGATAAAAGGCAGGATTTAAATGGTAATAAAACAGCTTCTATTCTGGCTAAGAAAAGTTTTTTTGGTAATCACTGGTTTACCTTTCCTGTAAACAAACAAGATGAAATTGTTCAGAAGTTATTGGCCGAAGAGGATGAGGCCAATCTCATTGAATGGTTAATCAATAATACAGGTGTTGATGAGGCAAAGGCAGAAAGTCTATCCTCAGTGGCTTTGCCTGATGGTTATGGATCTTTGTCTTATGAGGCGATCGGCAGAATCCTGCCTCACTTGCAAGAGGAAGTTATAACGTATGATAAGGCGGTATTGGCTGCTGGTTTTGAGCATCATAGTATGTTGGATGCCTCGCGTGATGGAGAAGTGCATGAAGAGCTGCCATATTACGGTATTCCACTGGAAAGGCATGTTGGCTTTGGCAGTGGTAAGCCTGAGGATTCATTAGAAAAAAGATATGGAAAAATTGCCAATCCAACTGTGCATATAGGCTTAAACCAAATCAGGATTGTAGTGAACGCCTTAATAAAAAAATATGGTCATCCTACCGAAGTGGTAGTTGAAGTAGCCAGGGATTTAAAGCAAAGCAAGGAGCAGAAAGATAAAGAAAGAAAACAGCAAGCTGAAAATCAGAGAAACAATGCAAGACGTCGTGAACAAATCGCCGGCATATTGGGTATTAGCGAAGAAAGGGTGAGTCGCAGCGATATCCAAAAAATGATTCTTTGGGAAGAGCTTGCGTATGATCCTATGGACAGAAAGTGTCCATACTCTGGAGTGCAAATTAGTGCCTCAATGCTTTTTAGTCCTGAGGTTGAAATTGAGCATATTCTGCCTTATTCAAGAACGCTTGATGATGGTATGAATAACAAAACTCTGTGTATGAGATTGGCAAATCGATATAAGGCCAATAAAACGCCTTATGAAGCGTTCGGTACACAAGAAATTGCCGGTTTTAACTACGATGAAATGGTGCAGCGTTCAAAAGGCATGAAAAAAGAAAAATCTTATCGTTTTCTGCCTGATGGCTATGAAATTTGGTTGAAAAACGATAAGGATTTTCTGGCAAGAGCTTTGAATGACACCCGTTATTTAAGTAAATTAACTCGTGAATATATCAAATTGATATGTCCGAATACTTGGGTGATTCCAGGCCAAATGACAGCCAGGTTACGAAACCAGTTCGGTCTTAATGATGTCTTGGGTTTGCACGGTGAAAAAAATCGTAATGATCATAGGCATCATGCTGTTGATGCATGTGTAATTGGTATTACTGACAGGTCTTTACTGCAACAATTTTCCAGGGCGAATCAACAGGCTCGAGAAAAGGGTCTGGAGCGTTTGGTTGAGAATGTGACTCCTCCATGGGAAACCTATCGTGAGCATGTGGAACGTGCTGTGAATAATATTTGGGTCAGTCATAAACCGGATCATAGCCATGAAGGTGGAATGCACAACGATACAGCGTATTCTTTATTGGATGAGGGATATGTTGGCTATCATAAAAATAATAATGGTCAAAAAGAATTCATAAGGGAAAAGCTGGCTGTCCTCAAAATGACTAGCGATAAAGCCAGGGAAAGACATGGCGTTTTACCTGACGGTTCATTACGCCCTTATAAAGGATATAAGGGGGACAGCAACTATTGTCTTGAAATAGTCAAGAATGCAAAAGGGAAGTGGGACGGTGAGATAGTTTCAACGTTTGAGGCATACCAAGTTGTCAGAAAACATGGGGACGCAGTATTAAGGAATAGAGAGCAAAGTATTTCAGGTAAGCCATTGGTGATGCGCTTAATAAAAGGGGATATGGTTAGGTGTGAACATGATGAGAAAATGATGACTTTAAGAATAATAAGCATTAAATCTACAGGAGTCATAGCGTTGACTCCTCATCATGAGGCTAATGTTGATGCAAGAAATCGAAATCCGGAGGATCCATTTAAATATATATATAAAACTCCAAGTTCATTACAGAAAAGTCAGGGAAGAAAAATCACGATTTCACTCATTGGTCAGGTAAACGATCCAGGATTCAAGGGCTAGGCTTATGCTCGGTAGAATTGTTGAAATAGCAGAAGATAATCGTCATCTTTCTCTTTATCGAGGCTTTTTAAAAGTCAATTCCACCGAGGGGGATCGTGAAGAACTGGGGAGAGTTCCTCTGGATGATATCTCTGCGGTAATAGCTAATGCTTACGGTATTAGCTATACCAATAATATTTTGGTGGCGCTGGCAAATATGGGAGCTCCATTTGTTTTATGTGCTGCCAACCATAATGCTGTTGGTATGTTGCTGCCTATTGAAGGGAATTATGAGCAGTCAAAAAGAATGGATGCGCAAATTGCAGCTTCTGTTCCATTAAGGAAAAAGCTATGGGCCAGTATTGTTAAATCCAAGCTTGAGCAGCAGGCATGTGTGCTAGAAGTAATTGGCGCGCCTTTTATACCCATACAGGCCTTGATTAAAAAAATAAAAAGTGGTGATTCAACAAATATTGAGGCGCAGGCAGCAAGAAGATACTGGTCATTGTTATTTGGGAAGGACTTTAGACGAGATCGTAGCGAAAGCCAAATTAATGGTTTGTTAAATTATGGTTATACCGTTTTACGTGCTACTACAGCCAGAGCAGTAGTGGCAGCGGGGTTGCATCCGAGTATTGGTTTGTATCATAGCAATGCGAGTAATGCCATGAGGCTAGTAGATGACTTGATGGAGCCTTTCAGAGCAATGGTTGATTTAAAGGTTTACCAATTGGTGCAAGCTGGAAATTATGAGGTTAACCAAGAAACAAAAAGAATATTGGTGAGAACAATGTATGAGGATATGCAAACTCTCGCTGGTATTACTCCTTTAACTGTTTGTACTCAAAAACTTGCTACTTCATTGGCGTTGGTAATGTTAAAAGAACGAGACAGGCTTGAGTTGCCATTACCAGGTTTGCCGATTTCACTTACCTGAATTGAGGTTTTCTATGTTATCAGGATACAGGCTTATGTGGATAATCGTAATGTTTGATCTTCCTGTTATGGAAAAAGCAGAAAGAAAAGCAGCGACTGACTTCAGGAATGCCCTGTTGGATTTGGGGTTTGAAATGTCGCAGTTTAGTGTGTATATGCGTTTTTTTTCGAGTTCCAAGCAAATAGAAACCTGCTGTAAGAAAATTGAGTCAGGGTTGCCTAAGGGTGGTAAAGTAAACATACTGCAATTAACTGATAAACAGTATGAAAAGATTATTTCTTTCCAGAGTAAAGTGAAAGAACCCGCTAAAAAATCACCAGATCAATTTGATTTATTTTGAAATGAACATGGAATTAGTTAAAAACAAAGCCAATAACTTATTTGAAATCAAATGGTTATTGGCTTTGTATTTTAACTGATTGAGATATGTGCTGTGGCCGGAACTGCGTCGCGCGAAGCTGTTCGAGGGTCATGATTTTAACTGATTGAGATATGTGCTGTGGCCGGAACTGCTGCAAGGTTTATATTTGAAATGGCTGTATTTTAACTGATTGAGATATGTGCTGTGGCCGGAACCGTCAGGGGGTTATTCTTGCTGGAGATTTTATTTTAACTGATTGAGATATGTGCTGTGGCCGGAACTGCCTGTTTCAGCCACTCCAGCTCTTGATTATTTTAACTGATTGAGATATGTGCTGTGGCCGGAACTTTATGAGAAACGTATAAGTGCGCCCTTCAATTTTAACTGATTGAGATATGTGCTGTGGCCGGAACCTACCTAAAAGCATTTAAAAGCTTTAAAAAATTTTAACTGATTGAGATATGTGCTGTGGCCGGAACTGTTTCCCGATCTATATCCTGCCCGAATTTATTTTAACTGATTGAGATATGTGCTGTGGCCGGAACTAGTTGGCAAGGATCATGGTGTCGTGGACAATTTTAACTGATTGAGATATGTGCTGTGGCCGGAACTCAAAGTGATTGCCGACACCATCGGGCTTGATTTTAACTGATTGAGATATGTGCTGTGGCCGGAACCATTACCTCCGCGTGTTTCTCACGATATGCATTTTAACTGATTGAGATATGTGCTGTGGCCGGAACAAACGCCCCAATGAAGAAAATTACGACATCATTTTAACTGATTGAGATATGTGCTGTGGCCGGAACCGTACAGCAATGGAAGCACGCTATAAAGCCATTTTAACTGATTGAGATATGTGCTGTGGCCGGAACTGATTTGGACTTGCTCAAAGATGGCATGCTATTTTAACTGATTGAGATATGTGCTGTGGCCGGAACGCCCCATACCATTGCCCGTTTTCTAAAATGATTTTAACTGATTGAGATATGTGCTGTGGCCGGAACACGGCTGGCAGCACAGGAAGCGCGTGTATGATTTTAACTGATTGAGATATGTGCTGTGGCCGGAACTAACGTCTCGCATGATTGAATCCATGTTTTATTTTAACTGATTGAGATATGTGCTGTGGCCGGAACTTCAAAAAGGAGTACGCACAAGCGAGAATAATTTTAACTGATTGAGATATGTGCTGTGGCCGGAACCCCGTCAATCATGGGGGCATAAAATGGGCTATTTTAACTGATTGAGATATGTGCTGTGGCCGGAACTCAAACTTCGCTACCAGCTCAGCGTTTTTCATTTTAACTGATTGAGATATGTGCTGTGGCCGGAACCCGCCACGTTGCTCCGCCCTGCACTCGCCGCATTTTAACTGATTGAGATATGTGCTGTGGCCGGAACGTGCTATTCATTGTCAGCATGCCCACCAAAATTTTAACTGATTGAGATATGTGCTGTGGCCGGAACAACTGTGACAATTTCCATATCATCCTTGTCATTTTAACTGATTGAGATATGTGCTGTGGCCGGAACTGCCCCAGAAGATTGTGTTTGCGGAGCCTGATTTTAACTGATTGAGATATGTGCTGTGGCCGGAACGGCGTGTCACGTACCCGAACAAATGGTTTTATTTTAACTGATTGAGATATGTGCTGTGGCCGGAACTTCAGAGGCCATTTCCCTTAAAGACCCGATAATTTTAACTGATTGAGATATGTGCTGTGACCGGAACGGCACATTAAAGCTTGTGACTACTGAAGCAATTTTAATTGATTGAGATATGTGCTGTGGCCGGAACCGCGAGTAGGAGCAGTACAAAGCGCCAAGGATTTTAACTGATTGAGATATGTGCTGTGGCCGGAACTATGCGTTACAACAGGCAATGAAGCTGATAATTTTAACTGATTGAGATATGTGCTGTGGCCGGAACTCTCTTGATGATATAAAAAAAGCTTTGCAGATTTTAACTGATTGAGATATGTGCTGTGGCCGGAACCCAGCACCAACCACCAACTCGTCACCGCCTATTTTAACTGATTGAGATATGTGCTGTGGCCGGAACGTTGCCAAGGTATCACCAAAGATCACTCGTATTTTAACTGATTGAGATATGTGCTGTGGCCGGAACCGATACCAGGCCGGTAATCATTGAGTCCGGATTTTAACTGATTGAGATATGTGCTGTGGCCGGAACTCCCCGCGCATCATCATATTGGAGCATGCAATTTTAACTGATTGAGATATGTGCTGTGGCCGGAACGATTTTGGACGATTCAGAGATCAATCTTGAATTTTAACTGATTGAGATATGTGCTGTGGCCGGAACCCCTTGTGTTCGTGTACCGCTCAGATCAAATTTTAACTGATTGAGATATGTGCTGTGGCCGGAACTTGTTATACATCCTCATTTCATTCGTTATAATTTTAACTGATTGAGATATGTGCTGTGGCCGGAACTACATCAATCAAAATGCCATCTTCAATAGCATTTTAACTGATTGAGATATGTGCTGTGGCCGGAACTATGCCGCCACTGCATTTCCATTGTGCCCAATTTTAACTGATTGAGATATGTGCTGTGGCCGGAACTAATTGGGCATTTTGAAGTATTGCATCAGATTTTAACTGATTGAGATATGTGCTGTGGCCGGAACTGCCAGCGACCGAGAACGCTTGGCAAGGAGATTTTAACTGATTGAGATATGTGCTGTGGCCGGAACAGTGCCGATCGTATCCAGCAGTGCGGCCTCATTTTAACTGATTGAGATATGTGCTGTGGCCGGAACCCAGCCAGATCACCGCCAAGTCGGGTGCGTATTTTAACTGATTGAGATATGTGCTGTGGCCGGAACTGCTGGGCCGTGGTCGTTCAACTCGTACAAATTTTAACTGATTGAGATATGTGCTGTGGCCGGAACGCATGTTGAGTTAATCAATCACCGCATTGCATTTTAACTGATTGAGATATGTGCTGTGGCCGGAACCTCCTAACGCGACTTGACGCGCCCACCGGGATTTTAACTGATTGAGATATGTGCTGTGGCCGGAACAGCAAGACCATTTATAAATCTTTGACTCTGATTTTAACTGATTGAGATATGTGCTGTGGCCGGAACTTACGTGGGAAACATTTACACTGGTGGGCGATTTTAACTGATTGAGATATGTGCTGTGGCCGGAATCTCCGCTTGGTGCCTTTCGTACGGTCTACGATATGCATTTCCAAGCGGGAGCGTGGAAACGAGCAATGCTCAACGCACGAGGCCAGCACTTAAACACCTCAAGAGCGTTCTATTTGTATTGCTAGTGAGTTTGCTTCATATGAAAAAGACTTGGTGAATAATCTTATAGAACTTTTTGATTGTTTACATTTGAACTGACCCCCAAAAATTGGACACCCATTCAACATTTGGGGTGACCCTTCAGAGCGTTGGCGCGAGCAATCACTAAGAAGCACTCAATCCAAAAACGTCAGCTGCTGTGCCCGGTTCGGAGCTTCCCGCGTGTACTTAAAAATCAAAGTGCCTTCATAACCCTTTCTTCTTCCGGCCTCAACCGTCAGGTACCAGGTGGGGATGTGCGCCATGTTTTCCAAGCGGCTAATCAGTTCTGTGATGCTGCCGTCTTGCCGGGCTTTATGAATGGCAATTTCCTGTGCGGTCCAGGCAACACCCGGGGCCGCTTCAGTCTTGCTGGGGTCGTAGGTTTGCCCGGCATAACGAATGGCATAGCCGTCTTTGGTCTTATCACAGGAAGGATTCGGGCATTCCATCTGGAAAACCTCTTCCAGTGCATTTTTAGAGGGCATGATGCTGGGGGTTTTGTTGTACCCGGCCCGCAAGGTAAGCACTTCATCGCATAAATCGGCAATGATCTTGGGATTGGCAATGTCCAGGAATTTGGCCGTGGCAATCCAGTGCTTGCCAGTATCAGCCTGCCTGGCTGCGTCTCGCAGAAGTTGGATTTGTGCCGTGTTCATGAAGTAGTAGTGCCTGAGTTAAAGAAACGAAGCTGGCATTTTAGACAACTTTAAGACAATTGTGGAAGGTTTATAAGCGCGTACGATATTTTGTAGGTCAGGCAATGAAGAAAGTCAGGGCAATAGCAGCTCTCAAGGCTTTTGAATATTCAAATAGATAAAAATAATCGTCAATATATTGATCTATTCGAGGTTTATTTGTTAACCTTTCTGGTAACATCTTGTATAAATTAACGAATAGCCAACAGGAGACACAATGGCTGATTTTGATACGGGCCTTCAGCGTAATGCGGCCAATTATGCACCTCTTACCCCTATTGATTACCTGCAACGCGCTGCCAGTGTGTATGGTGATCGGCTGGCAATTGTCCATGGGCCAATCCGGCAAAACTGGGCAGAAACCAACCGTCGCTGCACGCAGCTTGCGGTTGCGCTTCGTCAGTTGGGGGTAGAGCGCAATTCCACCGTTGCGGTTTTGCTGCATAACACGCCTGCCATGGTAGAGGCTCATTTTGGCGTGCCCATGTCGGGTGGCGTACTGTGTTCGCTTAATGTCCGCCTAGACACAGATAGCCTGATTTTCTGCCTTGAGCATGGTGAGGCAATGGTATTGCTGGTAGATAGCGAGTTTGAGGCCCATATTCCTCAAATCCGTCGTAAATTGCCCCATCTTGTGATTGTTCAGGTTAATGATGCCTTGGGCCCACAAAATATCCAACCCTTTGCCGAACTGGATTATGAGTCTTTGCTTGCTTCGGCCAAAGACCTTGATAATTGGCAAATGCCCGCTGATGAATGGGATGCCATCGCTTTAAACTATACGTCCGGTACCACCGGCAATCCCAAAGGGGTGGTGTACCATCACCGTGGGGCGGCCATTAATGCCCTGTCAAACATTTTAGAATGGGATATGGCCAAGCATCCGGTGTATATGTGGACATTGCCCTTGTTTCACTGTAATGGCTGGTGCTTTGCCTGGACAGTCGCTGCCCGTGCCGGGGTGAATGTATGCCTGCGCAAGTTTGATGCAAAGGTATGCCTGGATTTAATCCGCAATGAGAAAGTCACGCATTATTGTGCAGCACCCGTGGTGCATTCGGCTTTGGCCAATGCCCCAGATGAGCTTAAAAAAGGTATTGAGCATACCGTCAAGGGTCTGATAGCAGGTGCTGCACCTCCGGAAGCCGTGCTGGCCAGCATGGAAAAAATGGGTTTTGATATTACTCATGTTTATGGGCTTACCGAGGTTTACGGTCCGGCATCGGTTTGTGCCGAACACGATAGCTGGCAAGATTTAAGCATCGAAGAACGCGCCAAGCTAAAATCTCGTCAGGGTGTGCGTTATCACCTGCAGGCCGGCTTAAGCGTACGCGACCCGTCCACCATGGAAAGTGTCAAGGCCAATGGTACTGAAATGGGCGAGCTCATGTTCCGGGGCAATATTGTCATGAAGGGTTACCTTAAAAACCCGCATGCAACCCAGGAAGCCTTTGAGGGCGGCTGGTTCCATACGGGTGATCTGGGTGTGATGCATGAAGATGGTTATGTCCAAATCAAGGATCGCAGCAAAGATATTATTATTTCAGGTGGAGAAAATATTTCCAGTATTGAAGTTGAAGACGTGCTGTATAAATATCCTGGCGTGGCCAATTGCGCAGTTGTGGCACTAAGCGATGAAAAATGGGGAGAAATCCCGGTTGCCTTTGTCGAGCTGAAAGAGGGTGCACAAATTCAGGAAGACGAATTGCTTGAGTATTGTCGTGAGAACCTGGCCCGTTTCAAAGTGCCTAAAAAAATCATATTTGGTGAACTGCAAAAAACAGCCACCGGAAAAATCCAGAAATATGAATTAAGAAAGCAGGCGCAGGCGCTGTTATCCTCATCGTCATAAAGGTAAGTTAACGAAAGGGCATATAAATATTGTTCTATGTCCTTTAATCCTTCAGCCTGTATATTTTCACGCCCGCGGCTTATAGCGGGCGTTTTTGTTTTTAGCGTAGAAGTCCGCGAACTACACGGCAGGCAATTTTTAATTCTGTAGTTCAAGCTTGTGGCTCATCTTGTGATTATTGTTTTGTAATACATATTTTTTTGTGTTATCCCTCAAGGAAGGGAAAGTCTTAATAAATAATTACTTTATTAATTTTGAAAAGGCGTCATAATTCATTTATATAAGTAAATATATTTACATAAAATATGAGGCGTTAATGAAAAAGGAAAGACGGCAAGTTTGCCCATGATATGCTTTTGTTGGAAGTGAAAAAAAGGCCGATTCAACAAGACCATGGGATTACTACCATATCAAAGGCGTTATTTCTGCTGAAGATGCCAACCTTCCATTGTCGGAATCCAAATGCGAACTGGTTACACAGGGTTGAATGCAAGGAGTCAATATGTCTGAGTCGGGGTTGATCGGTAAAGATTTGGGTACTCACCAGGTACCGGTTTCCCTGTTTCAGGTGCTTTTTTACGCGAAAGTAACCGGCCAGACTGACCGCTTATTCTTTGATGAGGCTTATGCCAAGGTGCAGGGTTATCCATCGGTGGTAATAGCTGTTGGATTGTTGTTTGGCCTGGAAATGCAAAAGGAAAATCCATATGCCTGGTTTGACGAGGTAGGTTTGTATGCCGGCAAAACCTTGCATGCTTCGCAAGTGTTTACTTGTCATGCGCAGTGTTTTGCCGGTGATGTGCTTACTTTTGCTTCCCGGGTGGTAGACATCTATACTAAAAAAAATGGCACCCTGTATTTTCTTGACCGTCATACGCGGGTAAAAAAACAAGACAGGAAGACAGTTTACCTGTATGGCATGGGGAGCCTTTCAGTCGTGCTGCATTGGCCCTTTTTGCCGGTGCTTCCGGCGATCATAATCCCTTGCATATTGATAGTGATTATGTGCAAGCAGCCGGGTTTGATGATGTTTTTGTGCGTGGCATGTTTATGTTTGCTTTCATGCAACGATGTCTTGTCAGTATTGTGCAACAGTCGTATCTGGAAAATATCAAGGTGCGTTTTGTGAGTATTGTGCAATTGGCAGAGCAGCCGGTATGTAGCGGAAAAATAAGGCAGGTAGCGGACACGGAAAATGGCCGGCAGTTTATTATTGATCTAAGTGTTTGTAATCAGCAGGGACAGTCCAAGCTGACAGGTGAGGCCTGGGTGACATTACCACTGGTTTGATGAATCAGCATTTGGAGAATATGCTTCATGCACTAAAAAGTGCTGACTAAAGTTTTGGGGACTGATTGTTGATTAAATTTTCTAACATTATTAGAAATGATAATTATTTGCATTTATAATAATGTGTTCTAGAAAATTTCAATCATCGCAACTTTGTTTCAAGTATGAATAAATCCGATTTGCCCAGTGTCACCCTGACAGTGGTTTTTTTTGCGTTAACAGCAGTTTGGGGTGGATCTGCCAAGGCTGGGTCTTTAGTGGCTGCCGATACTGCCATCAATTGTTTTCAATCATCACCGGCGGTTACTGAAAAACCTTTGAATGACTTGGTCGGTAGTACTGTCCAGGGCAGTATTAACAGTAACACCACTACGGGTGAGGGGGCACAGGTAGCCGCATCGGGGGCTGGCGTGTGGGATGCAGCATGTTTGCGGCAGTTTTACCAAGGTACGCCTGGCCAATGGCCCAAGCCGCATATTGATGACGGCATTGTCTGGCATGAAATGCAGGTAGTGCCTGAGCCGGTTCCACCGCAAACCCCCGAACAGCAAAGCCTGATTGAATTGGGTTCAGTGCTGTTTCATGACAAACGGCTCTCCAGCAAAGGGGAAACCGCTTGTGTTAGCTGTCATTCGTCAAAGCATGCTTTTTCTGACGGACGCGCCTTGGCGGTAGGTGAGGATAAAATGATGGGCAAGCGGCGTTCTCAAACACTGTATGCCGCACCTTTTGCGTCTTTGCTGTTTTGGGATGGCAGGGCAAGTTCTTTGGAAGCGCTTATCAGGGACCCGGTTGAAAATCCGGTTGAAATGAATCACAAAATGGAAAAGGCAGCGCAATTCGTGGCTGGTGACCCTGCCTATCAGGTATTGACCTTGGCTGCCTTCAATCATGCCAATATAACGGAAACAGAGGTGGCTGAGGCACTGGCAAGTTTCATTCGTACGATTAGACCGCCAAAAACTTTGGCAGATAAGGCGTTTGCCGGTGATACATCACAGCTGTCAGACCGGCAATTGCTTGGCTTGCATTTATTCAGGACCAAGGCGCGATGCATGAATTGCCATAACGGTGCTTTATTAACCGACTATCAGTTTCATAATATTGGCCTTTCATTTTATGGCCGACGCAACCAGGATCTGGGACGTTTTGAATTTACCAGAAACAAGGAAGACCTTGGCAAGTTTCGTACGCCCAGCCTGCGCAATATCGCTAATGCAGGCCCATGGATGCATAATGGGCTTTTTCCAAAACTGGATGGCCTAATCAGGCTTTATAATCAGGGAATGGGAAATACCGATCGTGGTGATCCGAATGATGAATATGCTCCTTTGAAATCAGAGCATATCAAAGTGCTTAACCTCAGTGCCGACGAGATGTCGGCACTGGTTGAATGGCTGGAAGTTTTATAACTATTCTTTGCTGGTTATTCACTTACCATTGGTAAGCGGCGCTTAGCCAGAACTGACGGCCTGTTTTGTAACCTGAAGCGGTGGTGTTAGTGCCGTTTTGTGAGTAGGCAGCCAGGCTGCCCACTTTGGTATTGAACACATTGAGTACATCCAGGCTAAGGTTAATATGCTGGTTGCTACGAACGGGTACTTTCCAGTTGATGCGCCAGTCAAGGGTAAGGGCCTTTTTGTATTCACGCTCCACAAAATCATAAACACGTCCGTTGTAGTCGCCGCAAGCGGCGCTTTGTGTTGAGCTTTGGCACCGGTTGAAATAAGTTTGCTTGTAACTGGTGTAGCCTGCGGTATAGTTCAGGCGGTGTGTCCAGTTCAGGTTCCAGTCGGGGACATCGGTATTGATTTCCAGAAACATATTCCATGGCTGGCTGAAATTCATGGGGGGGATATCGGCCCTGTTGTTGTACATTTTTCCGTCGTACAGATAGCGCTCATTGAAGCCGTCTGCATCTAGCGCTTCATCCTCGTAGGTGTTAGAGTTGGAGCTGTATTTGCTGAATCGGGCGCCAAATGTATAACCCAATTGCAGGGCACCCCACTGGTAAGGCGCCAGATTGCTGACAGATAGCGAGAAGGTATTGGATTTGCCACACCCGTCATTGGTCATGTAATAGACATCATAGCCATTTTCGTCCTCATAGGATTGCATGGTGAACTGGTCACGTGATTTGCGATGCACCCATTTTAATAGCCAGCGCGAGTTGTTCCAGTTATGTGACAAGCCAAGGTTGATTTCATCACTGTAAGGCGTTTTGAGTTCAAGCGTATTCCAGTTGGCACTGTTGGAGGCGATTCTGGGGATTATGTCGCTCCATTCCTGGGTTTCCTTGCGGCCCGTATAAATCAGGTTTTTGGGCATATTGGAACGCAGGGCGTAAGACAGCATGCTGCCCGCATAATAGCGGTTGACGCCACCAAAGACATTGGTTTGATTGTCACCGTAAAGGTCAAAGTTGAAAGCTAAGCGAGGGGCAAATGTGGTGTCTTTCAGGAAGTCGTCGTGTTTGATCCGTATGCCTGGCGTCAGCTCAAGGCGTCCCATTTTGATCCGGTCCTGTACATAAATACTGTAACTATTATTGCGGGCCTTGGAGTTGTGAGCCGGGTAGTAGGCCAGGTTGGTGGCATAGAGAATCCCTGGAAGGCAGTACAGGCAATCAGGGGTATTGCTGATTTTATTGGCGGTGTACAGGTTGGTGTCTTTGGGGCGTTTAGCTTTGGCTTCACCAATATCAACGTGCCATCCGAATTCAAGGTGATGAACGGTATTCCCAAGGCGCAGGGGGTTCAGTTCATAATCTTGTTTTAGCGTCCAGATCTTGGATTCGTTTTCAAGGTGGCCAATACCACCCTCATAAGCCCAGGAGCAGTCTTTCATGCTGTCGACTTTGCCAATAGGACGGGAGCACCAATTGAAATGTTCGGCAACCTGGTCGTTGCTGACATTCCATGACCATAAATCATTGCCGCCTTTGTAGTCGATGGTATTGGTGTTTTTTGAATAGGAAAGGGTACTTTTGATATTGCCCCAAGAGCGCAGGCTATCCCAGTTCAGGCTGGCGCGCCAGCCACCGCCTTTGATTTCATATTCGCCATCTTTTACGTTGTTATACCAGTAAGATCCGCTATGTGGAGAATACATGACGCTTGCGGTGATTTTGTTATTCAGGTCAATCTGGTTCAACCATTTCACCATTAACGTTTCGGTGCGGCGTTGTTCCTTGTAATGCATGTCTTGCAGGCCCGGATGCACTTCTGGAATTTCCGATTCGGTGCGGTTATAGCTAAACATCAGGGCCGAACGATCGCTAAGCGGCTGGTTTAGCGTCACATCGTAGATTTTCTTGGTGAACTTTGGCTGGTTGGGGTTATCAGCAGACTCGTCATCACCGTAAATATCCTCCTCGTCGGGAATGAAGTGGGTCCAGTCTGAACGAGTGGTGCGAAAACCGATGCTGCCGGAGGATTTTTGGGTATCGGGGTCTTTCAGTTTTGCCTCTACAACACCACCGGTGAAATCACCGTATTTGGCAGGAACGTTGCTGTCATAAACATTCAGCTCTTCAAGCAGGTTGGCATTGACATGAAAACTTTCAGGGTGTCCTGGTACGATTCGCAAGGTTTGCGGATTAGCCTCGTTGACACTGTTGGTGATGTCATAAGCATTGCCGCCCGGGTTCATGATGTCATTGTTTGACATGCCATCCAGCATGAAATTATTGTTGTAGAACTTTTCTCCATGGAATGAAACGCGGTCTGGCGCAATCTCTCCTGCTCCTGAGGCACTGTCTGCCGTATCAGAAAACACGACATTCGTATTGCTTCTCAGGAGGTCTGTAATGGTGCCGTTGCGGGTAGGTTTTTTCTGGATGTCTTCTTTGCTTAATGTTTGTACATCGGGGCGACTTTCCGGTATGGCGCGGATTTGCTCAAGCTCAACGATGTGGTTTTTTTGAGCCATCGCAATATTTACCACGGCACATCCGGTAACAGACAGCAGCGTGAAATTTTTCCAGTATTTTTTTTTTGAAATTTTTTGCATCTTTTATTACATCTTTTTTAAAAGATATGAATGATAATGATAATGATTATTATTATCAAGTTAATTTTGCATATAAGAAGGCAAGTGATGTGTTTAAAGCGCGCTAATGCTGCCTGGCAGGTTAAGATAAGTTACGTTTAATCAAGTATCATTGGTACTGCCTGATGATGTTTACCTTGAATGGGTATTTATGACTGCCACTTCACCTGAATTTATGATTTCCTCTTTACCAGACTTGTCCATTGAAGAGCTTGTTGCAGGGGATGCCCGCTACAAGCTGGTGTTGACGGTCAATAACCGGCAGGCGTTGCGCCTTAAGCAATTGCTGGTTCAACACATGGGTTCTTCGGCAAGCATTCTTGAGTTGCCCTTGATCATGCCGTTGGGCCGATGGGTTCGTGCCATGCATGATGCCCGTTTGTTCAGTGCCCAGGGGCACGTGCCGGCCATTGCACTAGACCGCTTTGCCGAGCAGCTGGTGTGGGAGTCGGTGATAGAAAAGGAAGAGGGGGCGGGGCGTTTACTTGATTTGCAGCAAACCGCAAAAATGGCTTCCGATGCCCATCATCTGTGTGCAGACTGGCATATTCAGGTCAAGGATGATGAAATTACGCAAGAGTATGAGCGATTCCGGCAATGGCAACACGCTTATCTGCATCGCTTGTCGCAAATGGATGCCGAAGATGACGGCCTGATGCAGGAAAACCTGCTTCAGGCACTGGAAAACCGGGAGCCGTTGAATTTGCCGCAGCAGATTGTATTGCTTGGGTTTACAGAATGCTCCCCGCGCTTGGGACGCTTGTTGCTTGCCTGCCAGAGTAATGGTTCAGATCTGGCCGTATTGGCAGAACAGGTGGCAAGCGCCACCGAAGTTCGCAAGACAGCGTTGGGGGATAGCGCTGCCGAATGGGAAACGGCCATCGCGTGGGCCCGGCAATCCCTGATGGAAAATCCGCGGGGCACTTATGCCATTGTGGCCCCGGATCTGGAAGAAAAAGCGCCGCTGGCCAGGCGTTTGCTGGCACAGAACCTGGGGCGTCATGGGTTGGCCTGGAACGTGGCGGTTGGTCGTCCTTTAACAGAATGGGCACCGGTACGGGCGGCGTTTGCATGGCTCAGGCTGTTGGCCCAGCTTGGCAGCCGCAAGCAATGTGAGGTAAAAGTACTGGGAGCGGCACTGCTGGCCGGACATTGTTCAGCCACACCACCAGCATTGGCCACCATGGCACAGTACGATGCCAAATTGCGCCAGAAAGAAGAGATCACTCTTGCAGAGACGGATGTTTTGTCTTTGTTTGACCAGCTTGGCAGTGATCTTTCTTTCAATTTTAAAGAGATTTATCAGCGCTGGTGTCTGCCGTTTCAGGAAAAATACAGTCGGACCACGACCGATCAATGGGCGCAGCGTATTCGTGAGTGTCTGTTTGGGTTGGGGTTTCCCGGTCCGGGAACATTAAGCAGTGCCAATTTCCAGGTGTGCCAGGCTTTTGAAAACCTGCTGGTCCGTTTTTCTGCCTTATACGAGGTAGGCGGGCTGCTTGATGGCTTGGGTGCCAGCGCCTTGTTGCAGCGGCTGGCCCGGCAATCGGCTTTTCAGCCACAAAGGGACAAACAGGCCCGGCTTGATGTCCTGGGCTTTCTTGAAGCCGAAGGTGGTCGTTGGGATGCCGTCTGGATCTTGGGCTTGACCGACGAGGTGTTGCCCGCCAGCCCAAGTCCCAACCCCTTTTTGCCGGTTACTGCGCTGCGCCGGGTTAACGCACCCCGTGCTACCCCTGAGCGTGAAAAATCCTGGGCCGATGAAATGTTTCAGGCATTGCTGCAATGTGCCCCGCAGGTCAGTCTAAGTTGGCCCCTGATGGACGGTGAAAAAGAGCTCAGGGCTTCTTCATTATTGGAAGATATTTCATTTTTTGAAACTGAAAGTTTATTTGCCAATATCACAAATATGCAGGTAATCAAGCGAGAGGTTGAGGAGTTGACCGATAACCAGGCGCCTGCGCTCTCGGGCCACCGCCCGGTGAGCGGTGGCATGGATGTGCTGGAAACACAGGCACGTAATCCCTTGTGGGCCTTTGCCCGTTACCGTTTGGGGGCGCGTGAGCTGGAAGATTATCCGCAGGCGGTCAGCCAGCGGGTGCGGGGCATTTTCCTGCACAAAGTCATGGAGCTGGTGTGGGGCATGCTAAAGGACTGGGAGCGGTTGGCTGAAAAACATGAAGACGGTTCCCTTGAGGCTTTTGTCAGTGAATGCGTGGAGCTGGCAGCCGAACAGGAGCTCAAGCATGATTATGCTGCCGTGGTGCAAATGGAAAAAGAGCGCGCCCGCCGGATGGTCATGGATTTTCTGTTGCTCGAGCTCAAGCGTGAGCCATTTGCCGTGCAGCAATTGGAGCAGGATGTGAAGTGGCAGCGTGCGCAAGTAAACCTTTCATTACGCATGGACCGGGTTGATACCTTGGCGGATGGCGAGCAGGTAATTATCGATTATAAATCAGGCAGCACCCCTTCATTCAGGCAAGACTGGTCACGTCAGACCCCCGTGAATTTGCAATTGCCTTTTTATGCCTCGGTCATGGGTTCTGGCAAGGGCAATCCGGTGGCAGGCTTGTTGTTTGCCCGCTTGAATGCCCGCCAGATCGAGATCAAGGGGATTGCCAATGAAGATTTGGGCATTGATGGGCTGGATGACCGCAGCAGCTGGGAGCCGGCCATGTCTTGGGAAGCATTGTTGCAACGCTGGCAAACCGTAATGGAACAACTGGCTGATGACTTCTCTGCCGGCAAGGCGTTTAACCGGGCCTGGCGGGAAAGTGATTTGCAATATTGTGATGTAAAACCTTTTTTAAGACTGGCGCAGGAAAGTGAAGATGAGTGAAACAATGACAGCAGGCCAATCATTACATGCTCAGGTGCACCCGCTTAGTGTTTCGGGAGAACGGTTACCCAGTGATTATCTGGCCCGTGCCAAAGCGATTGAGCCCGGCCAATCGTTCCTGATCCAGGCTCCGGCCGGTTCGGGCAAGACAGAGTTGCTGACAGACCGGATTCTGGCCCTGCTGGCCACGGTTAACCGTCCCGAGGAAATTCTGGCCATTACTTTTACCCGCAAGGCCGCCTCTGAAATGCATGCCCGGGTCTTGAAAAAACTGGCCCTGGGTTTGCAGGAAGAGGCGCCCGAAACGGCGCACCAGAAAAAAAGCTGGGAACTGGCCCGGGCCGCCTTGCGGCGTGACCAGGAAAAGGGCTGGAACCTGCTGGCGCACCCTGCACGCCTCAGCATAAAAACCATCGATTCTTTTTGTGCTTCACTGGTGCGCTCCATGCCTTGGTTGTCGGGCATGGGGGGCATGCCGGCAGTGGCTGAAGACGCCCGTGCCTTGTATGGCAAGGCTGCCCGCCAGACTCTTGCCCTGATTGACAGCACGGAATGCGTGCAGGCATTGGTGGCACATCTGGATGTTGATTTGCAGCCTGCCGAAGAGTTGCTGGTAGATATGTTGGGGTTCAGGGATCAGTGGCTGCAAGTGGTGAATGATCCTGCCGGTGCCATGCAGGCAGTGATGGAGTCCCTGGCGCTGGCCATGGATGATGATATTGCCAGGGTCAGCGCGCTTATGCCGCTAGGTTGGGCGGCCAGCCTGGCCCCGATTGCCAGGGCAGCGGCTGCTAGTTTGGCAGATCCGGCTTCCGCTCACGAGGATGACTATCCATTGCTGGATTGGGATGGTGAGCCCTTGTCGCCATACTTTACCGATATTGCCCGTTGGAAGGCCCTGGCCCGCCTGTTGTTGACCGCCAAGGGAGACTTGCGCAGTCGACTGACCAAAAATGAAGGTTTTCCTCCCAAGAGTGCCCACAAGGATGACATGCAAACCTGGCTGGAGTCACAACGCCTCAGTTCGGAGGCATGGGCACAGGCCTTGCATGATGTAACAAAGTTGCCTGATGTGTTGATGACGCCGCGGCAAATGCAGATTATTGGCAATCTGCTTGAATGCCTTCGATTGGCAGCACATCAGCTTGAACAGGTTTTTGCCAGTGAAGGGGAAGTGGACTTTATTGAAATTGCCTGGCGGGCAGGGCAGGCCTTGGGGTCGGCCGAAGACCCGGCCGAGCTGCTGCTTTCGCTGGATGCCGTGATCAAGCATATTTTGATTGATGAATTCCAGGATACCAGCCAGGTACAGATTGACCTGATTAGCAAGCTGACCTCAGGCTGGCTGGCCAATGAAGATCGCACCTTGTTTCTGGTGGGCGATCCGATGCAGTCGATTTACCGTTTCAGGAAGGCTGAAGTGGGGCTGTTTTTGAAAGTGGCCGAGGAAAGTATTAATGACTTGCCGTTGCAAGTACTAAAGTTAAGTGAAAATTTCCGTTCACGCGAGGGGGTGGTTGATTGGGTGAACCAAACCTTTGCCAAGGTATTTCCGCCCAAAGACAACCCGGCGCTGGGGGCCATCAAATATACGCCATCGGTGGCCTTTAATGAGGCTGGCATGACGCCGGCGGTGTTGATGCATCCATTTTATTATGGCAGCGATATACCCGCGCAATGGCTAAGCCAGGATGCCCTGCCACAGGGCGCTGCCCCGGATGAGGAACCGTCTGCTATTGCCATTACCCAGGCAATGGCAGAGTCGGCGGCACAAGACCGTGTGATTGGCTTGGTCAGGTCGGCACTTGAAACCCATGCCGGCAAAAAAGATCCGGTGGCCATCCTGGTGCGGGCGCGAACACATCTTAATGAGTTGATGCACCGACTGACCATGGAAGGCATTCCTGTGCGGGCCGTGGATTTTCAGCCGCTGAAAGACCGCCAGGTAGTCATAGACCTGGTGCAGCTGATTCGCGCCCTGTCGCACCCGGCTGACCGTGTGGCTTGGCTTTCCTTGTTGCGCTCGCCCTTGTGTGGCCTGACCCTGGCCAGCCTGGATACCTTGTTTGGGGAGCAGCAGAAAACACCGGTGCCTCAGTTATTGGCGCAGCTTCTGGACAGCCTCGCTTCCACTTCTGGGCAGCCCATTGCAGGGGCGCGAAATTTGTCTCCTGCTGAACTGGCCCGTGTTTTGCCGGTTGCCCGAGCCCTGCTGGAGCGCCCCTTTGAGCAAGAGGCGATTACCTTTTCTGCTCATGTGGAGTCTGTCTGGCGTGCCTTGGGCGGGTTTGTTTTTTATGCCCATGAAAGTGAATACGCTGATGTGCAGACGGTATTGCGCCTGCTGGATAAGATCGCGCCTTACGGTGGTTTGAATCCCTCTGATCTTGATCGTGAGCTTGAGCGCCTTTATGCCGCTTCTTCTCATGAACCGAATGCCGTGACCATTATGACGATGCATAAATCCAAGGGCCTGGAGTTTCAGGAAGTCATCTTGTACGGGTTGCACCGGATACCTCGCAATAACGCCGATCCCTTGTTAAGGTTTGAGCAGTCCGAGGGGCACTTGTTGCTTGGACCTATCAAGCCCCGGGCGTCACAGGAAAAAGATCCTATTTCTGTCTATTTGGCCGAGCGGGAGAAAAAGCGCACCAATTATGAGCTGGACCGTCTGTTATACGTTGCCGCAACACGGGCATGCCAACGGCTGCATTTGGTTGCGACGTTGCCAGTCAAGGAGGGGGCGGTGGTCAATGTGCCATCCAGCACCCTGTTTTCCCGGTTGCAGCCTTTAATGGACACTTTCTTTACGGTCAAGCCCCCGTATCCGCCCACTTTGGGGGCAGGTAATGCCGGAATGGGGCAGGATCATGAGGACAGTCTGTATGAAGTGGTGGGTCCGCCTTTGATCCGATTTACGGATGCCCTGATGCAGGCCCTGCATTCGCAAACAGATGAACGCCATCAATCTGTAGGAGCGGCGTTCCAAGAGTCAGGCCCCTGGCATTTTGAAGAGCGTTATGAGGTGCATATCGGTACCGTGGTGCATGCCTGGCTGGCCCGGATGGGGCAGGATCAACTGCATGGCTGGACTCCGGCGCGGATACAGGCATCGGAAAATATTATTGTGCGCCAGTTGTTACAGGAAGGATTGCGTCCCGGACAGGCACGCGAGGCGGCTGCACGGGTGCAGTCTTTACTGCTGAATTTCCTGGCCAATGACAAAGGGCAATGGCTGCTGCGTCATCCTGGTGCCCGTCAGGAATGGGAGCTGGTGGACGCATGGGGCAAAGTGTTGATCGTGGATGTAGCGGTTTCAGAGCCGGATGGCTGGCTGGTGGTTGATTATAAAACGGCACAAAAGCATGCACATGAATCTGAAGAAGAGTTTGATAATCGCTTGCGTCAAACTTACCGCGAGCAGTTGCAGGCTTATTGTGAGCGTCTGACGGCGCTGGATGGACGTTCGGCCAGGGCCGTGATCTATGCATTGGATGCCAATCGTTGGTTGGCGTTATAAATGGTTTCCGGCATAGGTGGTTTAATAACAATCATGTAATAAGTTGTTAGTTTGTGGATTTATATAAAACATTTTTTTAAAAAAAGGGAATAATGCTTACCTATTAATTTTGTGTATTACGTTTAAAGTTTTGGAGAACCAATGAATCCGCTTATTCATGCAGCATGTAAAACAACAGTGTCAGAAAAAAACAAAAGCACGGTGTTGCGCAATTGGATAGTGTGTGGCGTGACAGCTGTGGCAGTTTTTAACAGTTTTCCCGTAATGGCCCAAGCGGTCAGTCCCATCATGGCTGCCATGCAAGCGGTTTATGAGGCTGTACCTGACTCTACACCTGTAGCGGTAACCCAAAGCAATGAAACCGGAATAGTATCTGTAGGAAGCCAGGCCACTGGCAAGGAAATCTCCATGGCAGGTCAGGAAGGTCCCCGCGTGGTTTCTGGTGTGGCTGCCGGAAGCCGGCCCACAGACGCTGTTAACCTGGGTCAAGCCACGGAAATGTACAATGAGGTGAATCGCAAAATACGTAAAACCGAACGCAAGGCCGATGAAGGCACGGCTGCCGCTATTGCTGCAGCCAATTTGCCACAGGCGGTTTTGCCAGGTGAAAAAGTGGTTGGTGTGGGTGGTGGTACCTGGTCGGGTGAGTCCGGTTATGCTGTAGGCGTATCTGCCGCAACCGATAATGGCAAGTGGTTACTCAATGGTTCCGTGATTGGCTCGTCGGGTGGTGATGTGGGTGCGGGCGTTGGTGTGGGTTATCGCTGGCGTTAAACTTTCATCAAGCTTGGGGTAATTTGCATTTTTATATTGTAATAATCCGGAAAGCTGTTACAATGCTTGCGGTGGGCCCCTTCGCATGGGTCGGCGGCGAAACTGGTCAGGTCGGGAACGAAGCAGCCATAACCGTTTAGATTCAGTGCCGAAGTAAGGCTCACCCCTCATATCTATAAAAATTCAGTAAAACAGCCGTCACCTTCAGGGTGACGTTTGCATTTCTGGGCTACAATCATTCCATGAGCTACCTTGTTCTTGCCCGTAAGTGGCGTCCCCGATCTTTTGAAACCCTTGTCGGCCAAGAGCACGTGGTAAGGGCATTAAGCAATGCCCTGAATACCCAGCGACTGCATCATGCCTGGCTGTTTACAGGCACCCGTGGGGTTGGTAAAACCACCCTGTCGCGTATTTTGGCAAAGTCCCTTAATTGTGAAACCGGCATTACCGCAACGCCTTGCGGCCAGTGTCGTGCCTGCGTTGAAATAGACGAAGGCCGCTTTGTTGATTATCTCGAGTTTGATGCTGCCTCCAACCGCCGTGTTGAAGAAATGACGCAGCTGCTTGAGCAGGCTGTTTACGCGCCTAGTGCGGGACGTTTCAAGATTTACATGATCGACGAAGTCCACATGCTAACAGGGCATGCGTTTAACGCCATGCTGAAAACGCTTGAAGAGCCGCCGCCACATGTCAAGTTCATTCTTGCAACCACTGATCCGCAAAAAATTCCCGTCACGGTATTGTCCCGTTGCCTGCAATTTAACCTGAAGCAAATGCCCCCAGAGGCAATTGTGGGCCACTTGCAGAATGTGCTTGTACAGGAAGATGTCCGTTTCGATCTGGGCGGCTTGCGCCTTATTGCCCAGGCAGCGTCAGGCTCCATGCGTGATGCCCTGTCACTGACTGACCAGGCAATTGCTTACAGTTCCTCCAACATTACCGATGCCGCAGTCCGTGAAATGCTGGGCACCATCGACCAGAAATATTTGGTTCGTTTTCTGCAGGCCTTGCTGCAGGGTTCGGCACAGGGTGTTATGGATACTGCCAACGAGTTGTCGATGCGCGGTTTTTCTTATTCAGGTGCGCTGGCAGATTTGTCGGTCTTGCTCTCGCGTATAGCGATAGAGCAGCGTTTGCCGGGCACCCTCATGGCTGATGATCCTTTGCATGAAGATATGCAGTCATTGGCCAGGGCGTTTCACCCGGATACTCTGCAGTTGTTTTACAGTATTGCCGTGCATGGCCGTAACGAGCTGTCCCTGGCGCCCGATGAGTATGCCGGCTTCGTCATGACCGGTTTAAGAATGCTTTCTTTGGTCAGTACGGTAGACATGGCGGCTTTGCCAGATACGCCGGTTACAAAACCGCTAACTTCAGCGCCCGTTGCCCCGCAAGGCAACAATAATGTGCCTGCTTCACCAGCCGTCGCTATTTCTGCCCCGGCTTCAGGTGCGCAAACCCAAACGTCAGCAGGGATTGAGTCAGCAACATGCACCGATTCCAGTCCTGCCGCCAGTCTGCCAGAGGTTAAGGTTGATGAAGTAATTGCCTCTTCTGATGGTGAGCCGGCAACTTCGGGCACAACCAATAAAGAAGCATCACCGGTTTCTGCCGGACCTGTTGCCGACACTACGGTTGTTGGCAATGATGATGTGAGGGGGGCTGAAAAAAAAACGACTGACGATTTTATTCCCGCCTGGGAAGATATTCCTGCTGATTGGGAAATGCTGGCTGCTTCCGAACCCGATGATGAAGCGCGTTTTGAACAGGCAGTACCTTCTGGTCTGGACATGGATCTGTCAGACCCTGAAATAGCGTCTTTCCCTGTGGTGGAAGAGGATGTTTCATGGGTGCCCAGCCATCAGGATTCTTTGTCTGGGCATAGCCTGCAGCAAATGACACCGCATGACTGGACGGTTTTGTCGCAAAAACTGCCCTTAAGTGGCGTAGCGGCTGAATTTGCCAAACAAAGCGAATGGCTGGGTGTTGAAGATAATGAAATTCATTTGCGAATCCCGGTTAAAAATACTAACGAGTTGGGTGCTAAAGCAAAACTGAATACAGTGCTTACCGAATATTTCAGGCAAGTGGTAAAAGTCTCTTTCGAATATGCTGAAAATGTCGAGGAAACCGCTTACGCGTCGATTCGTGCCGAGCAGGCTGCCCGTCAGGAAAAGGCAGAGCGGGCAGTGCATGAAAGCGAGTTCATTAATGCCCTGATTGAAGAGTTTGATGCCAAGGTCATTCCTGAAAGTATCAAACCCTGCTGATCACCATGAATTTTACGTATTAATCTACTAAAATACGGGCTAATCCTATTAATCAATGAATCAGGAAATCATCCATTATGATGAAAAATCAATTGGCAGGCTTGATGAAGCAAGCCCAGCAAATGCAAGAAAACATGAAAAAAGCCCAGGAATCTCTGGCTGACATTACGGTTGAGGGTTCTTCTGGTGGTGGCCTGGTCAAGGTAACCATGACTTGCCGCAATGATGTAAAACGTGTGGTTATTGATCCTTCCCTGTTGGAAGATGAGAAAGACATGCTGGAAGATTTGGTGGCTGCCGCTTTTAATGACGCCTTGCGTAAGGCCGAAAACACGGCCCAGGAAAAAATGTCTTCCGTAACGGCTGGCATGCCATTGCCACCGGGAATGAAGTTTCCATTCTGATGCGTGATCATTTGCCCGAGCCGGAGCCGTTATCTGCGCTGGTAGATGCCTTGCGCAGATTACCCGGTGTGGGTGTAAGAAGTGCCCGGCGCATGGCTTATCATTTGTTGCAACATGATCGTAAAGGGGCGCAGCAGCTATCGCTCGCCCTGTTGCATGCAGTCAATCATCTGGGGCATTGCAAACGGTGCCACTCTTTTTCCCAAGATGAAATATGTGAAACCTGTCTTAATCCCAAACGGGACGAGAGCTTGCTTTGCATAGTGGAAACTCCCGCAGACCAGAATATGATAGAGGCCAGTCATGGCTATCGGGGCTTGTATTTTGTCCTGATGGGCAGTTTAAAACCCCTTGAGGGGGTCGGGCCTGATGACCTGGGTTTTGATAAATTGCTGGAGCGCGTTGGCGATGGCAAGGTACAAGAGGTAATTCTGGCTACCAATTTTACGGCCGAGGGTGAAACAACCGCCCATTACCTGGCTGAGATCCTTAAAGGCAGGGGACTGAAAGTATCAAGAATTGCCAGGGGCATCCCTACCGGCAGCGAACTTGAGTACGTAGATGCCGGCACCATTGCCTGGGCATTCATGGAGCGGCGAAGCTCCTGAATTTGTGCCCGGGCAAATCAAGACGCGCTTTAATTCAATAATAATGCCTTAGGCGCGGGCTTGTTCAATAATGCGGTCAAGCTTTATGGAATCGGCCACGAAGGCACGAATGCCTTCTGCCAGTTTTTCGGTGCCCATGGCATCTTCATTTAGCATGAAGCGAAATGAAGGTTCATTGGCTACGATGGGTTCAATGTCCAGCTTGCCTGACTCTTCTGCGTTTAGCACAGGCTGTACCGTTTCGGTGTTTTCAGCCAGGCTTGCCAGTAATTCGGGGCTGATGGTTAGCAGGTCGCAGCCGGCAAGGGCAATAATTTGCCCCTTGTTGCGAAAGCTTGCGCCCATGATTTCAGTTTTGATATCGTATTTCTTGAAATAATTGAAAATACGGGTAACTGATTTGACCCCCGGATCATTGACACCGGCGTTATCTGCTTCTACCCATTCGTTGCCGGCATTTTTTTTGTACCAGTCGTAAATCCGGCCTACAAAGGGTGAAATCAACTGTACTTGGGCATCTGCGCAGGCAATCGCCTGGGCCATTGAGAATAGCAGCGTCATATTGCATTTGATGCCTTCCTTTTGTAGAATCCTTGCTGCATTGATGCCTTCCCAGGTAGAGGCAATCTTGATAAGAATGCGATCACGTGAAATGCCCTCTTTTTCGTAAAGGCCAATAAGGTGCCGGGCACGCTGAATGGTAGCATCGGTATCAAATGAGAGTCGGGCATCCACTTCGGTAGAAACCCGGCCAGGAACGATATCCAGTATTTGTTTGCCAAATTTTACCAGCAGGTGGTCCAGTGTTTGGGATGTGCTCGCGTTGGGATGGTCCTGGATGGTTTGCTCAAGAAGGGGGCGGTATACTTCTTTTTGAATCGCCTTCAGGATAAGTGAAGGGTTGGTTGTGGCATCGGTAGGGCGATGCTCACGCATGCTCTGGAAGTCTCCGGTGTCTGCAACAACAGTAGTGAATTTGCGTAGTTCATCTAATTGATTACTCATATATACTTGTATCCAGAATAGAAATTATAATGGCAAGGGCAGGAGAAATTATTCTTTAGGTTCCTCACAACAATATAGCCTGAATTTGTGTCAGGATTAAAGTTTGATGAATATGATGTCGTATATATGTTTCAGGTTTGACAGGGTAATGGGTTGAATGTAGGCTTTTGCCTCTAAAAACATATTGTTTTGGATATGTGGAAGCCTTGTAATTTTTTTTACGTTTTGGATAATGTATTTTTACAGGAATAGAGATATATAGTGTCTATTTGTGTATAGATTGATATGATCTCGTCGTGTACATTTTATTTTTATTAATAAGGTTGTAAGTGAATGCTACTTAAGGTGGGTGGGCTATTATCTGTATATTTTAGCCTGCTCTTTTCCATGGGATCGGTATACGCGCAATTCGATCGCACCCTGTCAAGGGCAGGCGTCGGGTTGCCGTTTGCGTTTCAGGAAATTGCCCTTAATCCCTGTATCCCCGAATCGGTCATAAAAAGCCGCTTTGGACAAAGTGGTGTTGATTTGTTGCGGGTAGCCCAACAGCAATGGCCTGCCAATATGTGTGAAAACACCCAGGTGGCAAGCATGCTATTCGAGTGGTTTTATATCAGTGCGGCGCTTCAGGCGCAAACCGATCGTCCGGTTCTCATTAGTCGTTTAATCAAGACCCGTAATAATGGCCTGGCCTTATGCCAGACGGTTGCCTGCCTGACCGAGCGTTTGCCAAGAATGATAGAGTGGGCTAAAACCAACCTTGATCGTACAGCGGTATACCGGGAAAGCGATCGCATGCCGGTAAAATCAGAATTGTTGTCTCATCCGCGGATTTCCCTGCGCGAGCTGGTTTTGCCCTTGCCAGGGCAGTTGGAGTGGTGCCGCAGCTCCACCTTTGATTCACTTGATTTTTATACGGTAAATATAAAGGTTTCCGGCAAGGCGCTTGTCATGGTGCAGTGTAAATCCAGTACTCCCCAAAGCCCGGCCTGGATTATAGAAAACGCCGCCAATGCCAAAGTTTGGGTGCCTATCATGTTCAGCCAGTCGCTAAGTGACCTGGATATCATGCCCAACAGTCGCTATACTTATCCTACCCTTTACAGCAAGAAAAATGTGCCTCACGGTATTCGCATCACTTTCTTCGAGTACGGTGAAGACCTCTACCAGCAAAAACTTGAGTTCACAATTAATGTGGATGCTTCGGGTGAGGCACTGGCTTTTGAAGTGCAGGCACCCTGAAAAAAGTAGTAAAAACCAGGGTTTTTTCGCATAAAAATCGTAAAATTCCTAATTAAAAATCAATAAAACGGTATAATAACAAGGTTTACTTATTGATTTTAGAACTTGGGGTTTTATGACGCTGCCGTCACATATTTTCGGGGAAAATACAGAATTCCCTACCGCAATTCTGGCTTTGGCCGATGGAACTGTATTTAAAGGGATCTCCATTGGTGCCAACGGTCATACCGTAGCCGAACTGGTTTTCAACACCTCAATGACTGGTTACCAGGAAATCCTGACCGATCCCAGTTATTCCCAGCAAATTGTCAGCCTCACTTACCCGCACGTTGGCAATACCGGTGTTAATAATGAAGATGTAGAGTCTTCCAAGGTGCATGCCGCCGGTTTGGTTATTCGCAATTGCCCAAGCCGTATTTCAAATTTCCGTGCCACTCAGTCACTGCCAGCCTATCTCAAAGAGAATGGCATTGTAGCTATTTCAGAAATTGATACCCGTAAAGTTACCCGTCTTTTGCGTGAAAAAGGTGCGCAGGGCGCATGTATCCTGGTCGGAGACGATGTAGAAAAGGCCATTGAGCTGGCCCGTAGTTATAAAGGCATGCAAGGGCAAGATCTGGCCAGCCAGGTTAGCCGCCAGCAATCTGAAAACTGGTCGGAAGGCATCTGGGAATTGGGCAAAGGCTATACACAGCCCGATCAATCCGCCTATCACGTGGTTGCATATGATTTTGGTGTTAAATCAAACATCCTGCGTATTTTGGCAGATAAAGGTTGCCGTCTGACAGTCGTGCCAGCAACAACACCAGTGGCCGATGTCCTGGCTCTTGAGCCCGATGGCATTTTCCTGGCTAATGGTCCCGGCGATCCAAGCGCTTGCGGATATGCCGTTGAAGCAATCAAAACCATCCTCGATAAAAAAATTCCGCTGTTTGGCATTTGTCTTGGACATCAAATCTTGGCGCAAGCCATTGGTGCCAAAACCCTGAAAATGAAAACCGGCCATCATGGTGGCAACCATCCGGTCAAAGACGTGCAAACTGGTCACGTATATATTACCGCCCAAAATCACGGCTTTGCGGTCGATGCAGAAACCTTGCCAGCTAATACACGCGTTACCCATATTTCACTGTTCGACGGCACATTGCAGGGCTTCGAGCTTACCGATCGTCCTGCCTTCTGCTTCCAGGGGCACCCTGAAGCCAGCCCCGGCCCTCATGACATTATTGTCCTGTTTGATAAATTCATTAGCCAAATGGCACAGCAAAAGTAGAGTATTATGCCCAAGCGTACCGACATAAAAAGCATTCTTATTATTGGGGCAGGCCCCATCATTATTGGTCAGGCATGTGAGTTTGACTATTCCGGTGCCCAGGCTTGTAAAGCCCTGAAGGCAGAAGGTTACCGTACTATCCTGGTTAACAGTAATCCGGCCACCATCATGACAGACCCAGAAACGGCTGATGTTACTTATATCGAGCCTATCACCTGGCAGTGTGTCGAAAAAATCATTGAAGTTGAAAAGCCTGATGCCCTGTTGCCAACCATGGGTGGTCAAACCGCCCTTAACTGTGCGCTGGACTTGGCCCACAATGGGGTATTGGCAAAGCATAATGTTGAGCTCATTGGCGCTAACGAGCACGCGATTGAAAAGGCGGAAGACCGTCTTAAGTTCAAGCAGGCCATGGAGTCCATTGGTCTTGAGTCTGCCAAGTCTGGCGTGGCTCACAGCATGGAAGAAGCCTGGGAAGTACAGAAAAACATTGCCGCTGAAATTGGTACAGCCGGTTTCCCGGTCGTTATTCGCCCCAGCTTTACATTGGGTGGCAGCGGTGGTGGCATTGCCTATAACCCTGAAGAGTTCGAGACTATTTGCCGTCGCGGCCTTGAAGCCTCTCCTACCAAAGAGTTGTTGATTGAAGAATCACTGCTGGGCTGGAAAGAATTTGAAATGGAAGTGGTTCGCGATAAGGCGGACAATTGCATTATCATTTGTTCTATCGAGAACCTGGATCCAATGGGCGTACATACCGGTGACTCCATCACGGTAGCACCTGCCCAAACCTTGACTGATAAAGAATATCAAATCATGCGTAACGCCTCTATTGCGGTGTTGCGTGAAATTGGCGTGGATACCGGTGGTTCCAACGTGCAGTTTGCAGTCAATCCCGATAACGGCCGCATGATCGTTATTGAAATGAACCCGCGCGTGTCTCGTTCTTCCGCATTGGCTTCCAAGGCAACCGGTTTCCCGATCGCCAAAGTGGCAGCCCGCCTTGCGGTTGGCTATACACTTGATGAGCTGCAAAATGAAATTACAGGCGGTGCAACGCCAGCTTCTTTTGAGCCCACCATTGACTACGTGGTTACCAAGATCCCGCGTTTTGCATTTGAAAAATTCCCTCAGGCTGATTCTCACCTGACTACCCAGATGAAATCCGTTGGTGAAGTCATGGCCATGGGCCGTACCTTCCAGGAGTCTTTCCAGAAAGCCTTGCGCGGCCTGGAAGTGGGTGTAGACGGCTTGAACCAGAAAACCCTTGATCGTGAAAAATTGCAGGTTGAGCTGGCTGAACCCGGCCCAGAGCGTATCTGGTATGTTGGCGATGCCTTTGCCCAGGGTTTCAGCCTTGAAGAAGTGCAGGCACTGACCAAGATTGATCCTTGGTTCCTGCATCAAATCCAGGAAATCGTTGAAATCGAACTGGCTCTTGAGCAAAAAACATTGGCTGACCTGGATGAAAACGCCATGCGCCAGCTGAAGCGCCGTGGCTTCTCAGACCGTCGCCTGGCTTTCTTGCTGGATGTTTCCGAATCTGAAGTACGTAAAGTGCGTCACCAGCTAGGTGTGCGTCCGGTCTATAAACGGGTGGATACCTGCGCTGCCGAATTCGCCACCAAAACCGCGTATATGTACTCTACCTACGAGGACGAGTGCGAGGCTGAACCTACCGACAAGAAGAAAATCATTGTCTTGGGTGGTGGTCCCAACCGTATTGGCCAGGGTATCGAGTTTGATTACTGCTGCGTGCATGCTTCCTTGGCATTGCGTGAAGATGGTTACGAAACCATCATGATCAACTGCAACCCTGAAACCGTTTCTACCGATTACGATACTTCCGATCGACTGTACTTTGAGCCCTTAACGCTTGAAGATGTCCTGGAAATTGTCAATATCGAAAAACCTGAAGGCATGATTGTCCAGTATGGTGGCCAAACCCCATTGAAACTGGCCCGTGCCCTTGAGGCTAATGGCGTGCCTATCATTGGGACCAGCCCCGAATCCATCGACGTGGCAGAAGACCGTGAGCGCTTCCAGAAACTGTTGCAAAAACTGGACCTGCGCCAGCCGCCAAACCGTACTGCCCGTACCGAAGCGGAAGCCATTGCCCATGCAGCAGAAATTGGTTACCCGCTAGTGGTTCGTCCAAGCTATGTGCTGGGTGGCCGCGCTATGGAAATCGTGCATGAACAAAACGACCTCGAGCGCTATATGCGTGAAGCGGTCAAGGTCAGCAATGATTCTCCGGTGCTGCTGGATCGCTTCCTGAACAATGCAACCGAGGTCGATGTTGACTGTCTGGCCGATGGTGAAACCGTGTTTATTGGTGGCGTAATGGAACACATTGAGCAGGCAGGGGTGCACTCTGGTGACTCTGCATGCAGCTTGCCGCCGTATTCGCTGTCCAACGAAGTCATTGAAGAAATCAAGCGCCAAACCGGCTTGATGGCCAAGGCCCTTAATGTCAAAGGTTTGATGAACGTACAGTTTGCCATTCAGAATGGCGATGTGTACGTGCTTGAAGTCAATCCACGTGCATCTCGCACGGTTCCTTATGTGTCCAAGGTTACCGGCCTGCAACTGGCTAAAATCGCGGCTCGTGCAATGGCAGGAAAAACTCTGGCTGAACAGCAAATTGGCAAGGAAATACGTCCTTCTTATTACTCAGTAAAAGAAGCGGTATTCCCGTTTGTTAAATTCCCGGGTGTCGATACCATTCTTGGTCCTGAAATGAAGTCTACCGGTGAAGTCATGGGGGTTGGTGAAACCTTTGGCGAGGCTTTCGTCAAGTCACAGTTGGCCGCCGGGGTTGTGCTGCCAGAAAGTGGTACCGTTTTCATCAGTGTCAAAGACCAGGATAAAGCCAAGGCGGTTGAAATTGCCAAAGGCCTGAATGATCTGGGCTTCAAGCTGGTTGCTACCCGTGGAACGGCTACTGCGCTTGAAGAAGCCGGCTTGCCGGTACAGGCCGTCAATAAGGTTACTGAAGGTCGCCCACATATTGTCGACATGATTAAAAACGGTGAAATTGCAATGGTGATTAATACGGTTGAAGAGCGTCGTAACGCAATTCATGATTCCCGTACGATCCGTACTCAGGCGTTGGCTGCCCGTGTTACGTTCTTCACCACGATTGCCGGTGCCAGTGCCGCAGTGGAAGGTATGCAATACCTGCGTGATTCGCAAGGCATGAAGGTATACTCGCTGCAATCGTTGCATGCTTCCATCAAGGCCGCATAATCTTGCCAAATAACAGGCGAAACTGGTTTCAGTTTATGCCTGTTGTCTGTATTTCAAACAAACTGCCCACTTTAAGTGGGCAGTTTGCTTATTGGTTATAATCAATTTACACCTTCATAAAACAGGAAATTATTATCATGAAAGGACATCACGAAGTAGTTGCTTTTTTAAATCAATTGCTCACTGGTGAGTTGGCTGCCCGCGATCAATATTTCATCCATTCCCGCATGTACGATGAATGGGGCTATACCAAATTGGGGGCACGCATTGGTCACGAGATGGAAGATGAAACCGCTCATGCTGATGACCTGATCCGCCGCATTTTGATGCTGGAAGGTAAGCCAGTAATGGTGCCCGCTAAAATCAATGTGGGTAAAGATGTGCCAGAAATGCTTCAGTTTGACCTGAATACCGAATATGAAGTGCGAGAAAACCTGAAAAAAGGCATGGCGCTGTGCGAACAGCATGGCGATTATGTATCACGTGATTTATTGCTAAAGCAGCTTGATGATACCGAACAAGATCATGCCCATTGGCTTGAGCAGCAACTGCGCCTGATTAAACATCTGGGGCTTGAAAACTACTTGCAGTCTCAACTGTAAGCAGTTTTTGGGCAAGCCTTTGGGTATTTTTGTAAATGTAAAACGTAGTATGTAGATTAAAAAAAAGGACTGAACCGCTCATGCATCCGGATTCAGTCTTTTTTGTTGGTCCCTCAGGTGGGCGAGTTGTTTCTTGGTTTTCTGCCCGACCTGAATGCAAAATAATCATAGAGCGGGTTTGGAACCCATTTAAGCAGTTTTGCCACCACTCCCATTTGCCATGGGATGACTGTATAGCTGTTGCCATTTTCTATGTATTTGATGGCAGCCTTCGCAAAAGCCTCGGGCTGCATCAGGAAGGGCATTTTATAAGGGTTGTGCTGTGTCATAGGGGTATCAATAAAGCCGGGCGCAATGGTCACAACCTTCAGGCGGGTATCGTGCAAGTCAACCCGCAGGCTTTCCAGATAGGTAGTGGTGGCTGCCTTAGACGCTGAATAGGCGCTGGAACCGGGCAGGCCACGTACCCCGGCAACACTGCTGATGCCTACCAGGGTACCGCTATCGCGTGCTTTCATGGCTTTGATAAACGGCTCAAAAGTTGCTACCATGGCCAGCAGGTTAGTGTTAATCACTTTTTGAAACTGGACGAAGTCTTCCTCATATTCGGTAAGCGTGCCGATGCTAATGCCGGCACAGGCAATCACGATATCAACCGTTCCTGCTTCAAGAAAATCACGGGCCGCCCTATGCAGGGCATTCCGGTCTAAAATATCCAGGGCATAAACCTGGTGTTCTCCAGGCAGGCTGGCAGCAAGCTCCTTTAGTGCCTGTTGATTGCGTCCAACCAGTCCCAGGCTGGCTCCTTGTTGGGCATAGGCCGTTGCCAGGGCTTTGCCAAGCCCGCTACTGGCTCCGGTAATAAAAATGCGCATGTAAATCCTTTCGGGATAAAAAGTGATTGGGTTTATGCCTGATTTCAGGGTGTAGCTTGTTGATTACTCAACTACATCGCCATCAAAATAAAACCATTTGCCATCTTCTTTAATGAATCGGCTGTTTTCATGCATTTTAAAGGCTTTGCCGTTTTCTTTGTATTTGGCCGTGAATGAAACCTCTTGATGGTCGGCATCAATTTCATGAAACTCGTGAACGGTCAGGCCAAGCCATTGTGAGGGGGAATCTTGCAGGTCCAGGGTAGAGGGACGCGTAGTTGGATGCCAGGTGTTAAGCAGGTAGTGTTCATTGCTATGCACGTAGGCAGAATAGCGTGAGCGCATCAGGCGCTCGGCATCAGGGGCCAGTTCCCTGCCTGATATATAGGGTTCGCAACATTGGCCAAACGGTGTTTTTGCCTGAATCCCGCCACAGGGGCAGGGCTTGTTTTCAGGGTTTGGGGTTTTCTTTTTGCTCATGTTTGTGCTCCTTCATCCTTTTGCGTTGCCGGTAGGGCGCAGGTTTAATTAATCAGCTTGTCTGTTTAAGCCGTTCTTCAAGATGGCTGTCATCGGCCCATGAGATGACAGACCATTTCTTTTCATGGGAGATTTGCAGCCGGTTAATTGCTGTATTGCGCTGGGTAAACTCACGTGGTGCATTCGGTGCCAGTTGATTGGCTACACGCCACATCATGTCGATGGCGCCACCGTGGGAAATCAGCAGCAGGGTTTCATTCAGGTGCAGCCCAGCCAGTTCGAGCAGGGTGTTTTGGATACGATCGTAGAAAGTTTGCAGGGATTCTGCTTGATGCTCTTCCTGACTCAGTTCCAGTGCCAGGTTTTCTTGGCGGGTGGCATTGTATTCTTTCAGGATAGACCAGTGCTTGCCTTCAAGAATGCCGTAATTACGCTCACGCAAGCCTGGCAAGGTCTTTATGTTCAATTGATTGGCGCGTGCAAAGGGCAAGGCGGTATGGTAGGCCCGTTGCAGGTCGCTGGTGTAAACATGATCGGGCATAACCTGGAAAAAATTGTTGTTCAGGTGTTTGCTCAGGTTTTCCGCCTGTGCAAGACCCGCGTCATTCAGTGGAATATCTTTCCAGCCTTGTAAACGGCGTTCACTATTCCAGTCGGTTTCACCGTGGCGAATAATCCAGATATCGGTATGTGGCATGGTTGGTATTAAGCAATTTGCTTGTTGAATTCAATAATTCCCCATTGTATTACTTTACCCTGGGGTGGTGGGAGGCACCGTTAGCAAGGGTTTTTGTAACTGCCCAAATAAATATCACTATCCGGTTGATTGATGGAATGCCTGATGATGGTTCTTCCTGGTTTTCCTGCTATATTTGCTTGCCACAAAAGCCCTTCCGGACGTACACTTTGGTTCCAGCATTTGTACAAAATAATTTAAAGGGAAAGAAATGTCTGGATCTTATTTTCCAATCTGGCGCAAGGTTGATGAACTGGAGCCTGGCCAGGTCGTCGCACCTGATGAATACCTGCCCGCCGGGCAAACCGTGGCAATGGGTGTGCAACACGTGGTTGCCATGTTTGGTTCAACAGTGCTGGCGCCATTATTAATGGGTTTTGATGCCAACCTGGCTATTTTGATGTCGGGTATAGGTACCCTGTTGTTTTTCCTGTTTGTGGGTGGAAGGGTACCCAGTTATCTGGGATCCAGTTTTGCATTTATTGGTGGTGTAGTAGCAGTTACCGGTTATGCCGGCTCGGGGCCTAATCCAAATATTGGGCTGGCCTTGGGTGCAATTATTGCCTGCGGAGCGGTATATACCTTAATTGGCTTGATTGTTTGGTATGCGAACGCTCGTGGCAATGGGTCGGCGTGGATAGAAAAACTGATGCCGCCTGTGGTTACCGGGGCGATTGTTGCCGTGATTGGCCTGAATCTGGCCCCTATTGCCGCCAAAGGTGCGATGGGAAGTGGCAGTAATTTTGAGGCTGCCATGTCAATCATGACCATTTTATGCGTGGGTATTATTGCCGTCTTTACTTCAGGGACTATTCAGCGCCTGCTGATTTTGGTTGGGCTGATTCTGGCCAGTGTCCTGTATTGGGTATTTGCCAATGTGATGGGGCTCGGGCAACCGATTGATTTTTCTGGCATCCAGAACGCGGCCTGGTTTGGTTTGCCTTCCCTGTCAGCGCCTCAATTCAACCTTTCAGCCATTTCAGTGATTGTACCCGTAGCGGTTATTCTGGTCGCTGAAAACCTGGGTCATATCCGCGCAGTCAGTGCCATGACTGGACAAGACCTCGACAAATACCTCGGACGTGCTTTTGTGGGTGACGGGGTTGCCACGATGCTTTCAGGTTCGGTGGGTGGAACAGGTGTGACGACTTATGCTGAAAACATTGGCGTGATGGCCGTTACCCGCATTTATTCAACCATTGTATTTGTGGTGGCGGCACTGTTTGCCATTTTACTGGGCTTTTCTCCCAAGTTCGGTGCGCTCATTCATAGTATTCCCGCGCCTGTGCTGGGTGGCGTCGCGGTAGTGGTTTTTGGTCTTATTGTTATTGCCGGTGCGCGCATTTGGGTGGTTAACCAGGTTGATTTCAGTGACAATAAAAACCTGATCGTGGCGGCAGTAACCATGATTTTGGGGGCCGGTGACTTCAAGGTTTCTATGGGTGTTTTTGAGCTTAACGGGATTGGTACAGCCACTTTTGGCGCTATTTTGCTTTATGCCTTGTTGAATTGCCGGAAAAGCACTGATTGATATTTGCACGGTTTTATGAATGTTCGTGCTTTTTGGCGACATAAAAAAGTCTTTTAATTAAATGACTTGCAATTTTAATCAAATTTAAGCACAATTGTAATCAGTTCCCCGGTTCAGCGTGAACCGGGGAAAATTTTTTGTCTTTCAAAAAGACGCGTGTTTATTTGTAACGCTCTGTATTTATCTAAAAATAATGCGGGGCGTTTAGTTTTTTATGAGTGTGTGAAATTATGGCAGCTATTCCATTAACGGCGCGTGGTGCAAAGCGCTTAGAAGAAGAATTGCACCGCTTGAAAACCATCGAACGGCCTAATGTCATTGAAGCAATCTCTGAGGCACGCGCCCAGGGTGATTTATCCGAAAATGCCGAGTATGATGCCGCACGTGAGCGTCAGGGATTTATCGAAGGCCGTATTAAAGAACTGGAAGGTACTTTGGCCAATGCTCATATCATTGACCCGGCTGCGTTGGAAGTAGATGATCGTATTGTGTTTGGTGCAACGGTTACGATCGAAGATCTGGACTCCAGTGAAACCGTGACTTATCAGATTGTGGGTGATCTCGAGGCGGATATTCGCCAAAACCTGATTTCCGTTTCCAGCCCGGTTGCCCGTGCGCTGATTGGCAAGTCAGAGGGTGATGTGGTGATGGTTAATGTGCCTGCCGGCGAAAAAGAGTTCGAAATTATCGAGATCGAATACAATTAAACAAACCGTTGTTCCAGGGTTTTGTGCTTGTTATTGCATAAAACTGTATGCCACGCTTTATCAAAAGGCTGGCATTTTTGTTTTTCTGGCATCAAAAAAGCCAGCTTGAAGGCTGGCTAATGTCAATCAAGTTATCCCTTTGCAGGGATAATCCTGTCCAACAGTGGCTGGCAGTTTTTGCCAGCTAAAATATTGGCCTTAACGGGAACCGCGGCGTACTGTACTGCTGCGGCGTCCGGCCCGTAAGGATAGGGCACTGCCTGCCCGGCGTGGAATATTATGGGCCGGGCGACTGGCAGACGCTTTGGCCAAGGGTTTGCGTGCCGGTTTTGGGCTGTCTGAGACCAATGCGTCGTTGCCCTTGATGGCTGTTTTACGGCGCTTGTCTTTAATACTTTTGCCAGCGGCCGCCAGTTTTTTGGGCGTGTAAGGTTCTGAAGGCTTACGATAGCTGGCCTGTTGTGGTTCTGCTTCGTTTTCTTCAAAAGCACGGTTGGCCGAGCCATGACGATATAAAATAAGTGTTTTGCCCAAATGGTGAACATTGGCACAGGAAAGTGTGTCGCAAATTTGATTCAGCATATCAATACGGGCTTGCCGGTCGTCTCCTGCGACGCGGACTTTGATCAGGCCATGAACAGTCAGGCTGATGTCGATTTCTTTCAGAACTGCTTCGGTCAGTCCGTTATCGCCAATCAGGACAACCGGTTTCAGTGGGTGGGCGGCAGAGCGTAAGGCGCTGCGTTCTTTAGATGTTAATTCAAGTGTAGGCATAAGTTAGGAAATACGGCAATGGCCAAAAAGAAATTCTCAAAAGAGTGGATCCATCAGCACATTAATGATCCATATGTGAAAATGGCTCAGCAAAAAGGTTACCGGGCACGTGCTGCATTTAAGCTGATCGAGATCCTGGATTCAGAAAAGCTCATGCGTCGAGGAGATATTATAGTCGACTTGGGCTCTGCTCCGGGAAGTTGGTCGCAAGTTGCACGCGAAAGATTGGTTGGACCAGGCGGGGTACTTGACGGCCGGGTCATTGCACTTGATATTTTACCCATGGAACCGATTGCCGGGGTGGAATTTCTTCAAGGTGATTTTCGTGAAGATGAAGTTTTGAATCGCCTGCATGAACAGGTGGGCAACCAGCAGGTTGATCTGGTTGTTTCTGATATGGCACCCAATCTTTCGGGCGTAAGTTCGGCTGATTCGGCGCGTATCCAGCATGTCTGCGAGCTGGCCATGGATTTTGCCCTTAATCATCTCAAGCCTGATGGGGCATTGGTTGTCAAGGCTTTTCATGGCAGCGGTTTTTCACAAATCGTCGAGATGTTCAAGCAGCATTTCAAAAGGGTGGTTGAACGCAAACCTAAAGCCTCGCGTGATAAATCATCGGAAACTTTTCTGGTTGCCCGTGGTCTGAAAAAACCGCTGGTAAGAGATTGAGCGGGTCTTGCAATTGCGTTGTTTGCCCCAATGTGTTTTGTGTCGGCGTATTTCGATACACTTTAATTCATTCGAAATACACACTAGTTCAATCTTTTTCATTTCTATGATATAGAATGTAATCAGGTTCAATCTTAGTTTTTTTTGTAGTTTTTATGAGTCATAAAAATTGCAGCTCTAAATTTCATGCGGGAGAGCTGATCTTTGAATAATTCCTTTTCCAAATTCGCCATGTGGGCCATTGTTGCCTTGGTGCTGTTTACTGTATTCAAGCAGTATGACGGCCCTGCGCGTACCAATGATGGTGTCAGTTACAGCCAATTCATGGCTGATTCCAAACAGGGCAAGATTTCCAGTGTGGAAATACAGGGTGATACCCTTTACGTGACCCCTAGTGCTGGTCGTCCCTATACGCTAACCTCCCCAGGAGATCTCTGGATGGTTGGGGATCTGGTGCGTGACGGTGTTAAGGTTAGCGCCAAACCACCCGAGCAGCCTTCGTTCCTGTTAAGTGCCATTATTTCATGGTTCCCGATGCTGTTGCTTATTGGCGTCTGGTTCTTTTTCATGCGCCAAATGCAGGGCGGTGGCAAGGGTGGTGCGTTCAGTTTTGGCAAATCCCGTGCCCGCATGCTAGATGAAAGCAGCAATCCCATTACGTTTGCTGACGTGGCTGGTTGCGATGAGGCCAAGGAAGACGTCAAGGAACTGGTTGATTTCCTGCGTGATCCTTCCCGTTTCCAGCGTTTGGGTGGTCGTATCCCTCGTGGTGTGTTAATGGTTGGTCCTCCAGGAACCGGTAAGACTTTGCTGGCTAAGGCCATTGCCGGAGAGGCAAAAGTACCTTTCTTTACCATTTCAGGTTCCGACTTTGTTGAAATGTTCGTGGGTGTGGGTGCTTCCCGCGTCCGTGATATGTTTGAAACTGCCAAAAAACATGCACCGTGCATTATCTTTATCGATGAGATCGATGCGGTAGGCCGTCAGCGTGGTGCTGGTGTTGGTGGAGGTAACGATGAACGCGAACAAACCCTTAACCAGATGCTGGTTGAAATGGACGGCTTCGAATCCGGACAAAGCGTTATTGTGATTGCCGCAACCAACCGTCCTGATGTGCTTGATCCTGCCTTGTTGCGTCCAGGCCGGTTTGACCGTCAGGTAGTGGTTAACCTGCCCGATGTTCGCGGTCGTGAGCAAATCCTTAACGTGCACATGCGCAAAGTGCCTTTGGCCCCCAACGTGGTTGCTTCCATTTTGGCCCGCGGAACACCCGGTTTTTCGGGTGCCGATCTGGCCAACCTGGTTAACGAAGCCGCTTTGTTTGCTGCGCGCCGTAATGGTCGTACTGTAGACATGATCGACTTTGAAAAAGCCAAAGACAAGATCATTATGGGAGCCGAGCGCCGTTCTATTGTCATGCCTGAAGAAGAGCGCATGAACACCGCTTACCATGAGTCCGGTCACGCGATTGTGGCCCGCATGCTGCCCAAAACAGATCCGGTTCACAAGGTAACTATTATTCCTCGTGGCCGTGCTTTGGGTGTAACCATGCAGTTGCCCGAAGGCGATCGCTACAGCATGGACAAGGAACGACTGCTTAATACCATTGCTGTCCTGTTCGGTGGGCGTATTGCCGAAGAGGTTTTCATGAATCAAATGACAACCGGTGCTTCCAACGACTTTGAACGGGCAACTGCCATTGCGCGTGATATCGTTACCCGCTATGGCATGACTGACTCTTTAGGTCCTATGGTTTATGCCGAAAATGAAAATGAGGTATTCCTTGGACGGAGTGTGACAAAAACCACACATATGTCAGAGGCCACCATGCAGAAGGTGGATACTGAAATTCGTTTGATTATCGATGAGCAATATGCTGTGGCACGTAAAATTATCGAAGATAACAGCGATAAAATGCATGTGATGGCTAAAGCTTTGCTGGAATGGGAAACCATTGATGCTGATCAGATCGAAGACATCATTCAGGGTCGTGACCCACGTCCACCCAAAGAGCCTGATGCTCCGCATGATTCTGCTGGCATGCCGCCACCTGCTGGTACGGCTCCCAAAGGTAAAGACAGCGATAGTCCGGCAACTGCCGTGTAATAATAATATTTTTAACTGAATGAATAGTACATTCCTTTGCGGGCGCTTCGAACTTGGGTTCAAGCGCCCTTTGATTATGGGGATTGTGAATATTACGCCTGATTCTTTTTCGGACGGTTCACATCATTTTTCAACCAATGCGGCCATTGATCATGCCTTGACGCTGGTCGAGCAAGGTGCGGATATCCTGGATATTGGTGGCGAATCAACGCGCCCCGGTTCCGAGCCGGTAAGCGTTCAGGAAGAGCTGCGCCGGGTCATACCTGTGATAGAGGGCTTGCGCCACTGTGGCGTGCCTTTATCCATTGATACTTTCAAGCCGGAAGTAATGAAGGCGGCCTTGCAGTCAGGGGTGGATTTAATTAATGATATTTATGCATTAAGACAACCCGGTGCCCTTGAGGTCGTGAATGAATTTCCCAACTGTGGGATTTGCATCATGCATATGCATGGTGAACCTAAAACCATGCAAGTCAACCCTCCTGATTACGGTAACAATATTACTCGTGAAGTGTTCGCATTTTTACAGGAAAGGATGAAAATAATGCTGCAAAGCGGCATCGATCCTCGTAGAATGATGATCGATCCGGGTTTTGGTTTTGGTAAAACAGCAGCACAAAATTTTCAGCTATTACGCGAAATGGCAGCCTTGAAGGAATTGAAGGCGCCCATATTGGTAGGCGTTTCCCGAAAAACAATGATTGGCTCTGTTACCCATAAACCGGTAAATGATCGTTTGTCCGGAAGTATTGCGGCGGCTTTGGCCGGGGTGGCCCGGGGAGCCGCGGTTGTCCGGGTGCATGATGTGGTCCAGACGCGTGACGCACTTGATGTATGGAATGCAGTTGAATTTGGAGTTAATGAATGAGCCGTAAATATTTTGGTACCGATGGTGTTCGTGGTGAAGTAGGTGGGGAGCTGATTAACGCTTCCTTTGCTTTGCGATTGGGATACGCTGCAGGGCGTGTCCTGTCCAAAAATCACCAGGGCGGAGGGCGACCGATCGTCCTGATTGGAAAAGATACCCGTGTTTCCGGTTATATGCTCGAATCCGCCCTTGAAGCAGGTCTTAGTGCCGCAGGTATTGATGTTTATCTGGCCGGACCCATTCCTACACCGGCTGTTGCCTATTTAACACGTGCCTTGCGCTTGACTGCGGGTGTGGTAATTAGTGCTTCACATAATCCTTATGATGATAATGGCATCAAATTCTTTTCGGCTCAGGGCACTAAACTGCCTGATGAGGTAGAAGAAGAAATTGAACGGGCGATTGATGAGCCTGTTGGTTGCGTGCATTCAGAAGAAATTGGCCGGGCAAGGCGGATTGACGATGCAGCAGGTCGTTATATCGAGTTTTGTAAAAGCACTTTCCCCAATGAACTGGACCTGAAAGGCTTGAAAATCGTGGTGGATGGTGCTCATGGTGCCGCCTACAATATTGCCCCGCATGTTTTCCGCGAGTTGGGCGCTGAAGTGATTGCGATTGGTTGTCATCCTGATGGCTTTAATATTAATAAAGATGTGGGTGCCCTGTATCCCGAAAAACTGGCTGCTACGGTTAGCGCCCGTGGTGCGGATTATGGCATTGCCCTTGATGGTGATGCTGACCGTATCCAGATGGTGGATGCCGATGGTCGTATTTATAACGGTGACGAATTGCTTTATGCGATTGTTCTTGAGCGCCTTGCTCAAGGACCCGTCAAGGGAGTTGCCGGTACATTGATGACCAATTACGGTTTTGAAAAACAAATGAAGGCACTGGGTATTCCGTTTGAACGTGCCAAAGTAGGCGACCGTTATGTGCTGGAAGCCATGCAGAAAAACGGTTGGCTATTTGGTGGTGAGGGTTCAGGGCACTTGTTATGTCTTGATCATCATACGACAGGCGATGGTATTATTGCCGGTTTGCAAGTTCTTAAAGGCCTGGTTCGCAGCGGTAAAAAACTGTCCGAGTGGATCGCAGATCTAAAAATGTATCCACAGGTCATGATTAATGTTCCCTTGTCCAAAGAAGTAAAATGGGAAGTGCATCCTGGCCTTCAGTCTGCCCGTGAGGCAGTTCAAAAAGAACTGGGTGCCCGTGGCCGGGTATTGATCAGGGCTTCGGGAACTGAACCCAAGCTGCGCCTGATGGTTGAGGCCGAAACTTACGATTTGGCCAAACGCTGTGTTGATCAGCTTGCTGCGGTTAATCTGTCTTGATTGCGGCATGATTTGCTATAAGAACAAATAAAGTACAATGCTTTTTACAAACATGACATATATCGTGTTTGTGAAAAGTATTTGTCAAATGACATCGGTATGATGTCAGAGTTAATAATTGCGTAGGAAATAATCTAATGCAAGAACTATTGCGTACAGAGGCGGATACGGCAAATCAGGATGAACCTGGATTGATTTTGGGTCTTGCAACAACACCGGATGAGCTTGAGCAATTACAAAGATTGCGCTTTGATGTTTATACAAAAGAAATGAACGCAGTCTTTCCTGAGGCGGTTGATGGCGTAGATATCGATCGTTATGATCAATGGTGTTACCACCTGATGGTTTGTGATGCCAAAACCAGTAAGGTTGTGGGTACTTACCGTATTATGACGCCCGAAAAAGCCATTGAGGCCAAAGGTTATTATTCGGAATCCGAATTTGATATTTCCAGCCTGGATAGTATTCGTCATTTGCTGTGTGAGTGCGGTCGTTCCTGCACCCACGTCGATTATCGTAATGGTTCTGCCATTATGTTGCTGTGGGCAGGATTGTCCAAGTTTTTGCATCAAAGAAATTATCGGTATATGTTAGGTTGCGCAAGTGTCAGCCTGGCGGATGGTGGTGTGCAGGCATCCCAGGTGTGGCGTGCAGCTAAGGCTGAAATGGACAAACATCCTGAATTGCCAAGGGTAACACCGTTAAATCCGTATCCACTTGAAAAGCTTGATGCTGCCGGTGCTGTAAAAATTCCTCCGCTTATCAAGGGATATCTTAAAATTGGGGCACGTATTTGTGGTGAGCCGGCCTGGGATCCCAATTTCAATGCGGCTGATTTTCCTATTATTATTGATATGGAAAGCATGGACCCGCGTTATCGCAAACATTTTGGCATTGATTAATGCCCGGTTTTTAGGTAATGGCCTCTCTTGTTGGTAAGAGAGGCCATTATGCTGTTATGCGGGTACAACCTTGAAGGTAAAATTGGCATCGGCGTGTTTCCATTCAGACGCTTCCAGTTTTAGGCTGTATTGCGTTAATGGATGTTGAGCCAGCCATTTGCTGGAAATAACGACGGATATATTTTTTTCATTTACTTCAAGCCTGAGAATTTCAGGGTTGATTTGCTGGCGGCGACGCAGGAACAGGGCAGCCAGTCTTAGGCATAACAGTGCGAGCCATTGATTTCTTGTCGGCGTATGCGCATTCATTTTCTCAAGCCTGCCTTGGTGGCCCAAACTAAGTAAAGACAGAATGCTTTGGTCGGCTTTGGAAAACCCGGGCATATCGGCGTTGCCCAGTACATAGGCCGTGTGTTTGTGATAGGCATTTTGTGAAATGCTTAAGCCGACTTCGTGCAAGTCAGCGGCCCAGCCCAAGGCTTGGCGCAACTCACCCGCCAAGGGGTCGTCAAGCTTTAATTGGTCAAAAAACTGCAATGAGAGTTGCTTCACGCGAGTAGCTTGTTTGACATCAATATGATAGCGCCGGATGAACTGTTTTACCGATTCATCACGTTTGTCTACTGCAGCCTGGCGGCCAAGCATGTCGTATAGCACACCTACCCGCAGTGCACCTTCGCCTTGAAGCATGCGTTCTATCTTGAGTTCTTTGAAGGCCGACATCATGATGGCCAGCCCAGCGGGCAAGACTTCCATGCGATCAATTTTCAGGCCTTTCAGTTCGGGAGCCTTGGCAGATCCATAGCGAATCAGGACTTTCTTGAGTTTTTGCATCCCATCAAGGGTGATGCCTTTTTCAGAGAAACCGGATTCTTCCAGGGTGGCAACCAGGGCTTTTGCAGTGCCGGATGAGCCATAGGCTTCACTCCAGCCCATTCTCTGGAATTGTTTGGAGATGGCTTCCAGTTCTTTGCGGGCTGCAATCTCGGCATGGGCAAAGCCCTCGGCAGTCACGACACCTTCAGGGAAATAAGCCTTGGTAAAGCTGACGCAACCCATGACAAGCGACTTCATCAGTTTGGCTTCAAGATTTTGGCCAATAATGAATTCGGTAGAGCCGCCACCGATATCAATCACTAGTCGTTTTTCGTTGGAGGGTGGCAGTTCATGGGCAACACCCGAAAAAACCAACCGGGCCTCTTCGTGGCCAGCCACGACTTCAATAGGGTAACCCAATGCCGCTTCGGCGCGCGGCAAAAACGCTTTGATATTGCGTGCAACCCGAAAGGTATTGGTTGCTACAACACGAACACGATCGGGGGGGAAGTTTTCGATCCGGTCACCAAAGCGTTCGAGGACGGCAATGGCCCTTGCAATAGCCTCTTCGCTAAGAATCATGTTTTCATCAAGGCCGGCAGCCAGACGGACCGTTTCTTTAAGCCGGTCTTGCGCATAGATTTGTGAAATTCCTTCACGCTGCACAACTCGCCCGATGGAAAGCCGAAAACTGTTGGAACCCAGGTCAACCGCAGCTAATAAGTTATCTTGATCCATGCTTTGTTGTCTTGAGAATTTAGTTGCGCTATTTTAGTAAAAAAAATGGGGCATTTTGTATAAAAGAATCTATGCTGGAAAATTTAAGTGTTATTGAATTGATGTATGAATGTGAGACGGATTGCGGTGCGCAAATGAGACGATGATGATGTTATAGCTAAAAATAAACTGACAAAAGTGATATTGTCATTAAATGGTAATTTAAAAAGCGTATAAGCAAGCAATAAAAATTTAAACTATTTGCAAGGTAAACAATGATCGAGAAAAATCAAGAAGAAGTATCGGGGCCCAATTTGCTGAACCGTGAGTTGTCTTTGCTCAAGTTCAACGCCCGAGTATTGGGGATGGCTGAAAATGAAAGTACTCCTTTGCTTGAGCGCTTGCGATATATTTGTATTGTCAGTTCCAATCTGGATGAGTTTTTTGAAATTCGGATTGCTAGCCTTAAAGAGCAGGAACGGCGCAATCCGCGTGTAATTGGGGATGATGGCTATACGCCTAGTGAGGCTTTTGATCTGGTGCAGGAGGATGTCCATGAGTTGGTCAAGCGGCAATATGCCTTATTGAACCAAAGTATCTTGCCTGCCTTGCGTGAAAAAGGGGTTTATATATACAAACCTCAAGAATATACGGAAACCATGTTGGCATGGGCGCGTGAGGTGTTCCTGAATGATGTGATGCCTTTATTGACACCCATCGGGCTTGATCCTTCTCATCCGTTTCCCAGGGTTTACAACAAAAGCCTGAACTTTATTGTTTCCCTGTCGGGTATTGATGCTTTTGGGCGTAATTCCTCGATTGCCATTGTCCAGGCACCGCGTGCATTGCCCCGGCTTTTAAACATTCCTGAAGAGGTATGTGGGCAAAAATATGGGCATACCTTGCTTTCCAGCCTGATGCACATGTTTGTTGGAGACCTGTTCCCCGGACTTGAGGTTAAGGGTCTGTATCAGTGGCGGGTTACCCGCAACAGCGATCTTTATGTCGATGAGGATGAGGTAACCGATTTGCGGCAGGCCTTGCAGGGTGAGTTGTCCCAACGTAACTTTGGTGCGGCGGTCCGATTGGAAATTGCGGATGATACCCCGAAGGAACTGGAGGTTTTCCTGCAATCAGAATTTAAACTGACAGCCAAGGATACTTACCGTACAGCGGGTTCGGTCAACCTGACACGTATCATGCCTTTGTGTGATATAGATGCGGGCACGGAATTGGTGTTTCCGGGCTACAGGGCAAAAATTCCCCCACCTTTTGACAAGCTGGAGCAGCATCCCGAGCACATGTTTGCGGTGATTGCCAAAGAAGATCTGCTCTTGCATCATCCTTATCAGTCCTTTGATCCTGTGCTTGACTTTCTGACGGCAGCCGCCATTGATCCGGCTGTGGTTGCCATCAAACAAACCATTTACCGTACCGGTGAAGACTCCGAATTAATGCGTTTGTTGGTCATGGCAGCCAAGTCTGGCAAGGAAGTAACCGTGGTGGTAGAGTTAATGGCCCGCTTTGATGAGCAAACCAACATCAATTGGGCGGCCAAGCTTGAAGAGGTTGGGGCGCATGTGGTGTATGGTGTAGTGGGGCATAAAACCCATGCAAAAATGGCGCTGGTTTTACGCAGGGAAGGCCGGCGCATTGTACGTTATGGCCACTTGGGTACAGGTAACTATCATCCTCGCACCGCACGCTTGTATACCGACTTTGGCATGCTAACTGCCAACCGTGAAATTACCGAGGATATGGACAAGATTTTCTCCTTGTTAACCGGCCTTGGGGCAAGGCGTCCGCTGAAGCTGTTATTGCAGTCTCCTTTTACGCTTCATGGAAAAATGCTTGAGTTCATTAATAATGAAGCTGAAAATGCGCGTCAGGGTAAAAAAGCCCGCATTATGGCCAAAATGAACTCATTAATGGATGTCCAGGTGATTCAGGCCCTTTATGAGGCAAGCCAGGCAGGTGTGGAAATTGACTTGATTGTGCGTGGGGTATGTGCTTTGCGTGCAGGTGTTAAAGGTATGTCGGAAAATATTCGCGTGCGTTCCATTGTCGGGCGTTTCCTTGAGCATTCCCGGGTATTTTATTTTTATGATAATGGCGAGGAGCGGGTTTACCTGTCTTCGGCTGACTGGATGGAACGAAACTTTTTCCGTCGTGTCGAGGTGGCATTCCCGGTTTTAAGTCCTGCATTGAAAAAACGGGTTATTGCGGAATCGTTTACTTATGCGCTTAAAGATAATGAACTGGCCTGGGAGCAACAGCCGGATGGTAACTATCAGCGTATACGCAACCGTCGTCAACCATTTAATCTGCATAATCATTTAATGACATTGTTGGGTAAGTAAATTTTCAAAATACAGTCTTTGGGGATGCAAGGCCGGGACAGAGGTTGACCGGCCTTGAGATTGTTGACATTTGCCTACGTTTTCTCCTGGCGGCACGAATTTAACAACTTTATTTTAATTTCTTGATTAATTAGGGTTTTTGGGTATTGTGAACTAGACAAGTAGCGCGAAAATATTAAATAACTGTCACAATCATGTCATATTTGCGATTTACTATGACGGCATTGGTATAAAAATCCATTTCCACTTTTCTCGAAAGGAAAAACAATGTTGAAGCATGCATTTAAACGCGTTACATTGGCAGTCGCTCTGGGCACTGCTGCTTTTTCAGTACAGGCCGCTAGCACAGTAACTGGTGCAGGCGCTTCTTTCCCATATCCTATTTACGCAAAATGGGCATCTGAGTACGCAGCACAAACCGGTAACAAAATCAATTACCAGTCAATCGGTTCAGGCGGCGGTCAACAGCAAATTATTGCCAAAACGGTTGATTTCGGTGCTTCAGACGATCCAATGAAAGCGGACAAGCTGACAGAAAACAACCTGCTTCAGTTCCCGGCTGTTATTGGTGGTACTGTTCCTGTTGTTAATATCGAGGGTGTCAAGCCAGGTGAACTGAAACTGTCAGGTGCGGTTCTGGCCGACATTTTCCTGGGTAAAATCAAAAAATGGAATGATCCTGCCATCGTTGCACTGAACGCTGACATTAAATTGCCAAGCGCAGATATCGTTGTTGTTCACCGCTCAGACGGCTCTGGTACCACTTTTGGCTGGACTAACTACCTGTCTAAAGTTTCAGCAGAGTGGAAAGAAAAAGTAGGCGAGGGCAAAGCGGTTAAATGGCCTGTGGGTCAAGGCGGTAAAGGTAACGAAGGTGTTGCCGCTTATGTTGGTCAATTGAAAAACTCGGTTGGCTATGTTGAATACGCTTACGCAAAACAAAACAATCTGTCCTGGACACAATTGCAAAACAAGGATGGCAAATTTGTTCAGCCAGAACAGAAAGCATTCGCAGCCGCTGCTGCCAACGCTGACTGGAAAGGTGCTCCAGGTATGGGTGTTGTGTTAACAAACGAACCCGGTGCGGAATCATGGCCTGTTACGGCAGCCACCTTTATTCTGGTGCACAAAGTTGCCGGAAAGCCCGAGCAGACAAAAGCCGTGCTGTCATTCTTTGACTGGGCATTTAAAAACGGTGCAAAAACAGCTGCTGCACTGGATTACGTGCCTCTGCCAGAAGCGGTCACCAGCCAGGTTCGTGATGCATGGGCATCTGAAATCAAAACAACAAGTGGTGAAGCGGTTTGGAAATAAACAACGGGTTGTTCAATTAATTGGCTAACCTTGTCTGAAAAACATGGCGGTTTTTAAAAAACCGCCATGTTTTTTGCAAAATTAAAAGTAGAGTCGAGAATGAGCGCTACAATAACCCCTTCCGTTTCTTCCAATATTAATACTGCTGATTCAGCCATGAAAAAAGATCTTCCACCAAACCCGACAAGTAACAATGCGCTTGCTGACGGTTTGTTCAAAGGTACAGCCAGGTTTTTCGCCTTTTTCGTCTTTATTTTGCTCGCAGCCATCATGGTTTCCCTGGTTTATGGAAGCCGTGAAACCATTGCCGCATATGGCATGTCATTTTTTGCCACTAATGACTGGGACCCTGTCAATGATGTATATGGTGCTGTGGTACCTATTTTAGGTACGGTGATAACCGCGTTCATTGCGCTGGTTATTGCGGTTCCCGTTTCTTTTGGCATTGCCATGTTCCTGACCGAACTGGCCCCGGCCTGGTTGCGCAGGCCATTGGGTGTTGCCGTAGAAATGCTGGCTGCTATTCCCTCCATTATTTATGGTATGTGGGGCTTGTTTGTTTTCGTACCTATTTTCCAAGAGTATATTCAACCCGGCATGATTGCCGTGCTTGGCAATATTCCTGTCATTGGCGGTTTCTTTTCAGGCCCTCCTTTTGGTATTGGCCTGTTTACCGCCGGTCTTATTTTATCCATTATGATCATTCCCTATATTGCCTCGGTCATGCGTGACGTTTTTGAGGTGGTGCCAACCCTACTTAAAGAATCGGCCTATGGCCTGGGTGCTTCTACCTGGGAAGTCATGTGGAAAGTCGTCTTGCCTTATACACGCAGTGGTGTTATTGGTGGCATCATGCTTGGTTTGGGGCGTGCACTGGGTGAAACCATGGCAGTTACTTTCGTCATTGGTAATGCTTTCCGCTTGCCTGACAGTATTTTTGCGCCGGCAAACTCCATTGCTTCTGCTATTGCGAATGAATTCAACGAGGCGGGTGGTTTGCAAAAATCAGCCTTGATCGAACTGGGTCTTATCCTGTTCCTGATTACGACGATTGTTTTGGCACTTTCCCGCTTGTTGCTCGCTCGTGCGGCCAAGGGTGAAGGCAAGAAATCCTAAGCGTACCGGATACAAAAAATGAATACACACACTACATTTACCGCATCAGTGCCCGTAAAGTCGTTGCTGAACAACGAAAATCCGCTGTATAGAAAGCGTAGTAAAGTCAATAAAGTCATGTTGACGCTGTCTTCTATTGCGCTGATTTTCGGTTTGTTCTGGCTTTTCTGGATCATCCTTACCTTGCTGCTTAAGGGGGGGGCATCCCTGTCCTTTGGCCTGTTCACCGAAATCACGCCAGGACCGGGTGATGCGGGCGGTTTGGCCAACGCGATTGTTGGTTCCGTGCTCATGTCGGCAGTGGGTACCATCATTGGTACGCCCATAGGCATCATGGCAGGCACTTATCTGGCCGAATATGGCAGTCGCGGCTGGTTGGCACCGGCCACCCGGTTCCTGAATGATGTCTTGTTGTCGGCTCCTTCCATTATTATCGGTTTGTTCATTTACGCACTGTATGTCGCCAATGTTGGCCACTACTCGGGTTGGGCCGGTGCACTGGCGTTATCCATCCTGGTTATTCCGGTTGTGGTGCGCACCACCGACAACATGCTGATGCTGGTGCCAAACAGCCTGCGTGAGGCCGCTGCTGCATTGGGTTGCCCCAAGTGGCGTATTGTTACCATGATCTGTTATCGCGCTGCGCGTTCAGGCATTATTACCGGTGTTTTGCTGGCAGTGGCCCGCATTATGGGCGAAACAGCTCCTTTGCTGTTTACCGCGCTGTCCAACCAGTTCATGAGCTGGGACATGAATGCGCCAATGTCCAACTTGCCGGTGGTTATTTATCAATACGCGGCTAGTCCCTTTAAAGACTGGAACGAGCTGGCCTGGGCAGGTGCAACCCTGATTACCCTGCTGGTACTGGGCCTGAACATTGTGGCTCGCAGTTTGTTCCGTAAATAAACAGATTATCGATATACAGATTCTAGGAAATTGAAATGGAAAATTTGGTTCCAGTCGATGAGACAAAGATCGAAGTTAAAAACCTGAATTTTTATTATGGTGGTTTTCACGCGATCAAAGATGTAAATATGCGTATTGCCCGCAATAAGGTTACCGCTTTCATTGGTCCTTCAGGATGTGGAAAATCCACCCTGTTGCGTACATTCAACCGCATGTTCGAGTTGTATCCCGGTCAGCGGGCAGAGGGGGAAATCAACCTTGATGGTGAAAACCTGCTCACAACTACCACCGATATTTCACTGATCCGTGCCAAAGTGGGAATGGTTTTCCAAAAGCCTACACCCTTTCCCATGAGTATTTACGACAACATTGCCTTTGGCGTGAAGTTGTTTGAAAAACTCAGCAAGGCTGAAATGGACGAGCGGGTAGAATGGGCGCTGACAAAATCGGCCTTATGGAATGAAGTGAAAGACAAGCTGAATCAAAGTGGAAACGGCCTGTCTGGTGGCCAGCAACAGCGTCTGTGTATTGCACGTGGAGTGGCAATCAAACCGGAAGTCCTGCTGCTGGATGAGCCTTGTTCGGCACTTGATCCTATTTCAACCGTGAAAATCGAAGAACTGATTACCGAGTTGAAAAAAGACTATACCGTTGCTATCGTGACCCACAATATGCAACAGGCCGCCCGTTGTTCCGACTACACCGCCTATATGTATCTTGGCGAGTTGATGGAGTTTGGTGAAACAGAGAAAATCTTTGTTAAGCCACAACGCAAGGAAACCGAAGATTACATTACTGGCCGTTTCGGTTAAGTTGGCTACAAATGTGAATGGCGCGTTGGTGGTTCGCAACTTTCCATTGTGGAAAGTTGTCTGAAAATGCCACAGTTTTCAACTGCCTGCGCCGTTTCGCATTGATTTCTTAAATCAATCAGCTGCTGTTTCAGGTAAACCAGTTCCTGAATTCGTGCATCGACATGTCCCAGATGTTCATCTAATACCTGGTTAAAGCAGGCGCAATTGCTGTTGCTTTCATCTTGTACCATCAAAAGCGTACGAATTTCATCATGCGTCATATCCAGCGAGCGGCAATTGCGGATAAAGCGCAGGCGTTTCACATGCGTATCATCATAATGGCGGTAGTTGCTGGCATTGCGTTCGGGCTTGGGAAGCAAACCTTCTTTCTCGTAATACCTGATGGTTTCCGCTTTGCAGTTTAGCAAGCTGGCTAATTCACCAATTTTCATGAAATGCTCCTAAAGTGCTTGACCTTGTAGTTACTACAGGGTGTTTAATAATTATAAGTGAATCACAGCATAAATGGAGTAAGTCATGTCAGGCTGCTGCCAACAACACAATTCTGGCCACGATCACGTTCATCATGGTCATAAAGAAATGGGAGATCTGTCTCCTCAACAGAAAGTGGGCAATCGGGTGCAAACGCCCATTCGCATCATGCAAATGGATTGTCCTACCGAAGAACGGCTGATACGGGCTCGACTTGAAAACATGGCAGGGGTGATGGCCATGAGTTTTAATTTGATGCAGCGCGAATTGCTGGTGGTGCATCAACCTCATGTCCTGGATGATATTCTGGAAGCGATTAAGTCTTTGGGTTTTGATCCCCAAACCGCAGGAATAGACGTTGATGTTTTAAAAAACAGTCAGCAGGAAGGCAAGCTGTCGTTTGGTTGGAAACTGCCAGTGGCCGCCGTTTTGGCTATTTCTTCGGAGATCATTCATTGGGTTGAGTGGCCATGGGTATTTTCTGCCTTGCTGGCGGTATTGGCGGTAGCGTTATCGGGCTTTGGAACCTATCGCAAGGGCATTATTGCCTTGCGGAATTTACAGTTAAATATCAACGCACTGATGACTATTGCGGTTAGCTGTGCTTTGTTGATTGGTCAATGGCCCGAAGCCGCAATGGTAATGGTGCTGTTTAGCATTGCCGAGTTGCTCGAGGCCAGGTCTCTGGATCGAGCCCGTCATGCGGTAGGCAACTTGCTGCAGATGGTTCCGCAAACCGCCTGGGTTTATCAGGCCGCTAATGGCTGGCAGGAATTACCGGTAGGCCAGGTAAAAACAGGGGATATGGTCCGGGTACGTCCGGGTGAACGGATTCCCCTTGATGGGACGGTTATCAAGGGCTTTTCTACGGTCAATCAGGCGCCTATTACCGGTGAAAGCATGCCGGTAGACAAGCAGCAAGGCGATGAGCTGTATGCCGGTACCATTAACCAAGGTGGTTTGCTGGAATTCAAGGTGGATGCTTTGGCCGAAAACAGTACCCTGGCCCGCATAATTCATGTGGTTGAACAGGCCCAGGCCAGCAAAGCCCCCTTGCAGCGATTCGTCGACCAGTTTGCCAGCTATTACACGCCTGCGGTTTGCCTGCTGGCCTTGCTGGTAGCGGTTTTCATGCCTCTGGTTTGGGGCACTCCCTGGCTGGAAGCCATCTACATGGCACTGGTCTTGCTGGTGATTGCTTGCCCCTGCGCGCTGGTTATTTCAACACCGGTTACGCTGGTTAGTGGCTTAACGGCTGCAGCCCGGCATGGTGTACTGGTTAAGGGGGCGGCTTATTTGGAAAAGGGCCGGAAGCTGGGTTGGCTTGCCCTTGACAAAACCGGTACCATTACACAGGGCAAACCTGTGCAAACCGATATGATGTTGATAAGCAAAAAAGAGCAAATTGACGGGTCTTTGGAAAACAGTCAGGATCAGGATACCGTAAGCCTGCAAGAAACCGGGGTACGAAAAGTGGCGGCCAGCCTGGCAAGTTTGTCTGATCATCCGGTATCCATGGCTGTAGCACAGGCTGCCCGACAAGACGGTTTGCAGTTTCATGAGGTGGAAAATTTCCTGGCCTTGCCTGGCCAAGGTGTTCAGGGAGTCATCGACGGTATTGAATATAGCCTGGAAAGCCCACGCCATGCGCTTGATCAAGGCTTGCTTAATGCGTTGGAGACAAAAGCCATTCAGGGTTATGAAAGCCAGGGTAAAACCGTTGTGGTGTTACGTTGTGCGGATTGGGTGATGGCGGTTTTTGCTGTGGCAGATACCGTTAGGCCGGATAGCCGGCAAGCCATCGGGATGCTGCACCGGCAGGGTGTTAAAACCATCATGTTGTCAGGGGATAATCAACAAACCGTGCAGACCATAGCCAGCGAGGTAGGTATAGATCGTGCGCTTGGACAGCAAATGCCTGAAAACAAGCTGGATGCCATTGCTGCGTTACAGAAATCCGGCATGGTAGGGATGGTTGGAGACGGTATTAACGATGCGCCCGCCTTGGCGCGTGCAGATATTGGTTTCGCCATGGGGGCAATCGGCACCGATACGGCTATTGAAACAGCCGATGTCGCCTTAATGGATGACGATTTGCGAAAAATACCGCGATTTATTGAATTATCCCGTACCACGCATCGGATTCTGGTACAGAATATTGCTTTGGCGCTGGGAATCAAGCTGTTTTTTCTGGTGCTAACCCTGGCAGGTACAGGTACCATGTGGATGGCCGTTTTTGCGGACATGGGGGCCAGCTTGCTGGTGGTCTTAAACGGACTTAGATTGTTGTCTTTTAAGGCAACTTATTGAACGGATGGCTGGACATGACAGATTTACGGCAACGAGATGATTTGCTGGATAAACACGCGTTAATGGTAAAAGGCCTGTCTCAAAGGCTTGAAGCGCAGTCTGGTGCAAAGGCCACGGTTACGCAAACGCATATTTCAACCATTATTCTGGTGGGTGAATATGCCTACAAGCTTAAAAAGCCATTAAAGTTGCCTTTTCTTGATTTTTCCACGTTGGAAAACCGGCATCATTTTTGCCTGAAAGAACTGGCTATAAACCGGCGCACGGCGCCAGAATTATACTTGGACGTGTTGCCGGTAACCGGTACTGTGCAAGCGCCCGATATTAACGGTCAGGAAGTGGTCATAGATTGGCTGGTCAAAATGCGCCGTTTTGATAGCAGTCAGGAGTTTGCCGTATTGGCACGTGCGGGTAAGCTTACTTTTTCACTGGTAGAAATACTGGCCGTGCATTTGGCCCGTTTTCATGCGTCGTTACCGCGTTTGCCTGCTGCCGAGGCAAGTAAAAAAAATACGCTTGATTGGTTACTTGAAAGTTTTGATGAAATCAAGGCACATCCATTTTTTCCAACCCTGCGGGAAGCTGTCGAATGGGGGGGGTTAAGGCAAGACTTGAAGGCCAAATTTGAGAGCCACCTGCCATGGCGAAACCAGCGAATCCAAGAGGGTTTTTTCAGGCCCTGTCATGGTGATTTGCACCTGGGGAATATCGTACTTTGGCAAGACCGGGTCATGGCATTTGATGCGCTAGAGTTTGATGATAGCTTAAGCAATATTGACGTCATGAACGATCTGGCTTTTGCCTATATGGATTTGCATGCCAACCGGCAACCCGAGCTGGCTGCGCGCTTGTTAAATGCGTATTTGGAAGAAAGCGGGGATTATGAAGGACTGCGATTGTTGCATGAGTACGCGGCTTATCGGGCGCTGGTCAGGGCAAAAATCGCTTTAATGCAAGACGATAAAGAAAAATTCAGCCAATACTGGTCATTGGCAAAAGGTTTTGTGTATCCCGCCAATCAGCAGGCCTTGGTATTGGTATATGGATTAAGTGGTTCGGGCAAGTCCACTGTGGCACAAATGTTGTCTGACATGACAGGGGGTATCCGGTTGCGTTCAGATGTTGAGCGAAAACGCTTGTTTAATATAAGCACACAAAATAGCCAGATGGTGAATAAATCAACGCTTTATGCACCAGAAACCAGTCGCCGGGTTTATGGTCGCTTGCTCGAATTGGCAGAAACACTACTGCGTGCCGGCTTTATTGTGGTGGTGGATGCGGTGTTTTTACATCAGGCCGACCGTATTTTTTTCCATCAGCTTGCGAACAAAATGGGTGTCTCATTCAGGCTGCTTGGTTGTGAGGCGCCCGAGATAATGTTGAAAGACCGGATTGTTAAAAGGGCGCAAGCAGGAAAAGACCCATCAGATGCCACGATAGAGGTGCTGAATACACAAACTGACAAGTTTGAGCCATTGCCAAATGAGTGGGGGAAATTTTCATCTTATATAGTGAATGATGGCACTTTAGAAGAGTTGCAGCGGAAAGTGCGGTGGGTGGTAGACTCACTGGCAGAAAAAAACAGGAATAGTGCAGAAATAACTGACTAGCAGAAATTGCTTTGTTTATTGGGTGTGAGAATTGTAGTGTTGATCATTGTTCTTTGCTTTTTGCGATGAGCTTGTTTGAAATGTATTGTCACGTACGGGTTGGTTTTCCGCACGTGACAACTATAGGGCTTATGCTTGAAGGTTGGCCAGGCATAAGCGACCAGCAGGATTATTGTGGTTCAACGCCTGCTTTTTTGAACAGCTCTGCCCATACCGGAATTTGTTGCTCTACCTTGGCTTTCAGGGCGGCCGGGTTGGCATCGTTTTCAAGTACGGTGGCACCCAGTTTATCCATGCGTTCTTTGAATTTAGGATCTTTTAAAGCGGTAGCCAGTGAAGATTCCAGTTTTTGCATAACCGGTTCGGGTGTGCCGGCTGGTGCCCATAGTCCATGCCAAATACCCACTTCAAAGTCTTTGAAGCCTTCTTCCTGCATGGTTGGCAGATCCGGGAGGGTGGGGGAGCGTTTGGCGCTGGTAATCGCAAATGCCTTCACTTTTTTACCCAGGATTTGCTGGGAGGTGTTGGTGGTTTGGTCGCACAGCAAGTCTACCTGTTTGCCCAGCAGGTCATTCATGGCCGGTGCGGCACCTTTATAAGGAATGGTAAGCAGGTCTACATCCAGCGCGGACATTAGCATGGTGCCACATAGATGGCTGGCTGCGCCAACACCGGCATTGGCCAAGGTAACTTCATCTTTATGTGCCTTTATATATTCAACCAGTTCTTTCATGTTATTGGCCGGGAAATCTTCGCGGGCAATAATCGTCATGGGAACGTCAACAACCAGGCCAATAGGTTCAAAGCTTTTGATTGGATCGTAACCCAGTTTTTTATACAGGGAAGGTGCGGTTGAAAAACCAACGTGCATGAGCAAAATATCATAGCCGTCAGGTTTCTGGTGCGCTACATGAGTCGTGCCAATGGTACCACCTGCGCCAGCCTTGTTTTCAACAATAACCGTTTCACCCAGTGGGTCACGCATGGCCTCTGCCAATGAGCGTGCCACGTTATCGGTAGGGCCTCCGGCTGTGAACGGAATCACCATATTGACAGGGCGTTCCGGGTATTTGCTTTCTTCTGCCTGGGCTGCAAAGCCCAGAAAGCCCATGGTAATGCCTGCTGCAAGCATGGTTTTCTTTAAATTCAACATTGTTAATATCCTTAAAGTAAGAAATAAAAAAAATAAAATTTTTGTCTTTTGATTTTTCTTATAAAGGAAAAGCGCATGCCTATTTTATAGTGGCTCAATCTTGTTTGATTCTATTTCTTTAGTAAGTAAATATATACTTTTAAGGAAAATAATGGGTATTTATTGTGTTTAATTTATTGTGATTTGATTTTTGTCACATGATGTTGTGGGGGTCATGCAACTAATAAGGTTGTGCTTCTTATTGTTGTTGCAATATAGGGGCCTGGTTTTCGTGGCGAGGTAATTGATTGATCGGTTTGATATGGCAAACAATAGCGCATTGGCAATGCGGTAAAGGTTGCATTGCAAAAAGCGGAAATGAGAGTTTGGGTTTGCTAATGTTTGTGGGTTAGAAAGTTCCGTAATTATTATGTGAAGCAAAAAATAATGCGGATACAAAAAAGCCGCTTCAGTCTAAATAACTTGAAAGCGGCTAGCTTGTTTATTTCCTTGGGAAATTATGGTCGGGACAGTAGGATTCGAACCTACGACCCTCTGGTCCCAAACCAGATGCGCTACCAGGCTGCGCTATGCCCCGACTTGTTTTCAATGCTGTGTTAAGCACCGAAGAAAGAATTATGACATAGAAATATTGGTTTTTGCAATACAAGAAATAAGATTTTTATGAAAAATGTAAAAAAACAACAAAAAAGGTTTTTGTTGTTTTTTTTACGGAAACTGATGAGTTGGGTTGTTAGCTTGATAGGCTTGTGTTGACTGGTTGAACACCGGGTTATCAGTCTCTGCCGCGGTAGCGGTTGTAATGGGGGTGCCCATGCCTCTTGTTCTGTTTTTTGTAGTGTTTGTAGCCACGCCTTGGGTGATCATCAAAATAATAAACAGTTCGAGGGTGGATATGGCGGGGACGTTCTACATAAACCACTGGTGGTGGCCCGTAATGACGATGTGGCCTTTCCACGACGACACCTGGCACACCTATTCCGATGTCCACGTTAATTTGTGCATTGGCGGCAGAACCTATCATTAAGGCGGCAGCTGTCAAGAAGGGTAGTAATAGTTTTTTCATCTTTACTCCTGTTGGTATTTCAGTATTTGAATTGCGTTCTATGCTTTACCATTAGCGACTGTCATTGGTTCTGCGTTGGGCTTCGCGGCGATAATCATGGCTTCTGTCTCTTGCTGAAGACGGATTTGAATGTGGCCTTTCATCCCTGTTGAAGGAGGGGCGGCGAATGGTATGCTGGTTTTGTTCGATGCGTCGATTGTTTTCAGGGCGTTCAACACGGCGATTGTTTTGAGGGTAGTTTGTGACCTTTTCGCGAGGAGGGCCGATTGGTTTTGCATCGGGGCGTAAGCGATAGGGCTTCCGGTTCGAGTCGTTTTTGTTGCGATTGATGTGTTTTTTGTCATCATCCCAATATCGTTTCTGGTCGGCATGGCTACGGGTTACCCACTGACGGCGGTTATTATCGTAATAACGGTAATTGTTGACGTTGTAATAGGTGTTGGAATAACCATACCCGTTACTGTACCCAGAGCCATAATAATCATCATAATAGCCGTAGCCATCATCAATAACGCACCCGGTAAGGCCAACAGCCAAGACCGCTATCGCAATAATTTTTTTCATGTTGAACCTCATGTAAAGGTTGATGGACTGAAACTTAACTCTACAGCACTATAATCTTATTATCAGGCAATGCCCATTTCCAAGTTGTTTCGCAAACACGCTTAAATGAAAGTATTAATTAAAAACTGGCATATTTGGAACCAATTGAAATAAACCGGTATTTTTCGTTGATATTGCAGTGGTTCTGTAGCGGCTTTTCTGTGGTAAATGTTAATTGTGTTGTAAAAAAGTCATCATTTTGCTGAAAAAGATTTTTTTAATACGGTTGTGTAGACAGAAATTAAATTCCCGTGCTATATTTCTTTCTTCTTAAGTGTGTCGCACTCGTGGTGAAATAGGTAGACACAAGAGACTTAAAATCTCTCGGGCATTGCGCCCGTGCCGGTTCGATTCCGGCCGAGTGCACCAGAGAGAAAAAGGAAGCTTGGCAGAGCGGTTGAATGCACCGGTCTTGAAAACCGGCGAGGGTTTGCGCCCTCCGTGAGTTCGAATCTCACAGCTTCCGCCAATACACAAAACCCCGGATTCAGTAATGGTCCGGGGTTTTTTTATTGCTATTTTATGAGCAGGTATAGAGCTCAAATGTGAGTAAGCAAACAAACACAAAAGGTGCTCGTTAGGGGCACTTTTTGTGTTTGGACGCCCGTATAGTGTCAAATTTGTTAGTATGGGCCATCTTCCGTTTTTTTTATTAACGCGACGAGAGTCGTTTTTTGTGTTTTTTTAATATGTCAACTAATAAGTCCTACCGTATAGAGAAAGACTTGTTGGGAACTAAAGAAGTCCCCAATAATGTTTACTATGGTGTCCAAACGCTGAGAGCAATTGAAAATTTCAAGTTGTCTGGCATTCCTTTATCTCACTATCCTGAGTTTGTTAATGCATTTGCCATGGTTAAGCAGGCAACAGCAGGGGCTAATTGTGAGCTTGGTTACCTTAGTCAGGAAAAATACGAGGCAATCCAAAAAGCCTGTCAACGAATTATTGCTGGCGAGTTTCATGATCAGTTCGTTGTAGACATGATCCAGGGTGGTGCAGGTACTTCCACCAATATGAATGCCAATGAAGTGATTGCCAATGTTGGCCTTGAGTCAATGAATCACGCCAAGGGTGAATATCAGTATCTGGACCCTAATAATGACGTGAACATGTCTCAATCAACCAATGATACCTATCCAACGGCAATCAGGTTGGGTCTGCTGTTCAGTCATGAGGTGTTGTTAACAAGCCTGGATAAACTCACTGCATCCTTTGTGGTTAAGGCAAATGAGTTCGAGGGTATCCTTAAAATGGGCAGGACCCAGCTTCAGGATGCGGTTCCCATGACCCTAGGTCAGGAATTCAAGGCATTCGCTTCAACATTGGCCGATGATCTTTCTTTGTTGCGTTCAGTGTCTTCCGGCCTGTTGACGGCGGTTAACCTGGGTGGTACTGCAATTGGTACGGGCATTAATACCGATCCCCGCTACCAGCAGCTGGCGGTTAAAAAGCTTGCTGAAATCAGTGGTCTGCCTATGAAATCGTCTTCTGATCTGCTGGCGGCTACTTATGATATGGGTGACTTTGTGTTGCTGTCAGGCATGCTTAAGCGTACTGCAGTTAAATTGTCCAAAATCTGTAATGACTTGCGCCTGCTTTCAAGTGGTCCTCGCACAGGTATTAATGAAATCAATCTGCCTGCCCGTCAGCCAGGCAGTTCTATCATGCCCGGAAAAGTTAATCCGGTTATTCCTGAAGCGGTCAATCAAATTGCTTTCGAAATTATCGGTAATGATGTGGCTATTACCATGGCATCAGAGGCAGGGCAGTTGCAGCTGAATGTCATGGAGCCATTGATTGCCTACAAAATGTTTGATTCAATTTGCCTGTTGTCACGTGGCATGGATATGCTCCGTGAACTGTGTATTGATGGTATTACCGCGAATGCGGCTCATTGCAGTGCGTTGGCGGAAAACTCAATTGGCCTGGTTACTGCCTTGAATCCGTTTATTGGCTATGCAAACTCTACACGCATTGCTAAAAAAGCGCTGGAAACCGGACGGGGAGTGCTTGAGCTTGTCAAGGAAGAGAGTCTGCTTGATGAGCAGGTTCTGGCTGATATTTTGCGTCCTGAAAACATGATTGCACCACGTTTGGAAGGCGTTGCCCTCTAAATCTTGATCGGTAAAATCAGGCTATAAACAAAAAGGGGCTATTATTGGCCCCTTTTTTTGTTCAGTTAAACCCTGTCCATTTGGATATCTGTCAAGTCGCGACCTTGCTAAAGACTTGAGTCATTCATACCCTGCTAAAATAAGGCGCTTGATAACCCTGATTTTAGAAAAAAGGAAGAAGACAATGAAAGCAATTGAAATCTCACAGCCGGGTGGGCCGGAAGTATTAACTTTGGTAGAGCGTGAGAAACCGGTGCTAAAAGCCGGTGAGGTTTTAATTAAAGTAACCGCAGCAGGCATTAATCGTCCGGATGTTTTTCAGCGTAAGGGTTCTTACCCGCCGCCGGCCGATGCTTCTGATTTGCCAGGCCTGGAAGTGGCGGGTGTTATTGTAGAAGGTGATGTTTCCGGTACCAATCTAAAGATTGGCGACAGGGTGTGCGCGCTTACCCCTGGTGGTGGCTATGCCGAATACTGTGCTGCACCTGCTGGTAATTGTCTGCCAATTCCAAAGGGCTTGAGTGATGTAGAGGCGGCCGGTTTGCCAGAGACTTACTTTACTGTCTGGACTAACGTGTTTGATCGTGGTGCGCTGGCCAAAGACGAGGCCTTGCTGGTGCACGGCGGTGCAAGTGGTATTGGGACAACCGCCATCCAGTTGGCGCGCGCTTTTGGTAATACCGTTTATGCAACCGTAGGAAGTGATGAACGAGTCAAGGCGGTAGAAGCATTGGGTGCTAATAAGGGCATTAATTATAAAACCCAGGATTTTGTTGAGGAAATCAAAAGCCTTACCAATGGCAAGGGTGTTAATGTCATTTTGGATATGGTTTCCGGTGAATATGTTAACCGTAATATCAATAGCCTGGCTGATGATGGGCGTATTGTCATCATTGCCCAGCTGGGTGGTAGCAAGGCTACGATAGATACCAATCAGCTAATGCGCCGTCGCCTGACGATTACTGGCTCAACACTGCGTCCACGTTCGCCTGCATTCAAGACTGAAATTGCCCGGTCTTTGCACAAGCATGTCTGGCCATTGCTCGAGGCAGGTAAGATCAAGCCGATTATCCATGCCACATTCCCTTTCGAAAAGGTAGTGGATGCGCATACCATGATGGATGCGGGTGAACAGATTGGTAAAATTATTTTGACTTTTGAAAATTAAAGACAAATCGGGTGTATACGGGTTAGAATATTAGGTTAATTAAATTTAACCCGTATATTTACTAGCCGGATTTAACTATGACAACAGCAAAAACGCGTCAGCGACTGGTTATTGGAAACTGGAAAATGAATGGTAGCCTGGCTGCCAACGAGGTGCTTTTGAAAGGCATTCGCGAAGGCGTGGAAAACGCGGGCGCAAGTAATAACTGCGCTATTGCTGTTTGTCCGTCTTTTCCTTATCTGGCTCAGGTATCGCAGGTTTTGGCTGGTAGTGCTGTGTCCTGGGGGGCGCAAGATGTCAGTTTGCAAGCATCTGGTGCGTTCACCGGTGAGGTTTCCGCTGCCATGCTTAATGATTTTAATTGTGCATGGACGCTGGTTGGTCACTCAGAACGCCGTGCCCTGCATGGGGAAACCAGCGAACAGGTGGCTTTAAAGGCACAGGCAGCGCTGGCACATAACATTACGCCAGTAGTTTGTGTGGGCGAAACTTTGCAAGATCGCGAACAGCAAAATACCCTTGGTGTCATTCAGGCACAATTGGCGCCAGTGTTGGCTTTGGGTGAGCAGGCAGTGAATAAAATGGTAATTGCTTATGAGCCTGTTTGGGCCATTGGTACCGGTCTTACCGCTTCGCCAGAGCAGGCACAGGAAGTGCATGCCTATATCCGTGCCCAGTTAAATGCGCTTGGGGCGGGTAACGTACAGATTTTATATGGTGGCAGCGTTAAGGCTGCCAATGCGGCAAGTTTATTTGCCATGGCAGATATCGATGGCGCACTGGTAGGTGGTGCCGCCCTGGTTGCCGAAGAATTTTTGAATATTGCTACTGCTTAATATTTTTGGAGTTTTACTTTTATGCCTTCATATTTATATCCATTGCTAACCGTAGTACAGGTGATTGCTGCGCTTGCCGTCATTGTGCTCGTGTTGCTGCAGCAGGGCAAAGGCGCCGATATGGGCTCTTCCTTTGGTGGTGGTTCCGCCGGTAGTTTATTTGGTGCCACGGGTGCGGCCAACTTTTTCTCGCGTGCTACCAAATGGATAGCCGTTTTGTTTTTTGCGTCCACGGCAGGTCTTGCTTATCTGGGCAACTCGTCACCAGATTCTGTTGGTGGCCAATCAAGTGGAAGTGGCTTGATGGAAGGTTATCAGCCGCAGGATCCTGCTTTGCCAGTGGCTCCTTTGGGTGGTGGCGCTATTCCTCCTGCACCGGTTGCGGGTAATGCTGCTGTGCCTGTTGTCCCTGCGGCTGTTGGTCAGTCAACTCCTGCTGCTCCTGAGGCAGTGCCAGCACCTGCTACACAGGCAACTGTTGTAGAAACACCAACAGAAGTGGCTCCTGTTGCTGATAAATCAACAGAAAATACGCAGTAACAACAAATTTTTCTGGAATGCGTTATAATTTAATGCTTTCCAGAACATAATTTTGCTCATGTGGTGGAATTGGTAGACACGCTATCTTGAGGGGGTAGTGGCGAAAGCTGTGCGAGTTCGAGTCTCGCCATGAGCACCATCGGTTTTAGTTAAAATTGGTTAAAAATTCAGAGCCCTTGCTTTAATTAAGCAAGGGCTTTTCTGTTTTTGCTGGGGTAACCCGGGTAGGCTAAGCAGTATAGTATCAACGCAGGTCTGATGCACAAAAACCTAGGGTATTCCCTTGATTTTTGTCAAAAAATTTTACTATTTTACTCAACTATTAAAAGAAAATAGTGTCTAATATTGCTCATGTGCTTATAACTTATCGTATGATACGAAAGTACAGAAGTTTTTTTCACAGGAGAAATATATGTCTTTCAAAAAATTGGCGCTAGCTGCTGTTCTGTCTGTTGCTGCAACCCCCGTGTTGGCTGCAGAGTGTGCGGTAGATATCGATTCCAACGATGCAATGCAATACAATACAAAAGAAATCTCAATCAGCAAGTCATGCAAAGACTTTACGGTTAACCTGAAGCACGTAGGTAAATTGCCTGCTGCCGCAATGGGCCATAACGTTGTAATTACCAAAACTGCAGACATGCAAGCAGTTGCTACCGAAGGTGTGGCGGCTGGCCTGGCTAAAGACTATGTGAAAGAGGGTGACGAGCGTGTTGTTGCCCATACCAAAATAATTGGTGGTGGTGAATCTGCTACCGTTACTTTCCCTGTTGAAAAACTGGCTGCAGATGGCGATTACAGCTTCTTCTGCTCATTCCCAGGTCACTTTGCCATTATGAAAGGTGCAGTTAAGCTGGTTGATTAATTTGTAATCATGCTATGAGTAAACCTTGCCGGGAAAGCAGGGTTTACTTGGCAAATTCAAAACGCCTGAGTTTCTTCATGAAATTCAGGCATTTTTGTTTGCTCGTTTTTTTTGTTTAGGACGCATGTAAGGTTTGGCTGTAAGTCTTTAAACAGGGTTTGTAAAGTAAATGAGTGGCTGTCCTGCAGAAGTAATAATTAGCCTTGGTTTAATGTGAAATGCTTGAATCTGAATAGGTTTTGCATGGTGGATGACGATTTTTCTGCTTGATAGAAATGACGCTTTGAAAGGGTGAGGTTGTTTATAAAAGACAATATGTGTCTTTTTATTAAGAATTAATTTTTTGCTTTTGAAATAAAATAAATGATAACCTTTTGATTTTAAATTAAAAAATTTTTTCTTGGTGTGAGTGCGTCATTTGTTGGCTTGGTAAATTAATGTAAGCACTGTCTTTTTTTTATATCATAGGATAATAGGGCGGCTATTAATGGCTGAAAGAGTGGTTGCATGTCTATAAATTCAAACTGGGATTTAGGTAATGAACAGAATTCACAAAAGCATTTTTAATGAACAAACGGGAACTTATGTAGCGGTTTCTGAAAATACAAAAAACAAGTGCAAAAAAGGAAATAAAGTACTGGCCGCGACAGCTTTGTCTGCTGCTTTGGGATTGGGGGCGATGGGGTCTGCGCAGGCGCAGTTGGTTGATGCGTGTGCAGGCGTAAGTTTGCCACGAAGTGTGGTTACTGATATTGTGGGGCAGGTGGTTACGCCGATTTATGAGCCGATAGAGGATACAGTAAATGGTATATTAGGTCCAGTTGACGTTATATTGGATGCTTTATTGATAGGTCAACTTCTTCCCGGGCCTCTAACTCTTAATCTGACAGATATTCTGAATTCTGCGGCTGCTGGCGATCCCATAACCCTTGGTGTTTTGAATGCGAATGGTGAAGTTGTTGGACCTACGGATTCATGTGATCTTACCGCCGATTCATTAAACTTAACTGACCCAGCCGGCATAGCCATTGGTGGCAATAAAATTACTGGTTTGGGCTCCGATGCCGCCGGTGCTGCCGCAGTGTCATCAGCGGCAGATTTCACTTCAATTGCATTAGGTAATTTTTCTCAAGCCACCCAATCAAAAGCAATTGCTTTTGGTGAAGCGGCAAAAGCATTTGGAGAGGGGTCTATTGCGGTGGGGGCTGATGCTTTGGCCGCCAATGAAAATGCAACAGCCCTTGGAAATGCCGCACAAGCTACCGGTCAAGATTCCGTTGCCATTGGTGCGGGAGCCCAGGCCAATGCTGCGAATTCGGTAGCGTTGGGTAATGGTTCTGTTGCCACAGCCGCCAATACCGTTTCTGTAGGTTCTGTTGGAAATGAGCGAAAAATTACTAACGTGGCTGACGGTCTAGTCGCTGCTGGCAGTACTGATGCCATTAATGGTGGTCAGTTACACCAATTAGCCATCTCAACAGGTCTGGGTTTGGTTCAGCAAGCTGATAACTTGGCGCCAATTACAGTTGGTAAAGACAGCGCAGGTACAGAGGTGAACTTTGCCAATGTTGCGGCTCAAACCCGCAAACTGACTGGAGTTGCTAACGGCAGTGTAGCCGCTGGCAGTACTGAGGCGATTACCGGTGATCAGTTGTATGCTTCTACCTCCAACCTGGCCACGGTATTGGCCGGTGGTGCAGGCGTGGATGCCAACGGTAACCTGATTGCGCCGAGCTATGTGCTGGATGACGGCACGAATACCGGATCCACGGTTGCCCTGGATACGGTGGGTGGTGCTCTGGCTAACCTGGATGGCCGTGTAGCCACTAATACCGGTGACATCAGCGATATTAAAACCGACATCACGAATATTGAAGGCGATATCACCAATATCACGAACGGCACGCAGGGTATCGTCAAGCAAACCGCGGCTGGTGAAAATATTCTGGTGGGTTCCGAAACGGATGGCGCAGCGGTTGACTTTACGGGCACGGCCGGTGTCCGCAAGCTGACCGGCCTGGCCGATGGCGAGCTCTCTGCCACCAGTACCGATGCGGTAACCGGTAAACAATTGAATCAAACCAACCAGAGCATTGCCACGCTGGCGGACAACGCGGTGACGTATGATGATGCTACCAAGACCGCCATTACTCTGGCGGGCGTGGGTGGGACAACCCTTACCAATGTCAAGGCCGGTACGGTCAGTGCAAGTAGTACCGATGCCATCAATGGTGCCCAGTTGTATGCTTCTACCTCCAACCTGGCCACGGTGTTGGCTGGTGGTGCAGGCGTGGATGCCAACGGTAACCTGATTGCGCCGAGCTATGTGCTGGATGACGGCACGAATACCGGATCCACGGTTGCCCTGGATACGGTGGGTGGTGCTCTGGCTAACCTGGATGGCCGTGTAGCCACTAATACCGGTGACATCAGCGATATTAAAACCGACATCACGAATATTGAAGGCGATATCACCAATATCACGAACGGCACGCAGGGTATCGTCAAGCAAACCGCGGCTGGTGAAAATATTCTGGTGGGTTCCGAAACGGATGGTGCAGCGGTTGACTTTACGGGCACGGCCGGTGTCCGCAAGCTGACCGGCCTGGCCGATGGCGAGCTCTCTGCCACCAGTACCGATGCGGTAACTGGTAAACAATTGAATCAAACCAACCAGAGCATTGCCACGCTGGCGGACAACGCGGTGAAGTATGATGATGCTACCAAGACCGCCATTACTCTGGCGGGCGTGGGTGGGACAACCCTTACCAATGTCAAAGCCGGTGCGGTCAGTGCAAGTAGTACCGATGCCATCAATGGTGCCCAGTTGTATGCTTCTACCTCCAACCTGGCCACGGTATTGGCCGGTGGTGCAGGCGTGGATGCCAACGGTAACCTGATTGCACCGAGCTATGTGCTGGATGACGGCACGAATACCGGAACCACGGTTGCCCTGGATACGGTGGGTGGTGCTCTGGCTAACCTGGATGGCCGTGTGGCCACCAATACGGGTGATATCAGTGATATTCGAACTGATATAACCAACATCACAAACGGCACACTGGGTATCGTTAAGCAAGATACCCTTACGCGAGCCATTAATGTTGGTGGTGAAACAGATGGTACAGAGGTGAACTTTACTGGTACGGCTGGTGTCCGCAAGCTGACCGGTATTGCCAAGGGCAGTGTAGTAGCGGGCAGTACCGATGCGATCACCGGTGATCAGTTGTATGCCAGCAATCAGTCGGTAGCAGATGCTTTGGGTGGTAATTCAGAGGTGGATCCGGTAACGGGGACTGTTAGTGCGCCTGTCTATGAGCTGGATGATGGTACCGACACAGGTACTAAAACGGATGTTACTGGTGTAGAGGGCGCCTTAGATAACCTGGACGGCCGTGTTGCCTCCAATAGAACAGAAATCACTACTATCAAAGGTAATATTTCTACAATCCAGACTGATATCACCAATATCACGAACGGCACGCTGGGTATCGTTAAACAAAATACTACGACACGTGAGATCGCAATTGGTGGTGAAACGGATGGGACTCGCATTAACGTTGCAGGTACAGAAGGCAACCGTACCCTAACCGGTCTTGCTAACGGGAATGTTGCTGCGGGCAGTACCGATGCTGTCAATGGCGCCCAGTTACATAGCACTAATGTTGATTTAGCTACAGCGCTTACGGCCTTAAATGCAGGTGTAGATCCTATTACTGGTGCAGCCACAGCACCGGAGTACGTCTTGTATGATGGTACCAGCTCAGGCGGTACCGAAACATATAATACTGTAGGTGGCGCATTGGGTAATCTGAATGGTCGTGTAGCCAGCAATACAACACGTATTGATACTATTGAAGGTGATATCACAAATATCAAGGGTGATATCACGAATATTCAAGGCGATATTACCAATATCCAAAATGGTACGGCGGGTATTGTTAAGTTTGATGCGGTAGCGGACAAAGTTACTGTAGGTAGCGAAGTTGCTGGTAAGTCTGTTGACTTTACTGGTACTGAAGGTGCTCGCAAACTGACGGGTGTTAAGGATGGTGATGTTTCGGCGACTAGCTCTGATGCCGTGACAGGCAAGCAATTGTATGCGACCAACCAGCAGGTAAAAGCAACAGCCAGTGCTTTGGGTGGCGGTGCAGAGGCTAAGGATGATGGCACATTTGTTAATCCGCTGTATGCACTGCAGGAAATTCAGCCCGATGGTAGTAAAGCAGATGTGAGCTTTACTAATGTAGGTGGTGCCTTAACTAGTTTGAATACGTCAGTTGCCAGTTTGCAAAATCAAATCAATAACAACACCTCAATTGGATTGGTTCGTCAAGATTCAAGCAGCCGTGTTATTTCCGTAGGTGGCAATACCGACGGCACAGAGGTTAATTTTGCCAACAGCAACGGTGAAGCTCGTGTAATTAGTGGCGTTGCCGCAGGTAAAGGCCCAACTGATGCGGTTAACGTTCAACAAGCTCAGGAGATGATCTCTGGTGCTTCAACTGCCTTGCGTGGTGAAATTCGCCGTGCCGAGAGGCGTGCCGATGCGGGTACTGCCGCAGCCACAGCGGTAGCAACGCTTGGCCAGGCTTATCAACCCGGACAAAGTGCCTTCTCTGTCGGTGGTGGCGTTTGGCGTGGTGAAAGTGGTTACGCGATGGGTGTTTCTACTGTGTCCGAGAACGGTAAATGGCTGCTTAAAGGTGCCGTTAACGGTTCAGGTCGTGGTGGTGCTGGTGGTGGTGCCAGCGTTACCTACTTGTGGTAAGTCCCTGATAAGGGCGGGAGTGGTTTAGCCCGCCCTGTCGGGAATGTAAAAGGTTTGCCAGTAAAAGGGTAAACCAATAAAAAGAGCCCGGTATATGCGAAGTATTCAAGCATATGCCGGGCTCTTTTTTGTTTGATTTTAAAATTAAAACGCTTTGCGCGTACCCAGTAATAATAATAGCGCAATACCAAGCGGTATCAGCAAGAATAAAAATCCATAGGCGTAGCTACCCATTGATTCTGAAATCAGGCCAATCAGTGGCGGGCCTATTACCACACCTAAATAGGTCATTGAAAGCGTGACGCCAGTGATGGAGCCGGATTTGCCTTCCGGAGATTTACGCGCCACTTCCGTCAGGTAGACACCGTTCCAGCCAATACCCATGGCACCGTACAATATAAAGAACAGGGCAATGAACAGGGTGCTGGTGTCGGGAGTAATGGAATAGACGGCTAACGAAGCGGTAATCATGCCTAGCGTCAGGAAAACCAGCATGCTCCATGGTGAGAAAAACCGGTCGGCCAGCCAGCCCCAGAAAATCCGGCCCATCACGCTGGATACTTGTGAGAAAGAAAGCAGCATGCCGGAAATAACCAAAGCAAAGCCCAGTTCTTTATTCAGGAAAGTAATGGCATAGGTCATTAAGGTAAGCTGGCAGATGGAAAAGCAAAATGAAGATAAAGCCAGCGTTCGCAAAGAAGGTGTACGGAAAACGGTTTTCAGGGCATTGACGAATTCGGTTTTGAAAGAGGTGGAAATAACCGTGTTTTCAGGCTCCCAGTCTTTGGGGGTGAACAGGGCAATACACACAAATACAATCAGGACCAGCAAAATAACCAGCATGGCCGAATGCCAACTCATGATTTCAAGCAGGGCAGGTATTAACAGCGCGGCTAGTACGCCCCCCAAGGGTACGCCGGTTTGCTTGATGGAGAAAATCAGGTTAAGCCGCTGTTTGGGTGTGTTTTTTATCAGGATTTGTGAGCTGCAGGGGGTAATAGGTCCGTAGCCGGCGCCAATAAAGGCCCCCATTAGCAATAGGGTGGGTAAAGAAGGCTGCAGCAGGAAAAGCAGCATCCCGATGGCGCACGAGGCAATGCACAGAATGCTTAGTCTGATGGGGCCTGTAATGGTAAGCAGCATCCCGGTACAAACGCTCATGGTCATGGCAGTAAGGTAGGCACAGGCAATGTACAGGCCCAGATGGCTGGTGGAAATATTTATTTCGGTGGTAAGTACCGGGATCAAAACAGGCGGAATCAGCAATACCATGGATCCCAGGGACTGGATGGTAAGGGTCAGGACAAGTACCAGCCAGGCTTTCTTGTTTTCAGTAATTGTGCTCATTTTGTTATTAATATTTTGTATTTCAATTTAAAGGTAGGGGGAGGCCAGCCAGATGATTTTGTTTCTTAGCTGTTTGATGAAGCTAATTGATTTTAACGTTTCAAGGGTTACAGGGGTAGCCTTTTCAATTTCCCCGTCAATATGTTTGCCAATGCGTTCGCTGAACGTCCGGTCATACACTTCAATATCTACCTCAAAGTTCAGGCGCAGGCTGCGTGCATCCCAGTTGGAGGAGCCCATCAGGGTCCAGCCATCGTCTACCGTGAACAGTTTGGAATGGTCAAAGGGGCCGTTGCTGCGCCAAACGTGGCAGCCGCTGTCCAAGACCTGGTTGAGCTGGGCCATCATGGCGCAATTGACCAGATACAGATTGTTTTTGCCGGGGATCAGGATATCTACCCTGACGCCGCGGCGTGCGGCCGTATTCAGTGCCCCCAGCAAGACCTGGTCAGGCAGGAAATAAGGGGATTGTATGCGGATGTGCTTTTGTGCAATGGCGCAAGCTGCCTGGATTAGCCGGTGAGTACTGCTAATGTCGCTATCGGGGCCTGATGTAATGCAGCGGGCAGCGATATTCGCTTCAGGCAAGGTTTCCGGTTTGGGTACCCAATTGGCGGGTATAAGTTGTTCATCGGTGGTAAATGACCAATCATGAAAAAACACCAGCAATAGCTGAAACACCAGTGGGCCTTTTATTTCAAAATGGACATCTTTCATGGGGGCGCCCCGGCATATTTCCGAGGTGAAGCTTTCCCTGATATTCATGCCACCGCTAAATGCGGTATGGCCATCGATAATCAGGATTTTTCGGTGGCAACGTAAATTGGAATAGGGCATTTTGAAGGTAAAAAAATGCGTCTCGAAAAGTGAGACATCTATGCCGGTATTCCTGAAGAGGGTAACAATGGATGGCCTGGAGTATTTGGCACCAATGGCATCAATCAACACTTTTACAGTAACCCCTCTTTGCCGGGCACGAATCAGGGCTTGTGCAATGCGTTTGCCAATCACGTCATTGTCAAAAATATAGCTTTGCATGGCAATGGTCTTGGTGGCGTTGTCAATGGCGGCAATCATGGCAGAATAGGCTTCGTCGCCCCCCAGGAGCGGAGTAATGTTATTGTTGCTCCAGATGGGAAAGCGGCTTAGCTTGTTGCCCGCTTTTTTCAGGGATTCGAATTGGGTGCCGGATATGTCGGCTATATTGGTGGTTTCGTCATGTTTGCCATTTACCTGCTCTTGAAGCAAATACTCTTTGTGTTGCAGGCGCCTGCTGCGGTTGATCCGGTTAATGCCGACCAGGAAATACAGGAAGGCACCAAAAAATGGCGATAGAATGACTACACCTACCCAAGCAATGGCCGCACGGACATCACGTTTGGTCATTGCCGCATGAATGGCGGCCAATAAGCCTACAATTAAACCTACCCCAAATAATAGGTGGGTTTTATATTCAAGCAGGAAGGCCCAAAAAGCGGTCATATTTTCAATAATCCAACAAAAAACAACAAAAACGCACTTTATTGTAAGGCGGACTTGCAAAATCTGAAAGGGCTTGCTATAGTTTCATCTTTATGCAGTGGTGACCGTAGCTCAGTTGGTAGAGTCCCGGATTGTGATTCCGGTTGTCGTGGGTTCGAGCCCCATCGGTCACCCCAAAAAATTTCCGCCTTGTGCGGTTTTTTTTTCCTGTTATTTTCCCACGATATTTTTTATGGTTTAGGGGTTCCTTATAAACACCCGTGCCAGCCATCCGGCACCCCTCTTTTAAGGGGTACCGCGACTGATTGTTACTTTTTTTCTGAATTCAAGCAAGTATCCTGGTATGTTTTCAATGCTTTGGCTGCAAAGGGTGACAGTGCGCCATATTTGTCTTTGCCAGTTGAATGTTGCTCAAGATAGTCAAGCAAAGGTGTAAACATTCGGGGTTCCCAAAAAGCAATTAAATGCTTTACCATTTTCTTGTTCGCTTCCTCTGGATTGGGTAGCGTTGCGTAGAATTGGGCAATTTGATTGACCGTTTTCAGCAAGGGCTCCAGCACTGTTGCCGATGCATCTTGTTGCTGCTTATTCATGCGTGTCAGGCTCCGCTGATGCCAACAAATCATGTTGGATTTTGTCTTCAGTAAACCAGTGATCTTGCCATTCCGAGGCAAAACTTTCCACTTTACTAATTTGAACGGCCGTTACCTTGTATTCGGGGCAGCTGGTTGCCCAGTCGGCGTTGTCGGTCGTAATGACATTGGACCCTGAAATAGGGTGGTGGAAGGTTGTATAAACCACACCGGGCTGAACACGTGTTGAAACTTTGGCTTTCATCGCAATTTGGCCAACGCGGCTGGTAACCTGGACGATATCACCATCTTCAATCCCCCGATCCGAGGCATCATGCGGATGGATCTCCAGCAGGTCTTCCTGGTGCCAGGTGGTATTGCTGGTTCGCCTGGTTTGTGCGCCCACATTGTATTGGGTAAGGATGCGGCCCGTGGTAAGAATTAGCGGAAAGCGTTTATTGGTGCGTTCGTCGGTGGGGATATATTTGGTGACTACAAACGTTCCTTTGCCATGCGGGAAGCTGTCGATATGCATGATCGGCGTTCCTTCAGGGTTTTCCGGGTTGCAGGGCCATTGAACGCTGCCGCCGAGTTCCTCGATATGGGCATAGCTCACAGAGGTGAAGGTGGGGGTCAAACGGGCGATTTCATCCATGATTTCGCTTGGGCTGTCATATTGCATGGGGTATCCAAGGGCATTGGACAGGGCCTGGGTTATTTCCCAGTCAGCCATGCCAGACTTGGGACGCATGACTTTCCTGATGCGTGAAATACGTCGTTCGGCATTGGTAAAGGTACCGTCTTTTTCCAGAAAAGAGGCGCCAGGTAAAAAGACATGGGCAAACTTGGCCGTTTCATTCAAGAACAGGTCTTGGACAATCAGGCATTCCAGCGAAGTTAAAGCGGCTTCTACATGTTGTGTATTGGGGTCGGATTGCAGGATGTCTTCTCCCTGGCAATATAATCCCCTGAACGAGCCGCTAATTGCCGCATTGAACATGTTGGGAATGCGCAAGCCAGGGTTTGCATTTAACGTAACCCCCCAGGCCTGTTCAAATTGTTTGCGGGTTGCATCATCGGAGACATGGCGGTAACCGGGGAATTCATGGGGGAATGAACCCATGTCACAAGACCCTTGGACGTTATTCTGGCCACGTAACGGGTTGACGCCAACGCCACTCATGCCAATATTGCCGGTGATCATGGCCAGGTTGGCAATTGCCATGACTGCGGTTGAGCCTTGGCTGTGTTCGGTGACACCCAGGCCATAGTAAATGGCAGCTTTGCCACCCGTGGCAAACAGTCGTGCTGCTTCACGGATGGTTTGGGCGGGAACTCCGGTGGTGGCAGCGGCCGCTTCCGGTGAGTTTTCATCAAGCAGGACAAACGCAAGCCAATCCTTGAAGGTATCCGAATCACAACGCTTGGCGATAAACGCCTGGTTATGAAGGCCTTCTGCAATGATGGTATGGGCAAACGCATTGAGCATGGCCACATTGGTGCCCGGTTTCAGTGGTAAGTGGTAATCGGCCTTGGCATGTGCCGTGGACACCAAGGAAATGGTTCTTGGATCAATAACAATCAGTTTGGCACCTTGGCGCAAACGTTTCTTCAGGCGAGATCCGAACACCGGGTGGGCATCGGTTGGATTGGCGCCGATGACAAGTATCACATCGCTATCTGCAACGGATTCAAACGTTTGGGTGCCGGCTGACTCCCCCAGTGTTTGTTTCAGGCCGAATCCTGTTGGTGAATGGCAAACCCGGGCACAGGTGTCAATATTATTATTGCCCAAAGCCGCTCGCACGGTTTTCTGTACTAAATAGACTTCTTCATTTGAGCAGCGGGATGAAGAAATGGCACCCACCGAGCTTTGGCCATATTTTGCTTGTATGCGTTTTAACTCGCTGGCAGCATGATTGATGGCTTCTTCCCACGACACTTTGCGCCAGGGGTCATGGATTGAAGCGCGGATCATGGGGGTGGTAATTCGGTCGGGGTGGGTTGCATATCCCCAGGCAAAGCGGCCCTTGACACAGGCATGGCCTTCGTTGGCTTTGCCATTTTTCCATGGGGTCATTCGTACGAGCTCTTCGCCTTTCAGCTCTGCCTTCAGGCCACAGCCAACGCCACAATAAGCGCAGGTGGTTATTACGGCGTGATTGGGTTGTCCTTTTGCAATGACGCTATTATCCATTAAGGCACCGGTAGGGCAGGCCGTGACGCAGGCACCGCAAGAGACACAGTCGCTGTCCTTGAAGTTTGTGTTGAGTCCGGCGCTTACCCGGGATTCAAGCCCCCGGCCTTCTATGGTCAAGGCAAAAGTACCTTGTGTTTCCTCACAGGAGCGAACACAGCGATTGCAGACAATGCACAGGTCCGGGTTGAAGGTAAAATACGGGTTTGAATTGTCTATGGTCTTGTTGGCCAGTTTCTTATCGTAGCCATCGAATCGGACCTGCCTGAGTCCAACTTGTCCGGCGGTTTCTTGTAATTCGCAATTCCCATTGGCTGAACAGGTCAGGCAATCCAAAGGATGCTCTGAAATATAAAGCTCCATCACATTGCGTCGCAGGTCTGCCAGGCGCTTGTTTTCTGTTGTCACCACCATTCCTTCTTCTGCATTGGTGGTGCATGAGGCGGGAAAGCCCCTTCGACCTTCTATCTGGACAAGGCACAGCCGGCAGGAGCCGAAGGGTTCCAAAGAATCGGTGGCGCATAGTTTTGGGATATTTAACCCAAGCATGGCTGCAGCCCGCATGATGGAGGTGCCTTCCGGGACACGAATCATGTGCCCGTCTATTTGCAGGCTGATTTCTTTGACATGGTTGGTAATGGCAGGGGTACCAAAATCTGTATCGCGCTTGAGGACGGTTTCTAGCATTTTCCTTGTCTCCGGGATTTTATAATATATTTTAAGATTGTACTTTTTGTTTAATGAAGTCTTGCGGGTATTTGCTTATTGCCGAAAGCACCGGGTATGGGGCCATGCCTCCTAAAGCGCATAAAGAACCGGCAATCATGGTGTCGCATAATTCTTCCAGAAGGACCAGGTTTTCTTCCGCCTGAATGCCATGACGAATTTTGACGACGGTTTCCACGCCACGTTTTGAGCCGATCCGGCAGGGGGTGCATTTTCCACAGGACTCGGTGGCACAGAAAGCCATGGCATACTCAGCCATTTCAGCCATGTCAGCACTTTCACTGAAAGCAACGATGCCGCCATGGCCGACCATGGCACCAATCTTGGCATAGGCTTCATAGTCTAATGGTATGTCCCATTCCTGTTTCGATAAATAGGCACCCAGTGGCCCGCCAACCTGAACGGCTTTCAGGGGCAGGCCATCTTCACTGCCACCACCGTAATCGTAGAGCAACTCTTTTAAACTAATCCCGAAGGCTTTTTCAACCAGACCGCCACATTTGAGATTGCCGGCAAGTTGGAAGGCCAGTGTGCCATGCGATTTTCCGCTGCCGAAGTTTTTATAAAAATCTGCGCCTTGGGCCAGAATGACGGGAACGGTGGCAAGGGACACGACGTTGTTGACAACGGTAGGCATGCCCATAAAACCTTTGATGGCGGGCAAAGGTGGCTTGTACCTGATTACGCCGCGTTTGCCTTCCAGGCTTTCAAGCAGGGAGGTTTCCTCGCCACAGATATAAGCACCAGCCCCTTTTCTGACTTCCAGTTCGAAAGAGTGGCCGGAGCCTAAAATGCTGGACCCCAAATAGCGGTGTTCCGTCGCAATGGTGATGGCCTTTTGCAAGGTGTCAATGGCGATGGGATATTCTGAGCGTACATAAATATAGCCTTTGCTGGCATTGACCGCCAGGCCGGCAATGATCATTCCTTCAATTAAGGCAAAAGGATCACCCTCCATAAGGATCCTGTCCGAGAAAGTGCCTGAATCGCCTTCATCGGCATTGGCAACGATATATTTTTGTGGGCCTTCTGCCTGTCGGACGGTATTCCATTTGATGCCGGTGGGGAAAGCGGCGCCACCACGTCCGCGCAGGCCAGACTGGGTGACTATGTTGATGATGGCTTCATCGTTTAGGGTCAGGGCCTTCAACAAGCCTTGCCAGCCACCATGCTTGGCATAGTCGTGGATGTTTAAGGGATCAATGATGCCCACGCGCTTAAAGGTTAGCCTTTCCTGGTTTTTAAGGTAAGGAATGTCATCGGTAATGCCGTGTGACAGGGGGTGAGCCTGACCTGAGAGCCATCCGGCGTTGAATAAATCCGGCAGGTCTTCAAGAGTGACCGGGCCATAGCCTATTCGGCCCTGCGGGGTTTCAATTTCGATCAGGGGTTCAAGCCATAACAGGCCTCGGCTACCATTACGGATAATTTCAATTTCAGTATTTTGTTCCAAGGCCATTTTTTGAATGGGTGCCACCAGATCATCAGCACCAACGGCGACAGCAGCTGAATCCATGGGGACATAGACTTTTATCCTTTGCATGTGGCGATTCCTTCAATTTTTGCCTTGAGCTTGCTAGGGGTGACACGGGCAAGCGGTTGTTGGTTAATCATGGCGGCAGGACCTTGGGCACATAAGCCAAGGCAATAGACGGGTTCCAGGGTGGCATCGGGCCATTGGGCATGAAGCAGGTCTTTCACTTCTTGCTCAATTTTTTTTGAACCGCGTGCCTGACAGGCTTCAGCCTGGCAAAATTCAATATGAATGGCGTTACAGGCTTGCGTCCTGAAGTGTTTGTAAAAACTGATTACCCCGAAGACCTCTGCACTGGAGCGATTGATCGCCTGTGCAATAGGGGCGATCAAGTCTTCAGGGATATAGCCGATATTGTCTTGAACGGCATGCAAGATGGGCAAGAGGTTTCCCTCTTTGCTTATGTGTTCTTCCAGTATTTTTTCTAGCAGCCGGCTGTGGGTATGCCGGGACTCATGGGTGGTTGCCGGTTGCATGTCTCATCCTTTGTAATGCTTGATATTTTCAAATTCGCATAGGCATTATGCTGTTTATGTTTGTTTTGTTTGCCGCCACGATTTATGTATAGTAAATGTCTGTGCTTATGATAAGCAAGGTTAATGTTGAGCTACAAGTGATAGATTTTTATATATCGTTGAAAATAACTCACTTGTTTTGAACGCTTGTGGCCGTAAAACGGGATTTTTTGTGCGGAATATGAGTATTAGTTGGATGGTTGGCTCTCACGCAGGAGCATGGGAACAAGCAACCCCAAAAAGTTGAATCGGTATCCAACTTTTTGGGGTCAGTTCACTCCTGCGTGGGAACCCGTAGCCTGATTATTGCTGCCCAAAAAGATTACGCAGTTTATACAGGGCATCCAAAGCCTCGCGCGGGCTCATGCTGTCAGGGTCAAGATCATTAATCGCTTCCCGCAGGGATTGCAGTTCAAGCTGGTCATCGCTGGCCTGGTCATTGGCAGGCGCGGTTTCGGTGAATAAATCCAGTTGTGCTGTGCTGCTGGCCTGGTTTTCCAGCCGTTCCAGTTCACGTTTGGCCTGACGGATAACCGCGCCGGGAATGCCGGCACGTTGTGCTACCTGAATACCGTAGCTGCGGCTGGCCGGGCCTTCCTGGACTTCATGCAAAAAGACAATGCCACCAGGGGATTCGGCTGCTGCCAGATGTACGTTGACGGCGGCGTCGTTTTGCTCGGGCAGGCGGGTAATTTCAAAGTAATGGGTGGCGAACAGGGTCAGTGCCTGGTTGTGCGTTAACAGTCGGCAGGCAATAGACCAAGCCAAAGACAGGCCATCATAGGTGGAAGTACCACGCCCGATTTCATCCATCAGCACCAGGCTGTGTTGCGTACTGGCGGCCAGGATGGCGGCCGCTTCGGTCATTTCCATCATGAAGGTGGAACGGCCACCTGCCAGGTCATCGGCGGCGCCAATGCGGGTGAAGATACGGTCTATCATGCCAATGCGCGCAGACTGTGCCGGTACGAAACTGCCCATGCGGGCCAGTAACACAATAAGGGCAATCTGCCGCATGTAAGTGGATTTACCCCCCATGTTGGGACCGGTAATCAGTAGCATGCGCCGGTTTGGGTTCATATAGCAACTATTGGGGGTAAAGCGTTCTATGGTACGTTCAACCACCGGATGGCGACCGCCTTCAATGTCAATAATAGGTGCTTCGCATAATTCCGGGGCCACCCAGTCATTGTTGCGGGCGTGTTGCGCCAGCGACAAATAAACATCAATTTCAGAAACGGCCTGCGCGCATTGCTGCAGTACTGGTACGGCTTGTGCTAGTTCTTCCACCAACTGTTCGTAAAGCCATTTTTCCCGGCTTAATGAGCGGTCTTTGGCAGAAAGTACTTTGTCTTCCCAGGACTTCAGTTCAGGCGTAATGTAACGTTCAGCATTTTTAAGGGTCTGGCGACGACGGTAATCGGCAGGTACCTTGTCAATCTGGCCTTTGGATACTTCAAGAAAGAAACCATGGACCCGGTTGTACTCAACCCGCAGGTTGGCAATGCCGGTACGGGCACGTTCCCTGGCTTCCAGTTCCAGCAAGAAGGCGCCATTGTCGCTAGCCAAGGTGCGCAGTTCATCAAGTTCGGCATCAAAGCCGGGGGCAATAACGCCACCCTCACGGATAAGCGCTGCAGGTTCTGCATCAATGGCCTGGTGCAGGCGGTGGTGTAGGGCAGGGTCTATGGCCAGGGCTGCAAATAGCGTTTCTATCCGCGGTGTGGAGGCAATGTGCTCGTTTAGCAGTAGGTGTAATTCGGGCAGGCAGGCCAGTGCATCGCGCAGGCTGGCCAGTTCGCGGGGGCGAACCGATTGCAAGGCTATGCGTGTGGCAATACGTTCCAGGTCAGGAAAAGATTTGAATAAATGATTGATTTTTTCCAGGACGATGGCCGGGTGCAATGGGCTGTCTGATTTACCCAGCAGGAAAGCCTGAACGCAGGCCTGTCGGGCGACAACCGGTTCATTGGCCCGAAGCGGGTGATGCAGCCAACGGCGCAGCAGGCGACTGCCCATAGGGGTCTCGCAGGCATCCAGCAAAGAGAACAGGGTAGGGCTTTCTTCACCACTAATGGTTTCGGTAATTTCCAGATTTTTGCGGGTAACCGGGTCTAGGACCAGATAGTCGCTGGCCTGGTCGACACTAATGCCCTGCACATGTGAAAGTGACTGGGTTTGGGTTCTTTCGGTGTAGCGCAGCAAGGCACCGGCAGCAGTAACTGCCGAAGGCATATCGTGAATCCCGAAGCTGGCCAGGGAATCAATGCCAAAATGCTGGCATAACAGGGCATTGGCTTCGTTTTGGTCAAAGTGCCAGTCTGCCGTTGTGCTTAAGGTACCTTGCCAGCTGGTTTCCGGTTTAAATGAATCGGCATGGACGATTTCGGCCGGGGCAATGCGGTGGATTTCAGAATCCAGCGAGGCAATATCGCATTCGGCAAGACGGAATTCGCCACTGGCCAGGTTCAGCCAGGCCAAGCCATACTTGGGCTGGCGACCCTTATGAGGCAGATAAATGGCCATCAGGGGGCGGTCGGACTTGGATGGCAGCAGGGTTTCATCAGTCAGGGTGCCGGGCGTGACAATCCGCACGATTTTGCGTTCAACCGGCCCTTTGCTAGTTGCCGGGTCGCCAACCTGTTCACAAATGGCGACTGATTCCCCCATGGCTACCAAACGTGCCAGATACTGCTCCATGGCATGCATTGGCACACCCGCCATGGGAATGGGCTCACCATTAGAGGTGCCGCGCTTGGTCAGGGTCAGGTTTAGCAGGCGTGCCGTTTTAATGGCATCATCGTAGAACATTTCATAAAAATCGCCCATGCGATAAAACAGCAATATTGAACCTGCCTCTTCTTTAAGGGCAAGATATTGTTGCATCATAGGGGTGTGGCCGGCAAAACGGTTACTGGCCGTTTCGGCTTTGGAGGGTTGGGACTTTGTGCTCATATAGGGTTATTGTAGCTGTTGAAACCAGTAGATCAGCAATGAAATGGTCAGGACCGAGAGGATAGTGGACAGGAAAATGCTTTGGGAGACCCGTTTGGCGTCTAGCCTGTAAAGGGTGGCCAGCATGAAGGGGCCAGTACCCGTTGGCAAGGCGGCTAGCAAAATGGCGGCTTGCTGGTAAACCGGAGGCATGTCAAAAACGAAAAAAACCAAAATGGCGGTTAATACAGGCAGCAGTAACAGCTTTAGGGCAAGTACGGTAAGCGTACCGTTTTGCAGGCCTTTGTTGGGGGTTTGTGCCAGGAACAGGCCAATGGTTACCAGGGCGCAGGGGCTGGCCGAGGCACCCAGCAAACGGGTGAATTCGAGCAACGGAGCGGGAAGGCTGAACGGGGTTGCCGCAATCAGTCCGCCAAGCACTGGAGAAACGATGAGTGGATTCTTTGCCAGGGAAAAGGCGGTTTTACGCAAGGTCTCGCCCAGGCGAGGCGAGGTTTGCACGCCAAACTCAATGAAGATAATCGCCAGGGCAAACAGCACGCAGGCGGTAAGAATCATGGAGATCATGGCCGCAGTCAGTCCTTCCGGACCGAAAACCAGGGCGCATAAGGGCAAGCCCATATAACCCGTGTTGCTGTATGAGGCGCTAAGGCTGTTTACGCTGCGATCGGCCAGGAGTGCGTTTTTTTTCTGGCAGACTAAATAGATGACAAACACAAGCAGCATGGCGCCCATTGAGGCAGCAATGAAGCCCGGCTGGTACAGGTCTTCCCATGGCGTGGTGGCCATGGCCTGGAACAGCAGGGCAGGCAGGGCCAGCCACACCACGTAAAGATTTAGGTGCTGGGTGGCGTCATGACTGAGTATTTTCTTTTTTGCAGCCAGGTAACCGATCAGGATCAGGGCAAAAATCGGTATTACCGCATTTAATACAGCTGCCAAGCTGAAAGTTCCTTTGTTATTTGAAAGCGGTTTCGATAAAGCTGCGTAGTTTACGCGATTGCAGGCGTTCGCGTGGCATTTCCCGCAAAATTTCCAATGCCCGCATGCCAATATACAAATGCTGGTTGACCTGTGTACGGTAAAAATCGGTAGCCATGCCTGGCAGCTTCAGTTCACCATGCAGGGGCTTGTCTGATACACACAGCAAGGTGCCGTAAGGTACCCTGAAGCGGAATCCGTTGGCGGCAATCGTGGCCGATTCCATGTCCAGTCCAATCGCACGCGATTGCGACAGGCGCTGGACCGGCTCATCGTGGTCGCGCAGTTCCCAGTTGCGGTTGTCGATGCTGGCGACGGTACCGGTGCGCATGATGCGTTTCAGTTCCCAGCCGTCCAGGCCGGAAACCTGGGCAACGGCTTCTTCCAGGGCAACCTGCACCTCGGCCAATGGCGGAATGGGAACCCATAAAGGCAGGTCGGCATCCAGCACGTGATCGTCACGTACATAACCGTGGGCCAGCACATAATCACCCAGTCGTTGGGTATTGCGCAGGCCTGCACAGTGCCCCAGCATGATCCAGGCAGAGGGACGTAGCACGGCAATATGGTCAGTAATGGTTTTGGCGTTTGAAGGCCCAACCCCCATATTGACCAGTGTAATGCCGTCGCCATCAGGGCGTTTAAGGTGATAGGCGGGCATTTGTGGCAGGCGAATTGGCTGGCCGCCTGCTTCGGGGGCTATTGTGGCGGTAGTTACCAGGTTGCCCGGTTCAACCAGTTCGCTGTAGCCGCTATCGGGGTCACGCACTAGTTCGCGGGCTTTGTTGCAGAAGGCATCTACATAAAATTGGTAGTTGGTGAATAGCACAAAGCCCTGAAAATGTTCGGGGGCGGTTGCCGTATAGTGCTGCAGCCGGTGCAGGGAGTAATCAATGCGCGGTGCGGTGAAGGGGGCCAGTGGTGCCGGTATGTTGGCTTCAACTTTCAGGGTGCCGTTAACAATGGCATCGTCCATGACGGCCAAGTCGGGCACATCAAAATAGTTGCGTAATGTCAGCTTGTTGGTATCGTCATAGACCCCTTCCACATACTGGCCACCGGTAAAAGCAAAATGCAGCGGAATGGGGGTTTTGGATTCACCAATTTCAACGGCAATACCGTGGTTTTTTATCAGCAGGCTGAGTTGTTCCAACAAGTAAGATTGAAACAGCTCGGGTTGCGTAATGGTGGTGGAGTAGATGCCCGGCTCGGTGGCATAACCGTAGGAGAGACGGGAATCAATTTCTTTATGATCGGTTACACGTAGGCGGATGGCTGGATAGAATGCCCTGACGCTATATTCGGGCGGGGTCTCGCTATTGATGAAATGGCGGAAAGCCGTACGGATGAATTGCGTATTGCGTTGATAAATATACACCAGCTGTTCATAGGCCTTTTCGGCATTGTCGAAAGCAGTAAAAGCGATATGCTCGGGTGCGGAGATGGCTTTTGGGGGAAGGTGAGTATGTGTCATTGCCGTAACGGTTGCATTTTGTTATTGGAATTAAGGAATTATCCTGTTCACACAGTATAGCGACATATTATGACAATGACAGTACCCTCATTATTTTTTGCTGGCATGTCTGATGATGTTGGTGCAAACGCCGCGCATCATGTCCACTTCTTCCTGGCTCATGTGAATGCGGGTAAACAGGTAGCGCATCCGGGGCATGAGTTTTTTGGGGTGTGATGGGTTGAGGAAATCAATCGCTACCAGGGCTTGTTCCCAGTGTTTGACGAAGGCTTCAACCTTTTCACTAGGTGCATAAGTTACCGTGTTTTCGGTTTCATTGGCAGGAACGGGTTCCTGATGGTTTTCCATGAGGGCATAACGCAATTCCCATGCCGCCAGCTGCAGGGCCTGGGAGACATTCAATGAACTGTATGCGGGATTGGCCGGAATGTGGCAAATACGGTGGCAACGACTTATATCTTCATTTTCAAGGCCGGTTCTTTCAGTGCCCAGTACAACCGCTACGCGATTGGCAGGGGTACTGGCCAAGTGACGGGCGCTTAGTTCGGCGCTTTTTCGTATGTCCAGTGCCGGTGGGCCCATGTCGCGTGTACGCGCGGTAAGCGCAAATGACAGCGTGACCGGTGCCAGGGCTTCATCAAGGGAGGAAACAATTTGGGCGTTCTGCAGGACATCGGTGGCGCCGCTTGACAGGGCAATCGCTTCGGGGTTGTTTTTGATGTCCGGGTCTTTGGGAGACACTAGCACCAGCTCTTCAAAGCCCATGGTTTTGATAGCCCTGGCGGCAGCGCCGACATTGCCAGGATGGCTGGGTGCCACCATGATGAAACGGGTATGGGCAAAGCTGGAAAGCATGATATTCCTTTAAAAACCATATATTCTAGTGAAAAACGGGTGTTTGGCTAGAACTTGAGGCGGTTGTCCATTAAAATGCCTATTTTACCCAACTCGACTAAAACAGAACAAATATGCATCCAATGCTCACCATTGCCATCAAGGCAGCAAGACGTGCCGGCGCCATCATCAATCGCGGCAGTCTTGATATTGATAAAGTACAGGTCGCCCGCAAAGGCCATAACGATTATGTGACCGAAATTGATCACGCGGCAGAAGAGGCGATTATTGAAGTATTGCGCGATGCTTACCCCGATCACGCCTTTTTGGGGGAAGAGTCCGGTTTTGTGTCTGCACCGGATGGCAATCCAACACCTGAGTATCAATGGATTATCGATCCGCTCGATGGCACCAAGAATTTCATTCACGGCTTGCCTAACTATGCGATCTCCATTGCCTTGGCTCACCGTGGCGTGATTACCCAGGCTGTCGTGTATGACCCTGCACGCAATGAAATGTTTACTTCAACACGCGGTGGCGGTACTTTCCTTAACGATCGCCGGGTCCGTGTTGCCAACCGTACGCGTTTTGCTGATGCCATGCTGGCCGGCCGTTTTCCTTCCGTTACCAGCTCCAACCGCAAAGGGGCCGAGCGTTTTTACCCCTTGATTGATGAAAGCACGGGTTTTCGTCGTTTGGGTGCTACGGTGCTTGAATTGGCCTATGTTGCTTGCGGGCGTCTTGACGGTTTTTGTGGTGTTAACCTGAAACCTTGGGACATTGCTGCAGGCAGTTTGCTGGTTCTTGAGGCCGGCGGCCTGATTGGCGACTTCGAAGGTGAGCAAACCTGGATGAAAACGGGTAATTTGCTGGCAGGCAGTCCCAAAGTATTTACGCAAATGATTGCGGCCTTGCAAGAATAACGGCCAAGAAGACCTGAATGGAACAGTTTGTCTATTTACTGAAGGCGGCCTTTCTGGGGGTTATTGAAGGCCTGACCGAGTTTTTGCCTATTTCAAGCACGGCGCATTTGCTAATTCTTGGCGACTGGATCAACTTTGATTCTGGTGACTTCAAGGTTTATGAAATTGTCATTCAGCTAGGCTCCATTCTGGCAGTGATGTGGATTTTCAGGTATCGCCTGTGGCAGGTTATCAAGGGCACCTTTACGGGCGATCGCACCGAGTTGCTGTTCACACGTAACCTGATCCTTGCGTTTTTGCCAGCGGCAGTTATTGGGCTTATTTTCATTAAGCAGATTAGCCAGTTGTTAGATGGCAAGTTTATTATTTATGCGTTTACGCTGGTGCTGGGTGGCATACTCATGTTGTGGGTTGAGCGTCGTCCCGATATGGCCAAGCATGCTCCGGCAGATTCCGAGGCCCAAAGCACAAAGGTGCAGCGCCTTGAAGACATTACCTGGAAACAGGCCCTGGTGGTGGGGTTTGCCCAGTGCCTAGCCATGATTCCGGGCACTTCCCGTTCGGGTGCAACGATTATTGCCGGCATGATGGCGGGCATTCATCGTCGCACCGCTACCGAGTTTTCTTTCTTTCTGGCCATGCCAACCATGTTGGGGGCAACTGTATTAAGTTTGTATAAATATGGTGGCGAGCTTAGCGACAGCAATATGCTGGCAGTGGTGATTGGCTTTGGTGCGGCTTTTATCAGTGCCTTGTTCCTGGTTCGGGCCCTGCTTAAGTTTATTACCAATTACTCGTATCGGCCGTTTGGCTGGTACCGGATTGTATTGGGTCTGGTGGTAGGGGCTTGGGTGTTGTCAATGTAAGCCCCTGATCCCTTTTTAAAGTATTTCCTGATACAAAACATCCCCCTGGAAACAAGCAGCTTACCGCTTTTCAGGGGGATGTTTTATTTTGCAGCGTTTATTCCTGCCTGTCACTGCCTTTATCAGGTGCCTCGTTCCCACGCTCTACTTGGGAATGCATATAAGGGCGATTATTTGTTCAGGCTGAATTTATCTTCCAGATTGAACTCGCGCAGGATTTCTTCGGAGTGCTGGCCCAATAATGGTGGAGCCATGCGGTACTGAATGGGCGTGGCCGAGTAATTAATGGGGTTGGCTGTGGTTGGCGCCACACCGGCTACCGGATGTTCAACCGTTTTCCAGATTCCCCTTGCTTTCACCTGAGGCATTTCAAAGACCTGGTTGATGGTATTGATGGGGCCACAAGGTACGCCGGCTGCATTGAGCTTGGCCAGCCAGTTATCACGTGTGTCGGTGCGCATGATCTCTTCCAGGATGGCAATAAGATCTTTGCGGTTTTTAAGCCGATTGCTGTTGGTGGTGTAAGCAGGATCTTGAGCCAGCTCGGGTCTGCCAATGGCATTGCAGTAGGACACAAATTGCCTGTCGTTGCCAACGGCAACAATCAGGTGGCCGTCATTAGAGGCAAAAACCTGATAGGGCACAACGTTCTGGTGAGCATTGCCGGCCCGTTTGGGCGCAACACCCGAAGTCATGTAATTCAGGTTCTGGTTGGCCAGCATGGCAATATGGCAGTCTAGCAGGGCAACGTCTATGTGTTGGCCAAGTCCGCTTTTGTTTCGTTCTTGCAGTGCACCCAGAATACCAATCGTGGCATACATGCCAGTCATGAGGTCGGTTACCGCAACCCCCGCTTTTTGCGGGCCACCACCGGGCAAATCGTCGCGCTCGCCGGTAATGCTCATGAGTCCGCCCATGCCCTGGATGATGAAATCGTAGCCAGGGTCTTTGGCCATGGGGCCGGTTTGCCCAAAGCCGGTAATGGAACAGTAGATGAGCTTGGGGTTGATTTCCTTGATACTGTCGTAATCAAGGCCATATTTTTTCAGGCCACCTACCTTGAAGTTTTCAAGCAGTATGTCGCATGATTTTGCCAGCTCACGAACCAGCTTGCTGCCTTCTTCGCTGGCAATATCAATGGCGATAGAGCGCTTGTTACGGTTGGCGCTTAAGTAGTAAGCCGCTTCACTCGTGTCGTTGCCTTGTGCATCTTTAAGGTACGGAGGTCCCCAGGCCCGGGTGTCGTCACCCGTTACGGGGCGTTCAACTTTAATGATATCGGCACCCAGGTCGGCCAGGTTTTGTGAGCACCAGGGACCTGCCAGCACACGCGACAGATCAAGTACCTTGATGCCTTCTAATGGTAATCCACGTTTAGTCATTTATTTAATCTCGGCAAAGCCATTACTTAATACAACAATATTTCGTTCTTTGACTTTTGCCTGAAACTGGATTTCGTTTTCATTGCGTTTCCACATTTCACATACCAGTGTTTCACCCGGATAGACGGGAGAAGAAAAACGGGTATCGAAACGAACCAGACGTGCAGGGTCATAGTCGCAGAAGGTTCTCATGATAGCATGAGCTGCGATTCCATAGGTGCACAGGCCGTGCAAAATGGGTTGCGGATAACCTGCCGCACTGGCCACTGCCGGATCAATGTGCAGCGGATTCGGGTCGGCATTGAGACGGTACAAGATGGCGGCCTGTGGCAGGATGGATAATTCACACACCTGATCTGGCGCTGTATCAGGAACTTTGGGTAGCGCTGGCGGCGGCTCATCACTGATGCCGAAGCCACCGTCCGCACGGCAGAAAGTGGTTTGCTCGATCGTGGCCAGCAGGGTGTCGCTTTCATCATAAAGCTTGCGCTCGGTAATTACCAGGGCGCCTTTGTCTGCGCCTTTGTCAATCACGTGCGAAACCCTGATTTTACCGGTCAGCTTGCCGCTGGCGGGCAGTGGCTGATGAATCGTGGTGCGTTGCTCACCATGTACCAGTTTTACCCAGGTAATGCCGGCTGCCGGATCTTGCATCCAGAATCCGGGGTAACCCAGCACGACTGCCATGGTGGGGAAAGCCTTGATGTTTTTTTCGTAAACGAATTGAAGCTGGTTTTCATCCAGGGGGTCTTGCCCCAGGCCAATACCCAGTGCGTAGAGGATACTGTCTTTAACGGTGTATTCTTGTACAACGTCGGGAAATGTCCAGTTTTTTATAAGGTTATAGTCTAACGGCATTATTGTCTCCTTGTTAATCAACGGTTAATGAACAGCCCGCCACTTAAAAGCAGTGGCAGGGTTTGGTTCATTAATAAACGGTTAGTTATTAAATAGGATCCCAGTTGATGACGTCAGGAGAACGTTCCAGTTTGAAGAAGCTGCCTTTCAATGCAGGTGCGGCTACTTCTGCAATCAGTTCGGGGGTCCAGCCGGTAGACATGTGGACTGAACGGATGGGGCGGGGCTGGCTGAACAGCATGATTTCGTTGGCACGTACACCAAAGATCTGGCCGGTTACTTCAGAAGCGGCGTCACTGCCAAGATAAACGGCCATTGGGGCAATTTTGTTGGCTTCCATTTTTTGCAATTTTGCAACGCGGGCTTTTTCTTCGGGGGTTTCGGCTGGAATAGAGCTGGTCATGCGGCTCCAGGCGAAAGGTGCAATACAGTTTGAACGGACATTGTAGCGGGACATATCCAGGGCAATTGATTTGGATAGGCCAACAATACCCATTTTGGCGGCTGAATAGTTGGATTGGCCAAAGTTGCCGATCAGGCCAGAAGTTGAGGTCATGTGCACGAAAGCGCCGGATTCCTGTTCGCGGAAATAAGGGGCAGCGGCACGGCTGACAAAGAATGAGCCATGCAGGTGAACATCAATCACTTGGCGCCATTCTTCTTCGCTCATTTTGTGGAAGAGGCGGTCACGCAGGTTACCCGCGTTGTTAACAATAATGTCAATTTTGCCAAAGCTGTCAATCGCGGTCTGGATGATGTTGTTGGCGCCTTCATAGCTGGCCACGCTATCCAGGCTGGGTACTGCCTGGCCACCGGCCTTGATGATTTCATCAGCAACGGTTTTGGCTGGGCCATCGCCACCACCTTCGCCGGTAAGGGAAACGCCGATGTCGTTAACGACAACTTTAGCCCCTGCTTTACCAAAAGCCAGGGCAATATCACGGCCAATGCCGCCACCGGCACCGGTTACGACAACTACTTTTCCGTCTACAATTCCACTCATTCTTGCTCTCCAAGGTTTTTTTAAGATATAAATAAGCGTTAAACCATAAAAACATGATGTTTTCTGCGTCTACACACTTGGTTAGAGTATAGTAGGCCATAAAGTGAATTTTATTTATTCATATTTTTTAACTACCCCCTTTCAATTTATTTAAGATGCGCTACGATTTAACAGATTTAAAACTATTTATTAATATTGGCGAGACATCGAATCTGACCCGTGCAGCCGAGAAAACTTTTCTTTCTTTGCCTGCAGCCAGTGCACGTATTAAAAATCTTGAAGAGTCGCTGAAAGTGCGATTGTTAATCCGTCAGGTTACCGGGGTAAAAATGACGCCTGCCGGAGAAATTTTGCTGAAATATGCCAAAGGTGTTTTTCAGCAGCTGGAGTGCCTGCATTCCGACTTGCAGCCTTTTTCAACCGGCGTCAAAGGCAAGCTGCGAATTCTTGCCAACATGACTTCCACCCATTCTTTTCTGTCTGATGCCCTTGCTTCATTTTTGCTTGAAAACCCTGATGTGGATATCGAGCTGGAAGAAAAACTGACCAAAGACATTGTGTCAGCGATTCGTGCAGGTTCTGCCGATCTGGGTTTTGGGTCTGGCAGTATTAATTTGGATGGCCTGGATATTGTTCCCCTGTTCAAAGACGAACTGGTGGTAATTACCGATCTTGAGCATGAGTTGAGGGATGTTGAAGAAATCAGGTTTGAGGATTTGATTGAAAAATACCAGTTTGTCGGGATTCATCCAGAGAGCGTGATCCAGTCCTTCCTGGAAGAAAAAGCGTATAAATTGGGCAAGCGTATTCACCAGCGTGTGTATGTAGGCAGTTTTGAAACGGTTTGCCGTATGGTAGATGCCAAGATTGGCCTGGCCATAGTGCCTATTGAGTGTGCCCGTAATTACAGTAAGCCAGAGCGCCTGCATATGGTGAGGATCAGTAATGAATGGGCTAATCGGGAACGCTTCATCTGCCGTCAGGGCGGACGGGATATTCCTGCCTTTGCTGAAAAATTCATCGAGCATGTGATGAAAATTGCGGGGAATATCAATCGGCAATAGTCGTGGCTTTCAATTTTATGAGGGCTGCCTTTTAAAAAGAAAACGATTAAAAGCCAGAATTAAGGGCATAATTAACGATCAAATATACAGGAGACGTTAGTTATGTCAGGTTTGTTCAAACAACGCAGGGCAGTCCTTAAAACTTTTGCCGCCGTGATGGTATCTGGCGTACCTTTTACTGCTAGCTGGGCCGATGCAGGCAAGTGGCCTGAGCAGGCCGTAAATTTTGTGGTGCCTTTTGCGCCAGGTGGTCCGGTTGATACAGCGGCGCGCATTGTGACTGCACCCTTGAACGATAAATGGAAGCAGCCGATTGTTATTGATAACAAGGCGGGTGCAGGTGGAATTGTGGGAGCCCGGTATTCAGCCAAGGCCAAGCCCGATGGCTACAATTACTTTTTTACAGCCATTCACCATGCCATTTTACCGAGCATGAATGACAATCTGGGCTATGATGCCCAGAAAGATTTCGAACCCGTTGGTGGGGTTGCCCGGTTTCCATTGATTCTGGTGGCGCATCCTTCACTGAATGTGAAAACGGTACAGGAACTGATTGACCTGGCCAAAGAAAAACCCAATACCATTTCATACAGTTCATCCGGAACCGGGGGCGGTACGCATCTGGCCGGGGAGCTGTTTGCCAGTATGGCGGGTGTTCAGTTGCAGCATATTCCTTATAAGGGGAGTGCACCTGCAGTACAGGATTTGGTAGGCGGCCAGGTTCAGCTGATGTTTGCCGATGCCACTTCTGCCTTGCCATTTATTAAAAGCGGCAAGGTGATTCCGCTGGGTGTGGGCAATAAAGAGCGGTCAGCCTTGTCTCCGGAAGTTCCTACCATTGCGGAATCCGGTTTGCCGGGTTATGAGGCATATTCCTGGAGTGGCTTGTTTGCCCCTAAAGGAACGCCGGCGGATGTCATCAAGAAATTGAATGCTGATTTGAATCAAAGCCTGAATACGCCTGAAATCATAGAAAAAATGAATGGCTCAGGCTCAGAGCCCATGCCAACTTCCCCTGAAGAGTTTGGCCAGTTCCTGGATGTGGAAATCAAGAAATGGCGCGATACTATTCAGAAAGCGAATATTAAAGTTCAGGGCTGATTGTTAGGATCAGTAAAGGATTGAGTTCATTTAATAAACTCAATTCCTGTACTGAACAAAAATGATGTTTTATTCAGGAAATAAAACCCAGGTAAAAACTTGGGTTTTACGTTATAAAAACAATAAAGGGGTATTGAAACGCGACAACAGCCGCAGTTCAATACCCCTTTATTTTTGGTTCACCTGTCTTCAGCGTTGGGAAACCCTGAAGTTTTTTTTGCATATATCCAGTAATTCTTGCTGTTTACTTTGTTACTTGTGCCCACGCTCCTGCGTGGGAATACATATATACGTCAGGATTTTACTTTGATTATTGATTTGGCTTGATGCCCGCTTTCTCAATTACCGCTTCCCAAAGTTTGTATTCACGGTCAACTTTGGCTTTCAGGTCGGTGCCATTGCTGAAGGTTCGGGTGTAGCCACCGGTTTCCATGAGTTTGTCGAATTCGGGATTCTGGTCAATGTTCTGCAAAGCAACTTCAAGACGTTTGGTGATATTTTCTGGCAAACCTGCGGGGCCAACCAAGGCATACCAGCCAGTTACGGCGTAGTCTTCAATGCCGGCTTCAATCATGGTCGGTACATCGGGCAAGGCTTTGTTGCGGGTCGCGGATGTAACGGCCAATGGGCGGACTTTATCGCCATTGATATAAGAAATCGCTGTGCCGCTAATGTCGAACATGAAAGAAATCTTGCCGCTGATTACATCAACCATGGCGGGGGCGTTGCCACGATAAGGCACATGCAGCATTTCCGTGCCTGTTTTTTGCTTCATTAACTCAGCAGACAGCTGGTTGGAAGAGCCAATACCGGCAGAGCCGAAAGAAATGGAATTCGGGTTGGCCTTGGCGTATTCAACCAGCTCTTTGACAGACTTGATCGGCAGGTCTTTGTTGGCGACCAGAACGTTGGTGTAGTCAACAATGTTGCCAATATAGGTGAAATCTTTGTCAAGATTGATATTGGCCGATTTCTGGATATGTGGCGTGATGGTAGGGGTAGGGCTGGCAATAAAATACAGGGTATAGCCATCGGGTTTGGAGCGAATGACGTTTTCTGCAGCAATCATGCCACTGGCGCCGGTTTTGTTTTCAATAACGACCGATTGTTTGAGTTCATCGGAAAGGAATTTTGCAAATGAACGGGCGGCGGTATCAACCGGTCCACCTGCCGCATAGCCAACCAGCAGTTTTACGGGGCGATCCGGCCATTCTGCCGCAAAGGCGGACATTGATGAGGACAGGGCGGTAAGGGCGGTTGCTGCCACTAATAGTTTCTTGACTAACATAGGGTCTCCAATAGATGCAATCTTAAAAAAGCTATTAAGAAAGTTTAGACTTAAAGTTGTTAATATGCCGGCATTCTTATTGAACTTTGGCGCCTGATTTTTCAACAGCCACTTTCCATTTCTGGATTTCGCTGCTGATATGTTGTTTAAATTCGTCTGGTGTTGATCCTGTGATTTCGTAGCCGTCAACCGTAAACTCTGGCAAGCCCGATTTGCTAACGGTAGGCACATCGGTTAACACGTTTGAATGGTTCTTTCCAGTTACAGCCATGCCTTTAAGCTTGCTACTTTTTACGTGCAGCATGGGGGTTGAAATACAGTGAAATATCAGGGTGTCTCCTCGTTATATTTTTTAGGCCGTTTAGTTTGTGTAATAAGGCTGCTGGTTTTCATCCAGTCGAATTTTTTTGGGTGCGCTGTCGACCACCAGTTTGCCTTCGGTTTTTGCCTGCAGTTCTTCAAGGCTTAAACCGTCTACTATGGCATGTACATGAAAGGCATTGTTCTTGACTTCCAGCACGGCCAGATCGGTATATACCCAATCAACCACTTTAAGGCCCGTAAGCGGATAGGTACAGGTATCAAGTAATTTTGGCTTGCCGTCCCGGGTAGTGTGGTCCAGCATCACAATCACGTTTTTGGCACCAACCGCCAGGTCCATGGCGCCACCAATGGCTGCGATGGCATCAGGGGCATCGGTAATCCAGTTGGCCAGGTCTCCGTTCACGGCAACCTGAAAACCGCCCAGGATAGAATAGTCCAGGTGGCCGCCACGCATCATGGCAAACGAGTTGGTATGTTCGGTAATAGAAGCACCATCCAGCAAAATAATGGGGGTACGACTGGCATTGATAATGTCGTAATCAATTTCATGATCAATGGCTGTGCGGCCCATGCCTAAAATGCCGTTTTCACTGTGAAGGATGATTTCCCTGTCTTCGGGCAGGTAGTCGGCAACCAGGGTGGGCATGCCAATACCCAGGTTAACGTAAGAGCCATCTGGCAGTGTTTGTGCGACGAGATTGGCAATCTGGGCCCGGTTCAATGGTGTATGACTAGGCATTGCTTGCTCCTGCCAGAACGATGGATTTGACAAAAATGCCCGGTGTCATGACGTGTTCCGGATGGAGTTCACCCAGTTCCACGATTTTATCGACTTGGGCAATGGTGTTTTTGGCGGCTGTACACATGACGGGATTGAAGTTGCGGGCAGCCCAGCGGTAAGTCAGGTTGCCCCAGCGGTCGCCCAAGTGGGCTTTGATAAGGGCAAAATCACCGTGCAGGGGTTGCTCAAGAATATAGCCTATGCCGTCTACAACACGTTGTTCCTTGCCTTCAGCAACCCGTGTGCCGTAGCCGGTGGGGGTAAAGAAGGGGCCCAGGCCTGCACCGGCAGCCCGCAGGCGTTCGGCCAGTGTGCCCTGGGGCATGCATTCAAGTTCTACTTTGCCGGCACGGTAAGCTTCGGCAAATACATCAGATAGCGGTGGGCGTGGATGCGAGCAGATGATTTTGCGAACCTGGCCGTTTTTGATCAGGCCGGCAATGCCGTTTTCACGCGTGCCCGCATTATTGCTAATGATGGTCAGGTCTTTGGTACCCAGTTTTTTCAGGCTTTCCAGTAATTCAAATGGAATGCCGGCATCCCCAAACCCGCCAACGATGACGGATGCACCGTTGGGGATTTGCTCCAGCGCTTCAAGATAGGATGAAACGATTTTGTTGATCATGCTAAGTGTTAGTCCATTTTCAGATTGGCCGCTTTGACGGTATCGGCCCACAAGGCTTGCTGGTCTTCAATGAACTTGGCAAACTCTGCAGGTGTGTTGCCGCCAGGCTGGCCACCCATGGCGGCAAAACGGGCTTTCACATCCTCGCTTTCCAGTGCATTCTTGGCGGCTTTATGCAGTTTGTTAACCACCTCATCGGGGGTACCGGCCGGTGCCAGCAGGCCAAACCAGGCGGTCACCACCATGTTGTCAATACCGGCTTCTTTCATGGTGGGCACGTCGGGCAGTTCGGCAACCCGTTCGTCACTGGTAACCGCCAGTGCCTTGAACTTGCCAGACTTGATGGAAGGCAGTGAGCTGGGCAGGTTGTCAATCATGAAGGTGTATTGATTACCAAGCAGGGCGCTGACGGCAGGGCCGGCCCCTTTATAGGGAATATGCTCGGCTTTCAGGTTGGCGCGTTGCATGAACATTTCTGCCGACATGTGCGGAGACTGGCCTTTGCCAGATGAACCAAACGTTTGGTGCTGCTTGTTCTCAGAAACGTATTTGATCAGCTCGTCAACTGTATTGACAGGTGTTTGCTCATTGACAACCAGTACATTGGGTACTGAAATCACCAGGGAGATGGGGGCGAAATCTTCTTTTTTATAGGGAAGTGAATCGTACAGGCTGTAGTTAATGGCATTGGGGCCAATGTTACCCATGATTAAGGTATAACCATCGGGTTTGGATCGTACCAGTGCCTGGGTACCGATAATGCCTGCAGCACCTGCCTTGTTTTCAACCACAACGCTTTGACCCAGTTCCTTACCCATTTTTTCACTGAGGATACGGGCCGCAATATCCGTGGTGCCGCCAGGAGCGGCGGGCACAATGATGGTGATGTTTTGCTCAGGCCATTCTGCCATGGCTGAAGTGCTGAACAAAATGCCAAGCGAAAGGGCCAGTGCTGATTTTATACGTTTCATGATGTCTCCGGTCTTGATGTTATAGGTATGAAGGCCCATTGCGAAAATGGGCCGGTTGGAAAAATTAAAGTGTTTCAGCGGTACCCAGAACAGCGGTAGACTGGCTTGACAGCGTGCCACCATTACCATGGACAACCGCCAGTTTGGCACCGTCCACCTGGCGTTCGCCGCAGCTGCCACGCAATTGGCGTACGGCTTCGATCAGAATGAAAATGCCGTACATGCCGGGGTGAACGCATGACAGGCCACCACCGTTGGTGTTAACCGGCAAGATGCCACCTGGGGCAATATTGCCATTGCTTACGAACGCACCGCCTTCGCCTTTTTTGCAGAAACCCAGGTCTTCCAGGAACAGGATCGTGTTAATGGTGAAGGCGTCATAGACTTCAACCACATCAATATCAGACGGTTTCACGCCGGCCATTTCAAAGGCGATCTTGCCTGATTGTTGTGCGGCGGTAACGGTCAAATCATGCATGGAGGAAATCTGGCGATTCCAGCAGGCGGTGGAATTGCCCAAGACATACACCGGCTTTTGTTTCATGTTTTTGGCCCGGTCGGCGCGTACCAGCACGAAGGCACCGGCACCGTCGGTCACCAGACAGCAGTCACGAACGGTCAGTGGGTCGGAAACCATTTTTGAAGACAGGACATCTTCAATTGAAAGCGGATCACGCATGGTGGCTTCAGGATTCAGCTGTGCCCATTTGCGTGCGGCTACGGCTACTTCAGCCAGGTTTTCACGGGTGGTGCCGTATTGGTGCATGTGACGTGCGGCAGCCAGGGCGTATGAGCTAAGCGGACTCAACGGGTTGTACGGATTTTCGTAAGGTTGCGGGTCCATTTGCTTGCGCATATTGCCAATCATGCTGCGGCTGAGCGTCGAGGTGCGTTGTGTGCTGCCATAACAAACCAGCACCGCATTGCACTGGCCAGACTCCAGTGCCTGGATGGCAGGCATCAGGTGGGCAACAAAGCTGGAACCACCAATCATGGTACTGTCAATAAAGGTGGGGCGAATGCCCAGGTGTTCGATAACCGGCATCACCCACATGGTAGAGGCAACACTGGCGGTGGCAATGCCATCAATATCCTGCATGGTCAAGCCGGCATCATCAACGGCACGTTTGGCCGCCTGAATCAGGATTTCCATTTCGGTGTAACCGGTAGCCATACCCAGGCCGGCGTGTCCTACACCTACAACAGCGGCAGCGCCCCTTAATTTCTTGTCAATCATTCTTACGCTCCTGCTGGTGTGAAAATTACGATGTTCTGGTCGGCTGACTGGCGAATGCTTGCCTGTACTTTTTGTCCGATTTTGACTGCGTCCGGTTCAATGCCTTCCACGTGCGCCATCATGCGCGGTCCTTCATCAAGGTCAATCAGGGCAACGTTATAGTCACCGCCCGCTTCGGCTTTGCGGCGTACAACGGTGGTTGAGTAAACGGTTCCCTTGCCTGATGGTGCATACCATTCAATTTCATCCGAGCCACAGTGCGGGCAGACCATGCGTGGGAAGAAAATGCTTTTGCTGCAATCGGTGCAGCGTTGAATCAGGAAGTTTCCCTGGGCAAGTTGATCGTGGTAATACTTTTCAGCACCCACGCTTAGTGTTTTATTTTGCGTCATGAAAATTCTCATAAAGTGATAAAAATGTGTCTATATTGGCCTACAGTATTCCTTCATATGGAATTTAAGACAATCTTGATTTTATGAAGCCTGCCTTAAGGCTGATTTAATTATGGTTTCTACTAATACGACGAGATCCGGATATGTGCCGTGGTTCAGGCTGGCTTGAATGGGGGGTTCCAAAAAAGTAAATTGTGAAACCCTGCCATTTGTAGTGTCATAACAAGAATTAAAAAACGGAGGACATCATGGATTTGAATTTAACGCAGGAAGATATTGCATTTCGTGAGGAAGTCAGGCAGTTTGTGGCTACTGCCTTGCCTCAGGACATTAAAGATAAGGTGTTCAAGCACCAACGATTGGATAACAACGATTACATCCGTTGGCATCGTGCATTGGATGACCATGGTTGGGGCGCCCCCAGTTGGCCGGTTGAATTTGGTGGCACGGGCTGGAACGCCTTGCAGAAACTGATTTTTGAAATTGAAAGCTTCAAGGGCGGTGCGCCCCGTTTGCTGCCATTTGGCTTAAGCATGATTGGCCCCGTATTAATGAAATACGCCAGCCCGGAAATGCAGCAGCGCTTTTTGCCCCGAATGCTACGGATTGAAGACTGGTGGTGTCAGGGCTATTCGGAACCGGGTTCGGGCTCAGACCTGGCTTCCCTCAAAACCCGTGCCGAGAAAACCCCTGAAGGGTATGTGGTGAACGGACAAAAAACCTGGACTACGCTTGGCCAATATGCCGACTGGATGTTCTGTCTGGTACGCACCGACCCGGATGCCAAGCCCCAGCGTGGTATTTCCATGTTGCTGATTGATATGCGCCAGCCCGGTGTAACCGTGCGCCCAATTAAAACATTGGATGGTGGGCATGACGTAAACGAGGTTTGGCTGGAAAATGTCAAGGTGCCTTACGAAAACCTGGTGGGCAATGAAAACGAAGGCTGGACTTATGCCAAGTATCTGCTGGGTCACGAACGTACCGGTATTGCCGGCATCGGCCTGTGCTATCGCGAATTGCAGATTCTTAAAAACCTGGCGGCCGAAGTGCAATGGAATGGCAAACCGGCCAACCAGGATGTCCGCATGAAAGACCAGATTTCCCTGATTGAAGCAGATATTCTTTCTTTGGAAATGATGTTGCTGCGCGTGGCGGCAGACAGTACACAGGGCCCTGGCCCACAGGCATCGGTCCTGAAAATCCGTGGTTCGGAAATCCAGCAGGATCTGGCACGCCTTCAGCTTGAGGTGATGGGGCTGAATAGCTGGCCTTACAGCCCATCCTGGCTGGAAGCCGGGGAAGATGTTTTCGGTCCTGGCCATCCGTTTGCGGCAGCCGCATCGGCCAACTATTTCGATATGCGCAAAACCACTATTTACGGTGGTACGACTGAAGTTCAGAAATCCATTATTGCCAAGCAAATTCTGGATGTATAAGCGGTGTTGAACATAGAACAAAGAACTAAGGGATATTGGAGAAAATAATGGATTTTGCATATAGTCAAGAACAGCAAATGCTGGCGGAAAGCCTGAGCCGGGTTGTCAAGGAAGACTGGAGTTTCGAGAAACGGCGCCAACGCCAGCAGCAGAATGAATTGGATGGTAATAGCTGGAATACCCTGGCCGAGCTGGGTGTGTTGGGCCTAAGCGTGCCTGCCGAATATGATGGCTTTGGTGAGTCTGCCGCCTCTTTGCTGGCGATTCACCAGGAGCTGGGCCGTGGCCTGGCTTCCGAGCCGGTGGTGCCCAGTGCGGTTATTTGTGCAAGAATTCTTGCCAACAGCAATAACGAACACCTGAAGCAGCAATACCTGGGTGCGATTGCCAGCGGGGAGGCCATTTTCAGCGTGGCTTACCAGGAAGGGCAACGTAGCGACAATCTGGCTGATATCAGCACGCAGGTTTCCAGGCAAGAGGGCCAATTGGTGCTGTCTGGCCAAAAACAGGCGGTATGGCATGCAGGTGCTGCCCATGTATTTATCGTTAGCGCTTTATTGAACAATGAACCAGCGCTGCTGGTCGTGCCGGCGGATGTAGACGGGATTGTCATTAATGATTATCCAACCATGGATGGCAGCCGTTGCGGTAATGTGGATTTTGACGGTGTCCGTTTGGATGAGACCGCTCTGCTGGCAAGTGGTGAGGCTGCATTGCAGTTGTTGAACCAGGGGCTTGATGACGGGATTGTTGCTTTGTGTGCACATGCCGCTGGCGCGATGGATCACTTGCTGCAAATTACGGTTGATTATCTTAAAACCCGCCAGCAGTTTGGCAAGCCATTGGCACAGTTCCAGGTGTTGCAGCACCGTTTGGCCGATATGTATATCCAGAAAGAAGTGGCCTTGTCCATGGCGTATGTGGCCGCTGCCGGAGCGGGCGAGCCAGATCAGGATAAAAAGCGCCGCATGTTGTCTTCGGCCAAAATCAAGGTGGCCATGGCGGGACGTTTTATTGGCGAAAGTGCTGTTCAGCTGCATGGTGGCATGGGCATGACGCATGAGCTTGAGGTGGGTGATTATTTCAAACGCTTAATATTTATTGATTATTTGTTGGGTGATACCAAGTATCACTTGAAACAGCTGGAGGCATTGGAATGATCACCAAATCATATGAAACCATTTTGTTTGCCTACCGCGACGGTGTGGCTTACATCACGCTAAACCGGCCAGAGCGGTTGAACAGCTTTACCGCACAAATGCATGATGAACTGAAGGATGTGCTTTCCCTGCTTGAATCACGCGTGGATTTGCGGGGGGTTATCCTGACCGGTGCCGGGCGGGGTTTTTGTGCCGGCCAGGACTTGAGTGAGCGTAAACCCTTGCAACCGGGTGAAGTGCGTGATTTGGGTGAAAGCCTTGAAAAAAACTACAAGCCGCTTGTGTTGCGCTTGCGTGCCTTGCCGGTGCCTGTCGTGTGCTTCGTGAATGGGGTGGCGGCCGGTGCCGGGTTTAGCCTGGTATTGGCATGTGACATTATTTATGCGGTCAAATCGGCTAAATTCATTCAGGCGTTTGCCAAAATCGGTTTGATCCCCGATGCCGGATCAACTCACTTTTTACCCCGTCTTATCGGTACACAACGTGCGATGGCAGCCTCTATGCTGGCTCAGCCCATTACCGCCGAACAGGCTCAAGACTGGGGGATGATCTGGAAATGCATTCCTGATGAATCCTTGCAGGAAGAAATCGGGCAAATGCACCAAACCCTCCTGAATGGCGCCACCAAAGCGCTAGCGGCAACCAAGCAGGCTATTTACGCCAGCAGTGAAAAAACACTGGAGCAGCAGCTTGACCTGGAAACCGAGTTGCAGCGTGAAATGGGCACAACCAAAGACTATCGGGAGGGATCTGTGGCTTTCATCGAAAAACGTTCTCCCGTGTTTCAGGGCGCTTAGTTGTTTTTGTTCACTGGCCTTTAGGGGTTAGTGGGCAAGTGAAAGCGGTGTAAACAAACACCGCTTTTTTTTATTTCTATATAGCCGCCGTGGATCGGTCCGTGGTCATATTCCCAGTCGGGCAAGACCCAGCGCTCATAGGCGGTGCCATTCAAAATGCTTGTATGATGGCCCGGTTTATGGGTGTGGCCGTGGATCAGGGTATGAACCTGCGGGTTTTCAAGAAAAGCGTATTCTATGGCAGCAGCAGACACGTCCAGCATGGTGTTGTTTTTGTATGGATGTGCGTTTTTGCTTTTGCGCCGTATATGGCTGGCAATACGATGGCGTAAATGGCGGGGCAGGGCAAGAAAAGTGGCCTGAATTAATGGGTTGTGCACGATTTTTCTGAAACGCTGGTAACCCGGGTCATCAATGCAGTATTCGTCTCCGTGGCTAAGTCGTATAAGGCCTGCCGCAGATTCTATTGTTACCGTGTCGGCCAGAAGCGTGGCATTTAGCCGCTTGGCCAATTTGTGCCGGATCAGGAAATCGCGGTTGCCATGCATTAAATACAAGGGGATTTGGCTTGCCGTTTGCGCAAGTTGGCTGAGGGCTTCCTGCAGCCAGGGTTCTGGTGATTGCAGGGCGATGTCGTCGCCGGCCCAGAAATCAAAAATATCCCCAGCCAGTACCAGTGCATTGGCATGCACCCGGGCACTGTCCAGAAAAGCATAAAATGCCTGTCTGGTTTTGGGGATATGCTCGCCCAGATGAATGTCCGAGGCGAGCCAGATGGTACCGTCTAGCGCAAGCTTATTCAACGATGCTTGCTTTCTGGATAACCACGTCATCGACAGGAACGTCCTGATGGAAGCCACGGTTGCCGGTTTTTACGTTTTCAATTTGGTCAACCACGTCGGTGCCTTCCACTACTTTACCGAAGACGGCATAGCCCCAGCCTTGTGCGGTAGGGGCAGTGTGGTTAAGGAAATCGTTGTCGCGGGAGTTGATGAAAAACTGGGCTGAAGCCGAGTGTGGATCGTTGGTGCGAGCCATGGCGATCGTGTATTTATCGTTTGCAAGACCGTTATTGGCTTCGTTGGTGATGGGTGCGCGGGTTTGTTTTTCTTTCATGCCCGGTGCCATGCCACCGCCCTGGATCATGAAGTTTTTAATAACGCGGTGAAAAATCACGTTGTCATAAAAGCCTTCTTTTACATAGTTCAGAAAGTTTTCTGCTGTAACGGGGGCTTTTTCAGTATTCAGTTCAATAACGATATCGCCGTGGTTGGTTTCCAGTTTGACACGGGGTAATGTGCTCATTGTTAATTCCTTTGTTGATGGTGAAGATTCAGCAGCCAGTGAGGCAGGCACGATGGCAAGCCCACCTAGCAATACTAGTGAACGGGCAAGCATGCTTGCCCTGAAAAATAAATGCATGGTCAGTTTCCGTTGACGATTCGTTTGATGGCCGCGGCTTGTGTGGCGGCACTGGTCACACCGTTTTTCACGGCCTGGTCAAAAGAATGGTTGGCCATAATTAATTGGACCAGCCCCATATTACGATGGGCGATGCCATATTTTGGATTGATGGTAATAGCCATTTTCAGGGATTCATAAGCCTGGTCCAGCAAGCCTGCTTTAAGCTGCAGGGTGGCCATATTGTTCCAGGGTTCGGCAAGCTCTGGGTACTTGCTTGTCATATCCTGGTAAACGGAAATGGCCGCGTCTGTTTTGCCCAGTCCGGTTAAGGCACGTGCCCGCAGGAAACGCAGTTGTACGTCGGTGCCGGGTTGCTCCATGTAGGAAACCGTTGGCTGGATTTTTTCAATTTCGTTCAATGCCTGCTGGAATTTGCCACTGGTAATCAGCTGGTTGATGCGAAGGCTGGCCTGCACCGGGGTTTCGGGAATCGATGTGTCAACCGAGGGTTCCAGCTTTTTCAGGATATCGGCCAGTGCCTGCCAGCCACCGTCGGGTTGGGCAGGAGGCTGTTCTTGTGCGCTTGCGCTATGCATGAATAGTGATATTGCAGCGATACCGGCCCATTTGAAAAAATTTAATCGTTGTCTCACTGATCATCCAAAAAATAATTGATCCATAAATTAATCCAGGTGCAGATAGGCAGCTGGAATTGCTATACTTCTGTTATTGCGTATTTTAGCCTCAGTTGTGATTAGAACGTATTAAACTGTCACTGAACCTGATTAAATTCTTCGATTAACTGCATCCGGTATTTTCTGCCGGATGATTTTCTGTATCTTTTTTCTATGCATATCTATAACTCTTTATCCCGTACGAAAGAGCCGTTCAAGACCGTTGAGCCCAATAAAGTGCGCATGTATGTATGCGGGATGACAGTTTATGACTATTGCCATTTGGGTCATGCCCGGATGTTGGTCAGCTTTGATGTTGTGCAGCGCTGGTTGCGGGAAAAAGGATATGAAGTTACCTATGTTCGTAACATTACCGATATCGACGATAAAATCATCCGCAAAGCGGTAGCTACCAATAAAACCCTGGCCGAGGTCACCGGGTTTTACACTGAAGCCATGCATGCAGATGAAAAGGCCCTGAGTGTCCAGTCCCCCAATCACGAACCCCGTGCCACCTTGCATGTGCCCGGCATGCTGGAAATCATCCAGCAGCTGCAAAACAAGGGCTTGGCTTACCAGTCTGATGACGGTGACGTCAACTTTGCGGTTCGTAAATTCGAAGGCTATGGCAAATTGTCAGGCCGCTCCCTTGACGACATGCGTGCCGGTGAGCGGGTAGCGGTTTCTTCAAGCAAGCAGGATCCCCTTGATTTTGTCTTGTGGAAATCGGCCAAGGAAGATGAGCCCGAAGATTCCAAGTGGGCGTCTCCTTATGGCATGGGGCGTCCGGGCTGGCATATAGAGTGCTCGGCCATGAGCAAAGAATTGTTGGGTTTGCCCCTGGATATTCACGGTGGTGGTCCCGATTTGAAATTTCCTCACCATGAAAATGAAATCGCCCAGACCGAAGGCGCTTACGGTGGCAATTTAGCCAATATCTGGATGCATTGCGGCCCCTTGATGGTCGATAACGACAAAATGTCGAAATCGCTGGGCAATTTCCGGACTATTCGCCAAACAGTGGGTGCCCGTGAGGCCGAGGCAGGAGAGACGGCTGATTACGAATGGAACTTGCGTGAAGCTGAAATGCTGCGTTTTTTCATTGTGCGCAATCATTACCGCAGCCCACAAAATTTCACGCCAGACAACCTGTTTGATGCACAGGCCGCCATCGATCGCATTTATCAAACGCTTTACAATGTTGGCGTGCAGGAAGCGGCAATAGACTGGTCTTCCAGTTATGCCGCCGCTTTCAAGGCAGCCATGGATGATGATTTCAACACGGCAGTGGCTGTATCGGTGCTGTTTGAAATGGCGACCGAGGCCAATCGCCTGAAGTCCAAAGAACTGGCTGGCCAGATCAAGGCCTTAGGCGGCATTCTAGGGTTGCTTTCGCATGATCCTGAAACTTATTTGCGCTCGGTAACGCGTTATACCCGCAAAAACCGGGATGCCGCAGAGTCTGCCGTGCTTGATGAGGACCAGATCAATGCCTTGGTCGAACAGCGTTTGCAAGCCAAAAAAGACAAGGATTTTGCCTTGGCTGACCAGATTCGCAAGACCCTTAAAGAGGCTGGTGTTGAACTGGAAGATAAACCGGGTGGTTTGACGCAGTGGCGCCGGGTCTAGGGGTAAAAAATGACACAAGTAATACCCCCCGAGCAGGCCTGTAAGCCTGATTACTGGGATGAGGCGGTTAGTTATCTAATGAAACGGGACCGCATTCTTCGTAAAATCATCCCCGAGCACGATGGTGTATGGCTGGCCAGCAATAAAACGCCTTTTGTTACGCTGGCACGTGCTATCGTAGGGCAACAGGTGTCTGTAGATACCGCCGAGACTACCTGGAAAAAATTTACGGCCTTATGTGGCAGTCGTCCTACACCGGCCAAGGTTTTGGAATATGATGTCGAGCAGCTTAGGGCTGCCGGTCTGGCAAAAAGAAAATCGGAATACATTTTGGATTTGGCCATGCATTTCAATGAAAAGAAGGTGCATCCGGCAAAATGGTCTAAAATGAGTGATGAAGAAATTGTTGATGAGCTGTGCAGCATTCGCGGCATTGGCCGCTGGACTGCAGAAATGTTTTTAATATTCAACTTGCACAGGCCGGACGTTTTACCTATTGATGACCCAAGACTGTTAAAGGCAATCTCAATGCATTACTTTAGCGGAGAGCCGGTATCCCGCTATGAAGCCAGAGAGGTGGCGCAAACGTGGCAACCCTGGCGAACGGTGGCAACGTGGTATTTATGGCGTAGCCAGGAATCCGTAACCGATTAAGCCCACTTCCAGCCAGATTCATATTAAAATCAAAAACCATGAAATTTACATTTTTAGACTTTGAAAAACCCATTGCCGAACTTGAGCAGAAAATTGAACAGCTGCGACATGTATCTTCTGATTCAGCGGTAGATATTTCAGAAGAAATCGGGCGGCTGCAACAAAAAAGCGAAGCACTGACCACCAATATTTATTCCAAGCTGACTCCTTGGCAAACCGCATTGGTGGCGCGTCATCCACAACGTCCCTATACGTTTGACTATATTCGTGAAATCTTCACCGATTTCCATGAGTTGCATGGTGACCGCATGTTCAAGGATGACCAGGCGATTGTTGGCGGTTTGGCCCGCTTCAATGGCGAGGCTTGCATGGTAATTGGTCACCAGAAAGGACGGGATACCAAAGAGCGCGCCAAACGTAATTTTGGCATGCCACGTCCCGAAGGCTATCGCAAGGCCTTACGCCTGATGCGCTTGGCTGAAAAATTCAATTTGCCGGTCTTTACATTTGTGGATACCCCCGGCGCCTATCCCGGCATTGACGCCGAGGAGCGGGGCCAGTCAGAAGCCATTGGTCATAACCTGTATGCCATGGCCGAGCTGAAAGTGCCGATTATTGCCACTATCATTGGTGAGGGTGGTTCTGGTGGTGCTTTGGCAATTGCCGTGGGTGACGTAGTGCAAATGTTGCAATACTCCACCTATAGCGTGATTTCACCCGAAGGCTGTGCATCGATTTTATGGCGCAGCGCTGACAAGGCACCAATTGCAGCCGAGGCACTGTCAATTACCGCCAACCGTCTGCTGGAATTGGGCTTGATCGACCGTGTCGTGCCCGAGCCGGTGGGTGGGGCACATCGCGATGTGACCGCCATGTCCCGCACCTTGCGTCGTGCCTTAAGCGAGGCATTGCGTCAGGTTGCCAATGTAGATCCCCAGGAACTCATCAATAAGCGCTTGGAGCGTTTGCTGTCATATGGTCGGGTCCAGGAATAAACGGCCAGATCAACAAAAAGCGTCTTTTCTTAAAGACGCTTTTTTATCGTCTCCGCTGCATGATTTTTTTCGCATGGCAAAAAGGCGGCAAATACCGGTGGTGGCGGTGGGAGTCAGCGGCGGGCCGGATTCGGCCATGTTGCTGGTTTATGCTGCCCATATTGCCCCGCAATACCAGGTGAAAGTTCAGGCGGTGCATGTGCATCATGGCTTGCAGGCGATTGCCGATGAATGGGTTTTGCACACGCAAGCGCTGGCAGAAAGGCTGAGTGTGGAATGCAGCATTGAATACGTTAGTGTGGATGCTGCATCAGGCTTGGGTATAGAGGCTTCTGCACGCAACGCACGCTATCAGGCCTATGAGGATTTTGCCGCCAGAACCGGAATCCGGCATTTTTTGCTGGCGCATCATCTTTATGACCAGACCGAAACGGTTTTGCTGCGCCTGTTACGAGGGGCTGGTGTGCAGGGTATGGCGGCCATGGGTTCACATACTCAAAGGGGTGAATTGCATTTTTACCGCCCCTGGCTCGAGGTAAGTCGCCAGAATATTCTGGATGTGTCCAAGTGCTTTGCCCATGAAACCGGCTGGCAGGCTGTCCACGATCCTACCAATCTTGATCCCAAATATACCCGTGCTGCCGTACGGGAAATGCTGGTGCCCGCGCTGGATGAGCGTTGGCAGGGCTGGCGTAAAAACCTGGCCCGTCACAGTCGTTTAATGGCAGAAAATGCCTTGCTATTAAAGGATTTGGCGCAAATGGATTATGCAGGGCTGGATGCAGGCAGTGATAATTGCAGCTTTTCGCTAGGAAAATGGCGCGAGATGCCAGAGCGTCGTCAGGCCAATGTGTTACGTTATTGGCTTGATCTGCAAAATATTGCCATGCCTGCCGAGGCCAGGTTGAGTGAATGGATAAAACAGTTGCGCCAGCTTCACCAAATGGGGTCGGATCGCAATTTGCGCCTGAAGCATGGCAATGCCGAGATACGTGTGGTCAATGGCAGGGTTGTCATGGTGCCTGATGCTACGAAGGATTAAAATGAACCTGGGCTTTTCGTTAATGTAAATACGGTCGTCAAGTTTCATGCAATCCTCTTTATTCAAATCTTTCCCCCTTAATACGCTTGGCCGTGATTTTGCAGTTGGTGATATTCACGGCATGTATTCCCTGCTGGAAAAAAAACTGGCGGCGGTTAATTTCAATCCACAAACAGATCGCCTGTTTTCGGTGGGCGATCTGGTTAACCGTGGCCCCGAATCTTCCCGTGTTATGTCTTTTCTGGAGCAGCCCTGGTTTCATGCCATCAAGGGAAATCATGAAGATATCGTCATGTGCTCGGCATCCGATCCGGATTATATGGATTTGATGTTAAGAATTGGTGGTGCCTGGTTAATTGATAAGCCGCAAAAAGAGCGGGCCAGAATTCGACAGGCTTTTGCCGCCTTGCCTTTGGCCATAGAGGTACAAACCGTGGCAGGAAAAATTGGCCTGGTTCATGCTGAGTGCCCGCTGGATTCCTGGGATGACATGGTTTTTCTGCTTAAGGCGGGCAAGCAGGGTGCGCTGCAACTGGCAGAAAAATTGTGTTGGTCAAGGCGGCGCTTTAAAGACCGCGATGCAACGCCCATACAGGATGTGCGTGCCCTGATCGTCGGGCATAACGTGGTTGAGGGGATGCAGGTCATGGGAAATACCTACTATATTGAAACCGGTGCCTTTATGTCGGACGGGCAGCATGGCATGACCTTGCTGGCATTAAATACTTTGCAGGCAGTTTGAGCGTGATGATTTGAAGGGCGGGGAGAAATAAAAAAAGCCACTTCTTATGAAGTGGCTTTTTTGGAAATACTGGTGCGCCCGGCAGGAATTGAACCCACGACCCCTTGGTTCGTAGCCAAGTACTCTAATCCAACTGAGCTACGGGCGCGTTTTTAAAGATTTTGGTGCGCCCGGCAGGAATTGAACCCACGACCCCTTGGTTCGTAGCCAAGTACTCTAATCCAACTGAGCTACGGGCGCATCTCTAAAGAAATGTATTATGACTAACTTTTAAAGAATAAGCAAGAAAATTATTGGGGTAATAGAAGAAAACGTGGAAAATGATGTTTTTTTGCATTCGCATTGTTTTTTTGTTTTGTTTATACAACAGGTTTAAAAATATGGGCGAATTCAGCTTGGCAGGGAAATTGGGCAAATATTGGTGTATTGAACTGTTTTACCGGGTATTCTTGTAAATGACACGGGTGACACATACAATGACAGGGATTGCAAGGCACACCATATGAGGGTGCCGTATCAAATTTAATTCAATAATTTAATAATAATGCAAACCCTTCCCTTGAAACAAATAAGATTGATGCTGGCTTTCCTGTTAACCGGTTTCATCCTGAGCCAGGCATATCGAACCGTTGGCGGTGTGCTGTCAGTTCCTCTTAAAAATGAATTCCAACTTGATAATGAAACACTAAGCAATATTGTCGGTTCGTTTCACGTTACTTTTGGCAGTTTGCAACTGCTTATTGGTATTTGTGTGGACTGTTTCGGTATCCGCCGAACTATTTTGTATTTTGCGCCATTTACCGTTATTGGGGCGGTGTTGTCGGGGCTGGCGACTTCACCCGCGATGTTGTTGATTGGCCAGATATTGCTGGGTCTGGGGTGTGCACCGGCCTTTCTGGTGTGTATTGTGCTTATTTCAAGAAGTTTTCCGGCCCAGAAATTTGCCTCCATGTATGGCATTGCATTGGGTTTGGGGGGGATTGGACTTGTTTTTACGTCTACCCCCCTGGCCATGATTAGTGAATCGTTTGGTTGGCGTATCTGTTTTTATATTTTGGCGGCAGGCAGCTTCCTGTCGTGGCTGCTGATTTATTTTACCGTTAAGGATATTGACGATTCGATTGATTTTTCATTGAGTCTACGGCAAAAGCTGCTAAATGCCCTGCAGGCCGTTTCCGGCTATAAAGTGCTGTTCAAAATGCGGCAAACCTGGGGTATTCTTTCCTTGCTGTTTGTCTGTTATGCCGCTTTTCTTACCCTGCGTGGACTGTGGCTAGGGCCCTTGCTGGTAGAGCGTTTTGGACAAAGCCTGGTGTTTGCCGGCAACCTGGCGCTGGCGCTTTCAATCCTTTCCCTGTTCAGTCCTTCGCTTTTCGGGCGCCTTGATCCCGGTACGGGAAATCGCTATCGGTTCTTATGCTTTGTGCCGTGGATCATGGTGATAGGTTTTATTGTGCTGGCATTCAGCACCTCGTTGTGGCTTAGTGTGGCCTGTACCATTGTTATTGCGATTGTTAACAGTTGCAGTGTTTGGCAAGTGGCTGATATCCGCGATATTTACCCCAAGGAAATGCAAGGCAGGGCCCTGGCTTTGGGGAATAGCGCATTCTTTTTAGGGGTGTCATTCATGCAGTCCATTTCAGGAAATGCGCATGATATTTTGCCGATCAATGGCATGGATGTATTTGCCTCGGTTTTCCTGGTGTGTGGGTTTGTGCTAACAGCAGGAATTGTCGGTTATATTCTGTTGCGAAGATAAGCGTTAATTTTTTTAAGACAGAAGAAACATCAGGAGACATCGTTGGCCATGCAGGTACCCTTATTAAACGCTTTAAAAACTTTTACCGTATCAGCACAAAGGTTGAACTTTACCAAGGCGGCAGAAGATTTGCTGGTTTCGCCTTCAGCGATCAGCCATCAAATTAAAATCCTTGAAGAGTATTTGGGGTGCAAGCTTTTCTTGCGTAAAAACCGTTCCTTGGAGTTGACTGATAAAGGCCTGTTTTTATTCAACCGTTTGCAACGACCTTTTTATGAAATAAACCAGGCATTAAGCGAGTTACGCATGCCGCATGGTAAAAGCCGTATCAATTTGTCTTTGCGGCCATTTGTCTCAAGTATGTGGTTCACCCGGCAATTGGGTAATTTGTGGTCAAAGCACCCAGATATAGAAATTAATCTGATACATAACTTGCAGGCACCGGATTTTTTTCGGGACAACATTAATTTTGCCATTTTATGGGGCAAGCAGGGTGATTGGCCGCATTTGAATACTTTGCGGATTATTCCCGGTAATCTGACGCCTGTTTGTTCCCCATCGTATTTGCAGGAGCACGGAGTTATTAAATCTGCCGTGGATTTAAACCAGCATATCCTGATTCATGAAGAAAACCATCTGGGTTGGCAGCAATGGCTTTTTAAAGCAACCGGGCAGGAAATGACTGCGGTTAAGGGTTTTCATATTGACGACACGAATGTTCGCATGAATGCGGTGTTAAACGGCCAGGGAGTGATGCTGGGCTGTCCGGTCTTGTTGCGACCCTTAATAGAGAAAAAAGAAATAATCCAATTGTTCGATATTTATTTAGATGAATATGCTTATTTTCTGGCGTATCCCAAAGAGGCTAATTTAAGTCGCCAGGAACAGGATTTTATCGATTGGGTTGCCTCGATTGCGATTACGTAAAAATAGCCATCCATGCTTTTAAGCTTGACCATGCGCCTGCAAGTTTGCAGGCGTTTTTGTTTTGCCAGCGGGTTCTTTCCCGGGGGCTAACGATCAAACTTCCGGCGCAAGACGGTACAGGCTTGGCACAGGGAAAAGTACTTGCCTTTAAAAAAAACTCATCTATCCATCAAATTTGCTCAATTTTCAAGACAAGCTATATGTCGCATGATTGATGTCAGTCAAATAACAAGCCCTTAACGGTGTTTACATAAGTTTAAAGGAGACACATAGATGAATACAGCCGTACGTTCACCCATTGAGATTCAAGAATTTGATCAAAGTTATTTCCAGCATGAGACCGATGAGGTTTATGCCTTGCCACCCGCATGCTTCACCTCTGAAGAATTTTTCCAGTTTGAGCTGAATGCCGTATGGAAAAAGCAGTGGTTCTGTATAGGACGCGCCAGTGATATCCCCAATTCCGGCGACTTTTTTACCTTTGAAGTCGGGGATGATGCTCTGTTTGCCATCCGCACCCGTGAAGGCAAGATTAATGTGCTGTCAAATGTCTGCCGTCATCGTAATATGCTCTTGCTTGAAGGGGCGGGTAATGTTCGACGGATTAGTTGTCCGTTACATGCCTGGGTATATAACATGGAAGGTGAACTGGTATCTGCGCCCGGCCTGACCGATTCAGGTGCTGATTTCGATCCAAAGAGTGTTTGTCTGCCAAAAATCCGCACCGAGATCTGGGAAGGTTTTATTTTTATTAACTATGATGCCTTGGCACCTGACTTGCATACCCGTTTGACTAATCTTGGCCAGCAACTGTCCAATTACCGCATGGCCGAACTGAAATCTTCAGAACCATTGAAAATGGAGACGTTTGACTGGAACTGGAAAATTTTCAATGATGAATGCTATCACTGCAGCTTCCTGCATGCATCTTCCTGGGGCGCCATGTATGAAACTAGCCCGGACCGGGTTGATGAGAGTGTAGCGTTCAATGACCTGCCTAATGGCATTGTTTCCTATAACCTGATTTCCAGCCATAAAGATGCAGCGCCTACGAACACCGGCTCGATTTTGCAACCGCCCATGACCTCCCTGACCGATGAAGAGCGCTCACAACTGTCATATATAACCGTTGCGCCCAATTTGCTGTTGGTTGCCATGCCTGACAAAGTCAAGTATTTCCTCTGGTTGCCAAAAAGTGCCAATCAATCAAGCTATGGTGTCTCATGGATGTATCCGCAGTCTACCCTGGAGCGTGAAGATCACAAGGAAAAATTTGATAAAGAGCATGGTGATCTCTATCCGGTGATGATCGAGGACCTGTTTGCATGGCGTCGTTCACATATGGGCATGAAGTCCAATTTTGCATCTCGTGGCCGGTTGACCAATGAAGAGCTGGTTATCAAGCGGTTGCAAAACTGGCTGATTGATCAGTACCGTGCCGAAGACCGCCGTGTGGAAGAAGAGCACCGTGTATTACCTATCAAAGCGGTTGCTTGAAACCAAGAGGTGACAGAATGCAGCAAATTTTGCAAACACGCGTATTGAAAAAAACCATGTTGTCCGAACGGGTGGTGGGTTTGACCCTTGGTCTGGATAATGGTGCCGCTTTGCCTTCATGGGAACCGGGGGCACATATTGAATTGGAACTGGCCGCATCGCAGACAGAACCCTTGTATCGTCAATATTCGCTTTGTGGCCATCAGGACAATACGCACGAATGGCAAATAGCGGTGTTGAAAGATGAGGCCAGTCGTGGCGGATCGGTTTTCATACATGATGTACTGCAGGAAGGTGATTTATTACCGGTCAGTGTCCCGAAAAATCACTTTCCGTTTGCTGCGAATGAAAAATGTTTTTTCATTGCAGGTGGCATTGGGATCACGCCCATCGTGCCTATGGTGAAGGCCGCAGCTGCGGCTGGCCTTGACTGGCAGCTGTTATATCTGGCAAGAAACCCCAGTGATTTTATTTTTCTTGAGGATTTGCAGCAACTGGACGGTTCACGAATTAAAGCCCACGCCTCTGATCTGGATGGTCAGTTTGACTTGCAGAAAACCTTGCTGGCACTTGATGGGCAGACCACCGTGTATTCATGCGGGCCGCAGGGTTTGCTGAACGCCCTGGAGCAATATCAGCAGGAGCAGGCACAGATTGGCTGGAAATTGGTGCTGGAGCGTTTTGCCGTTGAGGCCGATGCAAGCACCCTGACAGGTAACAGTTTTACCGTGACCTTGCAAAAGTCGGGCAAAAGCATCACGGTTGGCAGTGATGAAACCATTCTGTCCGCCCTCAAGCGAGAAGGAATCAAAGTGAAATGCTCATGCCAGAATGGCACCTGCGGTACTTGTGAAACCGTCGTGCTTGCCGGCCAACCCGAGCACAGGGATTTTGTGCTCTCGGAAGAGGAACGGGAATTGAGCGAAACCATGATGATTTGCGTGTCACGGGCCAGATCGGCAGAGCTGGTGTTGGATTTATAACAATAAACAGGAGCAGGAATAATGAAGAAAGTCGTAGTAACAGGCGGTTCGGGTCGTGTGGGCTCGTATGTGGTGCAGCAGTTGATGAAAACCATGCAAGTGGTGGTGGCAGACTTGAAGCCCAGCCAGCATGCCGTGGAATTTATAGAAACGGATGTGATGGATCTGGAAGCGGTACGGGCCGCAACCAAAGATGCGGATGCGGTCATTCACCTGGCAGCGATTGATTTTGACTGGAAGGCGGCTGAAGAACAATACATTAATGTCAATGTGCGTGGTACCTGGCATGTTTTGCAGGCCTGCCGCGACAATGGCGTTAAAAAAGTGGTGCTGTGCTCAAGCATTTCTGCCTGCGGTTTGTCCGAGATGCGCGCCGACTGGAAGCCGCAATACCTGCCTGTAGACGAAGCCCATGAAAACAAGCCCTATCAGGCTTACAGCGTGAGCAAAATCGTGATGGAGCAGATGGCAAAAAGCTTTAGTGATGCGACCGATATGGAGATTATTTGTTTGCGTCCACTGGCGGTGGTTTTGCCGGAAACCATTGAAGAGTACATCAAGTTTGTTGATGCCAAAGACCGCAACTGGCTGTTCTACTATATTTGGGCGGCGGATCTGGCGCGTGCCTTTGAAGCGGCCGTCAATTTGCAGGGTTTGCGTTACGGTGTGTTTTTCATTAGCGCCGATGATACCTCGCATTCCTTGCCTACGACCGAGTGGTATGAAAATATCATTGGCCGGGTCCCGGAAATTAAAAACCCGCGCTGGTATCAGAATAATCCGCGCGCGTCCATTTTCAGTAGCCATGCAGCCAAGGAAATATTGGGCTGGCAACCCAGCACCGATTTCAATCAATTACGTCAGGCCTATGCGGTGGCAGAAGCCACGGCCTAACAGTTCAAGTTTAATCTATTAAAAAGGAAGGAGATTTATCATGACCGGCATTAAAACAGGTACTTTGGACTGGACTGGCGATAACCCGTTTATTTATTTGAAAACCGATCCTGATCAGGAGTGGTCTTCCTTGTCACTTTACTTCCGTATTGCAAGCTCGGCGCATGGCAGTGGCCAGGCTATTTTGGTCTTGGATAATCCTTATGAAGAAGGCAGTGGTGATGAAACCCGCCTGCTTATTACGAATAATAAACCGCTGGCCGATTATCTGGTGCGTGATTTTGTACGTTACTTTGGCCTGTTCCGCAAGGCGGTGGCACTGGACAAACTGACCATCATAGAAGATGGCGTCTTCCAGACGGTTAACCGTTTTCCTGAAATAGTGGTGGAGTCGGTGGAGTCTGCCCGCTCCGGGGTCAAAGTCGAGATGGAATGGCACCAGATGACACAGCCTGCAATCTGTGTTGATTTGCCGCAGAGCCAGACCCAAACCCAGAAGCATGAAATGATGTGCGTGTTTCATCCGGCACAACGTGCCCGGGTGGTGGTCAATGGGGTGCCTTTGCCGGGCAATACGATTGAGCGCGACTTTAATGGTACGCGTGCGCAATCGGCCAGTCTGGCCAATAGTGAAACCTGGGTTCGTGTGGCATAAGGGGTGAAATATGGTTCAGCATGTTAATCACGGCATGTCACAAACGGTCATGCCATTCTGGACTGGGGTTAAGCAATTAAAACAGGTTTTGCCACAGCAAACGCGTCTGGTTTTACATGCCGGACCTCCTTTTCGTGACGTTTCCGAGTTGCCGCAAGCCATTCTTAATTCAGTCCTGATCGGGATTCAATATGAAGGCTGGGCGCCTGATAAAGCGGCAGCACGGGCACTCCTGGATGAAGGGGGCGTACAGCTGGCGCCTGCACAGGACTATGACGTGGTTGTACCACTGGCCGGTGTTGTGACGCCTTCCATGTATATGATTGAAGTCAGTGATGGCAATCAGCCCGAAAACAAAAAATACTCGGTGCTGAATGAGGGGATGGTTTGGTGTACGCGTTTGGGGATTGATGGCGAAGAAATGGTGCCACACCTGCGCTGGTTGCATCAGGACCTGGGTGCCAGGATGGCGGCTGGTTTTGGGGGCAAGGTTGATCTGGCACCCGTGTTGCAGGCCTCTTTGCTTAATGGTGATGACGGTCATGCCCGTACCATGCATGCATCCCGCTTGCTGGCTGATATTATTGTCTCATGGGGCATTAATGATGAGCCAAGCAAGACCTTTTTGTATGGCGCGATGGCGTGGGCACTGAATTATTGGATGGCCGCCAGTGCCCTGATTTTGTCGACCCAGCAACTGCCTGAAGGCGTTGATCCGATTGTGAAAGCAGGGGGTAATGGCCTGAGGTTTGGTTTGCAGCTGGCCAGCTCGGATAACTGGCAGGTGGTTGACGCACCTGCTATTCAGGGTAATAAAGAGGCAGGTAAAGAGCACGTACAGGCGTTAGGTACGCTGGGTGACAGTGCAGTCGTGGATTTTGTGGGCCTGGGCGGACAATGCCTGGATCTGGCCAGTTCAAGCGCCAAAAACCTGCTGGGCTTTTTGCCGGAAGACTATCTCACGCGCCAAAGCCGTTTCCTGAAAACCCGTTTGCCCTTTCTGGGGGGGCGTGCCGGTATCACTGATTTCAATAGTGTGATTGAAAGCAATACCGGGCCATTGGTGTTGCTGGGCATGATTGATGGTAGGGGTCAGCATGGACGCATTGGTGGTGGGGTTGCCACGGTAGATGCCGCATTATTGCAAGCGTTGAAGGAGTGGCAAGATGAAACGACAATGGTTTAAATTGCCTCTGCATCAATTGTTGCAGGCCTTGAATGCGGGTGAAGCCACCTTGCCGGAAGTGGTGGCGTCTTTTTACGAGCGCATCGCTAAACGTGACCAGCAAGTGGGGGCCTGGCAATACCTGATTGAGCAAGACGATTATCTGGCTGAATATGAAAGCCGCCGTGCATTTTACGATGCTTCACCCTTGAAAGGTTTGCCCTTTGCAGTCAAGGATGTGATTGACACAGCGGATATACCCACCACCATGGGTTCGGTGATTCACCAGGATCGTATTCCCGATATGGACGCTTCATGCGTAACCGCCATGAAAGCGGCCGGTGGCATTTTAATGGGTAAAACGGTCACTACCGAATTTGCCTATTTTCAGGCGGGTAAAACCAATAATCCACACGATCCAGCGCGTACACCGGGTGGCTCTTCCAGTGGTTCGGCCGCAGCAGTGGCTGATTACATGGTGCCGATTGCCTTCGGTACCCAAACGGCTGCTTCGGTTATCAGGCCGGCATCCTATTGTGGTTGCGTGGGATATGTGGGCAGTAAGAATGAGTTTTCCCTGCGTAATATCCAGCCTTTGGCACAGTCCCTGGACTCTCTCGGCATCCTCAGCAATGATGTACTTGATACCATTCTGGTACGTAATATATTACTGCACAAGTCTTTGGAGCCGATGCCTCAGGCCAGTGGCTTGGCTTGTGTTTTTGGCGTGTTTTCCGGTGAGGTGTTGGGCCCCATCGAAGATAAAATGCTTGAAACACTGGCGGGCTGTCAGCAGGCATTGGGCGGGCAGGGCTACCATCATGTCGATTTTCCCTTGCAGGAAACAGTGGCTGAGTTAACTGTCTTGCATGGACAAATCATGGCCTATGAGGTGGCCCGTAATCTGGTGTATGAGCAGCAGTTTGAGACTTTAGGCAGTCATATGCAGGCATTGGTTGCAAGTGGTTTGGCTTTGCCCTATCACGATTATATTGCTGCCCTGGAAAAAACCGATAACTTGAAACAGGCACTGTTGCGCTGGTTTGAGCAGCAGGGCGCCGATTTCATTATGGCGCCTGCGGCATCAGGAGTGGCCCCAGCTAAAGACGAAGGGACGGGTGCGCCATTCATGAGCCGGGCCTGGCAGCTTGCCGGCTTGCCGGTGGTAGCTTTACCTTTGGGTTACTACCAGAAATTGCCGATGGGCTTGCAATTGATTGGTAAGCCTCATCAGGATGACCGACTGCTTATGCAGGCCAGGCAATTGCAGCAGTTGTTTTTAAGAAGCCAGGAAGCCGTTAGTGCGTAATTTTTTTACTGGCTATTTGAAATTTGAACGTCCTGTTTTTACAGGACGTTTTTTTATGGGTCGCAGGGTTACTAAAACGAAACTTGGTGTTTGGCAAGGCCGGCTGCCAAACCAGGGTTACAGGCGAGGCAAGACGTATTTTTCAACCAGCCATTTCAGCCCATACAATGCGGCAATAATAATACACACAATAGATAAGAAATCGGCACTGAAAACATTTTGCTGTTTATGTGGCAGGGCCATGTAAACGTTTTCATTGGCTGGCCTGGCATGCGTCATGGGGGTGGCCGATAGGGGTAAATCAGCCTCTAGAATGACATATTTTCCGTTATTCGCAGCCTGTAGCAATAGACTGTTAACCGGAATGGTTTGCAGATCCTGTTCATCGCTGGTGTTGCAGATGCGTTTGGTGCCTTTGGCCCAGTTGTCATTGCCTTCGGGGCAGACGGCGATGATGCTGTTGCCATTGCTGAAATGAACGTTCACCCACCCTTCAGCGCGTGAAGCGTGATTGCTGCTTACCGTTACGTCAGTCAGGTTTATGGTGGTCATGATGCTTGTCTTTTTTGCAATAAAGCCCATCTTCCTGTTTTTGTCAGGCAGGGAAGGAGGGCAAGCTTGAATTAATAATCAGGCAGGACTCTATTTTATCGAAAATAGCATGAAAAGACGCTTTTGTAATGTTAAGCGTTTGATTTGTTTCTATTGTTTTTAATATGAATCAATTAAATCATTGATTCTTGTTGGCGTTGGGGGGCTGGATGTGGACTTTTTTGCCAAGTGGATTCTGACAATAAAAAAACAGCCCTGAAAAACAGGGCTGATAAAGTTTCAAGAAAATATACGGGGGTTTGTTTATCTAATTAGCTGACATTCACTTTACCCAGGTTGATGGCCGGTTTGGTATCAGGTTCTGGTTCAGTATGGTAGCGACGCAAAGGTTTGTTGGCGGTTTCTGGCATTAATATGGTTACCCAGAAGAAACAGATCGCAGCAACAATGGTGACGTAAAATGCCGGGGCCAGATAACTGCCCGTTTGTGTTGTCAGCCAAATGGCCAGATAAGGGGCAGTACCGCCAAAAATGGCAAAGGTAATGTTGTAGCACATGCTCGAGGCGGTATAGCGCATGTCGGTCGGGAACATTTCTGACAGCAATGTAGCAGCCACTACACTGGCAGCAACCTGGCCAATACCAATAATCAGCATGCCGGCAATAGCGGCTTCCAATGAGGCACCATTATTAACAACCATATAGGCGGGAATGGTAAACAGGGCGTGCCAGATTGCGGCAAACTGCATCATTTTACGACGGCCAATTTTGTCGGAAATGATGCCGGCAATCGGTGTAAGGGCAGTTACAAATAACAGGGCAACCATACTGGCGGTTAATGATTGTGCTGGTGTCAGGCCAATCACGGTACGCAGGAAGGTATTCATGTAGGTTGAAAAAATATAGAACGACAGCGCATAAAGTACGACGAAGCCACCCAGTTTCACAATATTGCGGCCCTCGGCCTTGAATACCTGTCCGGCAGTATAGCTGACTTGACCTTTTTTCTCGGCACGCATTTGCTGGAATTCGGGTGACTCAGATAAATGATCACGAATGAAGAAAGCAACTACGCCCATGGGTACAGCCAGCAGGAAGATGGTACGCCAGCCCCAGTCACCCATGGCTTCAGTACCAATGATCGCTACCAACCCGGCACAGACACCAGCAGCCAAGGCAAAGGCGAAATATGTCGCGGCAGACATCGCCCAGGCATAAGAGTTGCGTTTGTTCATTGGACTGTGTTCAACGGTATAAATAGTTGCGCCGGTATATTCACCACCTGCTGACAGGCCCTGGATGCAGCGAATGATCACCAGCAAAATAGGTGCCCAGATACCAATGCTTTCATAGTTGGGGATAAGGCCAATTGCGGCAGTTGAACCAGACATGAGCAACACGGTTAAAGCCAGAATTTTTTTGCGTCCCAGTTTGTCGCCCAATTTGCCAAAATAAATACCGCCCAGTGGCCGAACAATGAACGATACTAAAAACACCGCAAAAGTGGCTAGCAGGCCAGCCATCTTGTCTTCGGTAGGGAAGAAATTTTGTGCGATGTAAACGGCCATGTAGCCGAACAAGGCAAAGTCAAACCATTCAACGACAGTGCCAGCCGCTGAACCCATCATGACCTTTTTAATATGGCTGGTATCGGTATGTGCCGATGCTGCCGCAGTTGCTTGCTGTTGCATGCTTGTGTCTCCTCAAAATAGCAATTTTTGTGTTCAAAATAAATCCCTGTGGGGAATTTGTTTTTATTGTTTATCTGTAGATGGTTTTACTTATGTAAAATGTATCGATCAAAAAATCGAATAGTGAATACTAAACGATTGGAACAAAAATAGATGTCTCCTTTTTTTTGAGTGTGTATTAATCAATTAAAAAGTTTTTGTTTACATGCCTGATTACGCATAAACAGTAAACTAATACTGTACTAATAGTTTGTCTATTCACTATTGGCACTGTATTATTGATCGAAATGTTATTAATGATAAAAATTGAGACGAGTCATGAGTCCTGTCCGCTTTGACCTACATCACTTACGTGCTTTTAAAATGGTTGCCGAGCAATTGCATTTTAAAAAAGCGGCAGAGCTTCTGCATATAACCCAACCAGGTTTGACGCGCATAATTAAGTCGCTTGAAGAGGCTTTGCAGGTAGAGCTGTTCGAGCGCAGTACCCGCCAAGTCAAGCTGACTGCGGCCGGCTTTCTGTTTTTGCAGGAAACCGAACATGTCTTCATCCATTTGGCGCGGGCTATTGAGCTGGCCCAGAAAGCCAAATTTGGTGATATTGGCCATTTAATCATTGCCTACAATGATTATGCGATTCAGGATGTCTTACCCAATACGCTGGAGCATTTCAGGCGGCAATACCCTAGCATCACAACAGATCTTCTTTACATGCCAACCCAAGAGCAAATCCAGGGCCTGCAACAGGGCAGCCTTGATTTGGGGTTTGGATTTGCATTTTCCGATGACTCCGAAGAGCTGGGCGTGCAGTGGAAACCGATATTTCAGGATGATCCCGTTGTGCTATTGCAGAAAGATCACCCTTTGGCAGAGCGTAAAGTCATTTCGTTGGCAGACCTTGCCAATGAACGTTTTGTGGTGGGTTCTAAAAACCATTGGCAGGTTTGGCGGCGTTATTTTTATTCTCTATGCCGTCATGCCGGATTTCACCCTAATATTGTTCAGGAAGCGAGCACGATTACCGGCATCATGAGTCTGGTGGCGGCCCATATGGGGATTGCCATTTTGTCGCAGTCATTGCGTAAATATGTGCATCGGGATTTGGTGGCTATTGATCTGGCTTTATCGGGACAATATCCGCAATCGTATATTAGTATCATGTGGCAGCAAGCCAATGCCAACCCTTGCGTACCTTTGTTTATTCAAAATATTACGCCAGGTCTTATGACTTACCCATTATCTGCAAATTGAGTTTTTCTCATTAATGATTGATAAAAGGTCATGATTGGAAATTGATTTTTTTGCTACATTGCCTTTTTCAATTACATACTTTTAGTCATGAGCACATCTGAAATTCAATTTGGCCTGGATCATGTCATGTTGCGTGTGTTGGACTTGGAAAAATCGCTGGCGTTTTATCGGGATATTCTTGGGATGAAAGTGCTGCGCCATACCGACTATGAATCGGGCAGATTCACCAATGTTTTTTTAAGTTTTAATGAGAATACCGAGTCCAGTCTTGAGTTGACGTATAACTGGGACCAGCAAGAGCCTTATGAAAAGGGTCAGGCTTTTGGGCACCTGGCATTGATGGTGAATGATATTCATAAGGCCGTGGAAAAACTGGCTGAGTCCGGCGTCAGAATCAAGACCCCGCCTAAACAAATGAATCATGGGCAACGTATTATTGCCTTTGTGTTTGACCCGGATGAGTATTTAATTGAATTGATTGAGCCAATTTAATTCAGTGCTTCCTTGGCCGCTTCTTCTGGCGTCAATCCCTCGTAGAATTGGTCTGTAAACCACTCGGCATTCTCTTCGATGTAGTCCTGCGCCTCGCGCAGGGTTGCGCCTGCTTTTACCAAAAAGCCTTCCACTTCAATGCACCATTCAATGAGTGCCACTTCGTCCGGATCGGGCGTATTTTTCTTACTCATGTTTTTCCTTTGCTTGAGACTACATCATGTTATCGGAGCACCACATCGTCCAGGAACGCTGTTGGATGGTAATTTATAGCATAAAAAAAGCCCTTGAATTTATTTCAAGGGCTTTTTAGTGTCTCTGGCGCAGATGCTGCTCTCCATCATTGCTTCTCATGGATAAGGCTTAAAATCTCATGTCACAGTCAACGATCAGGAAAAAGACGCTTTGCGTTTTTGTGTGAAAGCAAGAATACCTTCTTGTACATCCTCCTCACCCGCACTCTCAACAATGAAGCGACGTTCCTGTGCCAAATGATTTTCTAAGGTTCTTTGGGCAAAAGTGTGATCGAATAAGCGCTTTACCCTTGAGATGGCTTTTGAAGGACCGCTTTGTAGCATCTTGAGCAAAGCATGCGCTTGTGTCATTAATTCAGAGTCTGGGTATATTTCATCAACGACTCCCAGACGTAAGCATATTTGAGCATCCAGGGTTGCGTTTGAGATAAACAATTGTTTGGCTTTATATACACCCACACGATTAGCCAATAACCAGGAACTGCCTGCATCGGGTGATAATCCAATAGCCGTATAGCCACAACGCAATTTCATCGACTCTGCTGCCAGTACAAAATCAGCCAGCAGGGCTAAGCCGATACCCGCACCACCTACCGCGCCATTCAGGGTAGATACAATAGGAATGCCAGAGTCCGTTAGTTTCAAAATCGTATCATTTAAGGGCGTAACGAGCGAATCAACATAGGCTGGCAGATTTGCCCGTTCTTCTATAAATGCACGTATATCACCGCCCACACAAAAATTTTTCCCGGCGCCTGTCAGTAAAATGGCCCTTACCGACGCAGTATTCAAAATTTCATTTACTGCATTAGCAAATAATGTAACCATGTCAAGGTTGAGCGCATTCCCATGATCTGCCCTGTTTAGCGTAATGGTGGCAATACCGGCATCAATACTAAAATGAAGTGCTTTACTATCCGAATGATGATTGTTGTTAAGGTCTAAAGTGCCCATTTTATCTCCAGAAAAGGTTTGGTTTGATCTTGATAATCAGTCGGAAAATACATTTTTTCCAGTGAAGGCGTTTTCAAGTAAGTTGATATATAGTCAGAGACTAAATTTACAAAATGGTCTGTTTGCGATAGGCGCCAGGTGTACTGCCTGTCCACATTTTAAAAGCGCGATTGAAGGCGGCAGGGTCCTCAAAGCCCAGCTCATTACCAATAGTGGCAATCGGTGTATCGGTTTTATTTAATAAATCGATGGCGATATCCCGTCGTAGTTTGTCCTTGGTTTTCTGAAAGGTAGTGCCTTCAGAGGCAAGATGCCTTGCAAGCGTACGGGGCGAAATATGCTGAATCAGGGCGACATCATTGATGGTTACGTTTTCATGTAACCGGTTTTGCAAGTAGTGACGTAGTTGGTGGGTATAGGGTCTGTCATTGGGTGAAAAATAAAACCAGTTAAGCGGTGCGTTACGGATGAATTCATTCAGTTCAGACTGATCTTGACGAATGGGCTCATGCAAATAAACAGGATCCATATACAGTGCCGTTTCATTTTGATTGAATGTTACCGGACCAGGATAGATCTGCTCGTATTCAGCAGCATGACTGGGTTTGCTAAAGGGCAAGGCGATGGATACGAAGGGTATTTTGCGTCCTATGAGCCAGGATGAGACTCCTTGTACAAGCATCAGTAGCAGCTCAAGTGCCCATGTGCGGGTAGGTCCTAAACTATTCTTTTCTTCGAGTTCTATTTTAATGAGACCGTTTGGACACGTCCTGACTTTGTATTCCACATCGTCATTGACCAAGTGAAAAAAATTACGGAATCTGTTAAGCGCCACACCAAGATCTGGAGCGTCCAGCATAATCATGCATAAATATTTAAGCGTTCCATTACGCAGTGGGCGTGAGAAAAGACCTGGTGTCTCATCGTTAAGTTCGATTGCCAAAACACGGTATAGTTGAGCGAATTTGCTCATGGTTATGCGTGTTCCTTCGAGCTCCAAAAGGGCGGGAGATAGTCCTGTTTTGGTAATCCATTTTTCATCATATGTTGAATGCTTTGATGCCCCTGTTAATAAGGCATTAACAAAACGGACTGAAATTGTTTGGGCTTCCATGAATTATCACCTTGATTTATGCAGTTTCTACGTCTTGATATGCAAACATGGTGTAGATAAAGAACAGGATACACGACAAGGCGACTGGATTTATTTTACATACAAAATACTTAGGGTAAACACATAGGGAGGCTGGAAGGTGGCAGCTTTTGCATAGTTTTAGTCTTTTTCTGTCATTTGAAAATATAAATTACTGTCCTAAAATGAATGACATAACTTACTCAGATAAGCAATAAATTCAGACAAAAAAATAAAATAAGGCGGTATTAAAAAACATATAACGGTTACGAGAGGAGACATCGTGAAGCAAACTGTTATTAAGCCGTTGCTAGCGCTTGGCAACATTACGCTCGCTTTTGGCGGCGTAAAAGCATTAACTGATGTGGGTTTTAACGTTGCACCAAATACCATCACGACAGTGATTGGTCCTAATGGTGCCGGTAAAACCTCGTTGTTCAATACTATTTCCGGTTTTTATAAACCACAGGCAGGTGAAATATTCTTTGAAGGTAAGAACATTACCTCGACCCCCGCACCAGAGCGTGCACGTTTAGGTTTGGCACGAAGCTTCCAGAATATTGCCCTGTTTCGCGGCATGACCGTATTGGACAATATCAAGTTGGGACGCCATGCGCATTTACGCACCAATGTTTTAGATTCTTTCCTTTATGTAGGTCGTGCAAGACGTGAAGAATTAGAGCTGCGCCGTGAGGTTGAAGAGCGCATCATCGATTTCCTCGAAATTGATCATATAAGGCATCATCCTGTTTCAGCTTTGTCCTATGGTTTACAAAAACGCGTGGAAATGGCAAGGGCCCTGGCCATCCAGCCCAAGATTCTTATGTTGGATGAGCCCGTTGCGGGTATGAACCGAGAAGAAACTGAAGACATGGCGCGCTTTATTTTAGATGTGCGCCAAGAGTGGGATATTACCGTTTTAATGGTAGAGCACGATATGGGTATGGTTATGGATTTATCCGACCACGTGGTTGTGCTTAATTTCGGTCAGGTTATTGCGGATGGCACACCTGAAGAAGTACAGCAAAACCCGGAAGTCATACGTGCCTATCTCGGATCGGGCGATGTGGCCGATTTGCGTCAGCGTTTGCTCCAACCCATCACACATTAGGTGGAACAATGGATTTTGATTGGCTCTTTTTTGCAGAAATCAGTTTGGGCGGGCTTGGTACTGGGGGCCTTTATGCGCTAACTGCCTTGGCCTTTGTCATTATTTTTAAAAGCACGGGTGTGGTTAACCTGGCGATTGGCGAAATGCTGATGGTTGGCGCTTATTTGGTTTATGGGCTGGCCACAGGTTTCGGTCTGCCAATTTGGTTGGCAATCATCGTTGGCGTCCTTGGCAGTGGCTTGGCGGGTGGGGTTATCGAACGGTTGGCGATTAGACCCATGGTGGGAGAATCACCCATCTCAACGTTTATGATCACGGTGGGTTTGGCCTCTGTGCTTGTGGGTGCCGTTGAGCTGATTTGGACGTCAGATCAACGACGTATGCCACAAATTATGCCCGATGAAGCCATATTTATCGGAGAGGCGTTTGTTTCGTCCAAAGTGTTTTATGGTTTTTTTGTGACCCTCATCCTGATCTCTTTAGGGTTACTTGTGTTTAGGTTTTGGCGTGGTGGTGTGGCGTTACGGGCGACTGCTTTTGACCAAGGGGCAGCTTACTCAATGGGTATTAATGTGCCACGCGTTTTTTCGCTTTCCTGGATTATTGGGGCCATGATTGCGACCGTGGCTGGGGTGATTGTCGGCGCTATTGGCGGCATCTCACCTTCTATGGGCATCTTTGGTTTGTCAGTGCTGGTGGTTGTGATTGCGGGTGGCCTTGATAGTGTGCTTGGGGCGTTAGTCGCTGGTATAGCCATCGGGCTTATAGAGGCGTGGGCAAGTGGTTTTTTAGGAGGTGAGTACAAAGTTGTTGTCACTTTCCTGATACTAATAATTGTACTGATGATCAGACCTTATGGCCTGTTTGGTACCCGTGAGATCGAGAGGTTGTAATGCGTATAGGAACGGCAAAATTTAGTTATAAACATGACGAAGCTTTATTTGACAGTCGTACACAATATGCGTGGTTGTCAGTATTGGCTTGCAGCCTGGTTGCATTTCCCTTCATTGCCAATGAGTATTGGCTATACCTCGCGTGTTTGGTGATGATTAATATCGTTAGTGCCACGGGTCTGAATATCCTTACTGGCTACACAGGCCTGGTCAGTCTGGGTCAGGCGGCGTTTATGGGTATTGGTGCGTATGCGGTTGCCTATATGGATAACCATCTTGGTACACCTGTTATCTTTAATTTATTGATGGCAGGTGGCATCACGATGTTGGGCGGGTTTGTGGTTGGCATTCCATCGTTAAGGGTAAAAGGCCTTTACCTTGCCATTGCGACGATTGCTGCGTCCATGATATTGCATTTTATTTTTGCCAATTGGAGTTCTGTCACGGGGGGGACGGCAGGTCTTACGGTAGCGCCGCCGGTGCTGTTTGGTTTTTCTCTGGACACCTCTTTCCTGTTTTATTGGATGGTGGTGCCCGTTATGGTGATTATGTTATTGGGTGCGGCGAACCTGTTTCGTACACGCATCGGCAGGGCATTTATCGCGATTCGTGATCGTGATATTTCAGCAGAGGTGCTTGGCATACCATTGTTACGTTATAAGCTTTTGTCATTTGGCCTGTCTTCTTTCTATGCGGGTGTGGCAGGTGGCTTATGGGCGTATTTCTTTCGTATCGTGACTCCCGAGAGTTTTCCTTTAAGTATGTCCATCTTCTTTTTAACCGCCATTATTGTGGGAGGTATGGGTTCTATCCTGGGAAGTATTCTGGGGGCTGTTTTTGTGACGATGATACCCGAGGCTCTCAAGCTCATCGTAGGATGGTTGCCGGTCTCGGCAGATGCAACCCTTATTTTATCGCCCGTACGTACGATCGTATTTGGTCTTTTAATTATTGGGTTTTTAATTTTAGAGCCGCTGGGTCTTCAGGAAATCTGGCAGCGGATACGACGTTTTTTTCACTTATGGCCTTTTAAATCATAAACGTTATAACAGCAGGAGACATCATGAAAATTAAAACTATGAAAAACTGGCTTGCAGGTTCTGTTGTTGCCAGCCTGTTAGGAGTGGCTGGTATTGCCCAAGCCAATGATAAAGAAATTGTAATCGGCGGTTCTATACCAATGAGTGGCGTGTTCTCCTTCGCTGGTATAGGTATTCACGCGGGTATACAGGATTACGTAAAAATTATCAATGATTCGGGGGGCATCGAGGGATACAAGCTTAGATATGTGCCAGAGGACAGCGGTTATAAAGTGGATGTCTCTGTAGCGGCATTTAAAAAAATAACCAGCCAGAATAAAGTTGATTTTTATTACGGCGACTCGACGGGTTTCAGTAAAACAATTAACCCTGAATTAAATCGTATGGATTCCATATTAATGTCCGGGGCCTCATTTGCCACTGAACTTAATGACCCGGAAAAATACCCATACCAATTTTTAGCGGGCCCGGACTATACCGAAATGTTTAGTATTTTGCTGCGCTATATCGCCCAGGAAAAACCAGGTGCCAAGGTTGCCTTTGTATATTCAGATACGGAGTTTGGTCGTGACCCGATTGAAGCCAGCCGCAAGGTGGCAGAAGAACTTGGCTTGAAAGTGGCGCTAGAACTGATGACACCTCCCGGTAGTGTCGATGTATCCACGGAAACGGCAAAAATGCGTCGTGCCAAACCAGACTACACCATTTTCCACGGTTATATCCTGGCACCCATTCCAGAGTTTATTGAACAGGCTCGAAAAATGGGTTTGGATACAAAATTCATGGGTACGTTCTGGACCATGGATAATTCTACCGTTATGCAAATGGGCGATGTTGGAGACGGATTTATGGGGGTTATGCCATACCGTTACTACTATGACGAGTCTGCACCTGCGCCCATGTTGGAAAAGATTCGTGAAATGCGCCCTGAGTATCAAAACGTACCCTATATACAAGGCTTTTTATCTGCCATGCTTTATACCGAATCAGCCCGTCGTGTGTTAGCCGAAGGTAAAGAATTAACGGCAGAAAATATGAAAGCGGCACTGAATACCATTAAGGATTTTGATACAGGAGGTCTTATCGGTGTCCCTATCACCATTAGTGGCAACTCTATACCTGTTGGCCGTATTTATCAGGCTGACGCAAGCAAGGGGCAAATGGTACCTGTATCTGACTGGATCGTTTTGGAGTAATGTCATGCGAGCGACAGCTTCCGTACTGGAACTAAACAATATTGAGGTTTTTTACAATAAGAGTGTTCAGGCTCTACGTGGGCTGTCGCTGCGCGTTGAGCAAGGCCAAATCGTGGCTTTGCTGGGATCCAACGGGGCAGGTAAAAGCACTACGCTTAAAGCCATATCGGCGTTGTTGGCGCTGGAAGATGGCGAACTTACCGATGGACGCATTCGCTTTGACGGCAAGCCGGTATCACAAAAGCGACCGCATGAATTAGTCCGTGCCGGCTTGTTTCATGTCATGGAAGGCCGCCGTGTGTTTGAAGACTTGACGGTAGAAGAAAATCTCGTGGCAGCGACTTATGCACTGAATGGTCGTCAAGGGCTGAAACCAGACTTTGAACTGGTGTATGAGTACTTTCCACGGCTTTATGAGCGTCGTCATGGTTTGGCCGGTTATTTGTCTGGTGGCGAACAGCAAATGTTGGCTATTGGACGGGCCTTGATTGCGAAACCGAAGCTTATTTTATTGGATGAACCTTCGCTGGGTTTGGCGCCTTTGCTGGTGGAAAATATCTTTCAAATTATCGCCAGGATTAATGCTGAACAGGGGGTGTCTATGCTGCTTGTAGAGCAGAATGCATCAATTGCCTTAGCCATCTCTCATTATGGTTACATCATGGAAATGGGCAAAATAGTTACCGATGGGTCGGCTGGGTTTTTAGCGAATGATCCGGACGTTCGTGAATTCTATTTAGGTGTTGGTAGTGGGGGTGAGGCCAAAAGCTTCAAGAACATTAAACATTACAAACGCCGTAAACGCTGGTTGTCATAATTATGAGTCATCATTTAATTTCACAATTAACGTTGCCGCAAATGCTGCGTAAGCGCGCGCAACAAGAGCCTGATAAAGTTGCCTTACACCAAAAAGATTACGGTATATGGCAGCCCCTGACGTGGGCTACTTACTATCAACGTGCTGTATGGTTTGGCTTAGGCATGAAGTCACTAGGCCTTTCTGACAACGGCCATGTTGGAATAATTTCTGAAAACCGTTCAGAATGGGTGTTGGCTCAATTAGGCTGTGGCATGGTGGGTGTGGTCACCGTTGGCGTTTATCCAACCAGCCCCGCCCCCGAGGTTGCTTATATCTTGAACCATTCGGACTCTGAAATTGTCGTGTGTGAAGATCAGGAGCAGGCCGACAAAGTTGCTGAGTCTTTGCATGAACTGCCGCAGCTTAAGCATGTCATTATTATCGAGCCTGATGGTTTTCGTAATACTGATGAACGTATTGCCGATATTGCCGTACTGTATAGTGATGTTGAGCAAGCCGGCAAAGCGTATGAAAAGACGCATTCCGGACTTGTTGATGAAGTGTTGACCAAACAAACGATGCAAGACATAGGGCTTATCATTTATACCTCCGGCTCTACGGGTAAGCCCAAGGGGGCGATGATCAGCTACGCCAACATACATGGCGTGACGCCAGGCATCATAGAACGCCTGAAGCTTCAGCCAGACTCAAGCCATTTATCGTATTTGCCTTTGTGTCATGTGGCCGAGCAAATGCTGACTACCTTTGTTCCCATTTATCTGGGATCGGTGGTTTGTTTTGGTGAATCCATACGCACCGTTCAGGAAGACTTGCGTGAACTGGCGCCTACCTTGTTTTTGGGTGTACCACGTATTTGGGAAAAACTCTATTCATCCATCGCGATCAAAATCACTGAAACAGGACGCTTTCGCCGGTGGTTGTTTAATAAAGCCATCGCGGCGTGTGAGCCATTCAGATACAAACCAAAAAGTGCCCGCAGCCTAAAAGAAAATGTGATTTACGGGTTTTGGTACTGGATTATTTTGCGTGCCTTACAAAACTTTATCGGCTTGCGTAATTGCCGGGTGGCCTTGACGGGAGCAGCGCCCGTCCCACCTACCGTCGTCAAGTTTTTTCGTACCATAGGTGTACCCATTGTAGAAGTGTATGGTCTGACAGAGTCCACAGGAATGGTAACAGGGCAACCTCTTGATGATCCCCATCCGGCTTCTGTAGGCATGGTTACCTACGGTACTGAGTACAAGTTGGCCCCGGAGACGGGTGAATTATTGTTGCGTGGGCCGATGGTCTTTGCCGGTTATTATAAAAATGAAGCTGAAACGGCTAAAACCATTGTTGATGGATGGTTGCATACGGGGGACGTTGTTAACGAGCGCAATGGTCAGCTTTATATCGTTGATCGCATGAAGGACATCATGATTACCGCAGGTGGCAAAAACATCACGCCATCAGAAATAGAAAATACGATGAAGGGTAGCCCTTACATCAAAGAGTGTATCGTCATTGCAGACGGTCGCCGGTTTGTTTCTGCATTGATAGAAATTGACTTGGAAACCGTGTCAAAGTGGGCGGAAACACGTCAAATAGCTTTTACGCATTTCCGCTCGCTTACGGAGCTTGATGAGGTAAAAAAACTCATCGAGTCCGAGGTCGCTAAAGGCAACGCCCTTTTGGCACCCGTCGCAAACATTAGACGCTTTCATTTACTGACGAAGGAACTGGACCATGATGATGGTGAGGTAACCGCAACCATGAAAGTAAAGCGTAGTAGCATTCATAAGACTTATGAGACAGAAATAGAGGCCCTGTACGCCTAGTTTTCCAGGCAGTTTACGTCCTTGAATTTTTTATGATTATTAGCAGCCCAAACATGGCTGTATGGGTGTCTGTTGCTTGCGTTTTGTGACATGCGCCAGTATTTAGGAGTAGTAAGATGCAATTTGAATTGACTGAAGAGCAGAAGCAAATACAGGCCTTGGCGCAACAGTTCTCAAAGAAAGAAATACAAGGCATAGCGAGTCAGGCAGATAAGGATGCACAATTTCCCATGCATATTTATCGCAATGCATTTTCCTTGGGGCTGCTAAATTCAGTATTGCCACAACAATATGGCGGTGCCGGTCTTGGTTGCATGGAGTTGGTGCTGATAACAGAGTCGCTTTGCCATGCTTGTTTGGGCATTGGTGCTGCTTTATGTATCAATACCTTGGCCGCAGAACCTATCGTTATGGCAGGAACGCACGAACAAAAAGAAAAATACCTTAAACGTCTCACATCGGGAGCGATGGCAAGTTTCGCACTGACAGAGCCTTCAGCAGGTTCGGATGTTGCCTCCATTAAAACCAAGGCAGAAAAGGTCCCGGGGGGCTATCGCTTAACAGGTAGCAAAATATGGATTTCCAACGCTAATATGGCGGAATTTTTTGTGGTATTTGCCAAAACGGATGCCCAAGCAGGCCATAAGGGCTTATCCGTTTTCATTGTGGAAACGGATAGTGAGGGATTATCTGTGGGTACGCCACTTTCCAAGATGGGACAAAAGGCCGCACCAGCGTGTGAAGTGTTTCTGGATGGGGTATTTGTTCCCGATAGTCAGCTTTTGGGTGAAGAAGGCAGTGGGTTTTCAATCGCCATGAAAGTGTTTGACCGCACCAGGCCAATGGTAGCGGCTTTTGGTGTTGGCTTGATACAGCGTTGTTTTGACGAATCGCTTGCCTATGCCAGCCAGCGTCAGTCGATGGGTAAGTCCTTGATGAGCCATCAGGCCATTGCCCATAAACTGGCCGATATGCGTTTGCGCCTGGAGGCAGCACGTTTGCTGACTTATCAATCAGCATGGCGCCTGGATTGTGGGCTGAATAATACGATAGAGGCGTCGATGGCTAAAGTGAATGCGGCGGACTCGGCGATGTGGGCAGCCACTGAAACCATACAAATATTTGGCGGTATGGGTTATTCAACCGAGTACCCTGCAGAAAAGCTTTTCCGTGATGCGAAGGTACTGCAAATTTATGAAGGCACTTCAGAAATACAACGCAATATCATCGCACGTGAGTTGATTTAATTCATCATATAAAGGTTAAACATATGAATAAGATAGATTCTAATGAAGCGGTGATTCTGGAAGCTGTGCGTACGGTGTTTGGTCGTCGTGGTGGCGCATTAAGAAATACGCGTCCCGATACTTTGCTTGCCACCGCACTTAAAGCACTTGTCAGTCGCTCTGGTGTGCAGACTTCCATGGTAGGTGATGTATTGGCAGGCTGCGTTAGCCAGGCAGGTGAGCAGGGCGGAAATATAGCACGCCAGGCTTTATTGGTTGCCGGTTTTCCTGAAAGCGTGCCTGGTGTTACGATGAACCGTATGTGTGGTTCCAGCCAGTATGCGCTTCATGCCGCGGCTCAGGCTGTCGGTATGCAAGATATGGATTTTGCCATTGCGTGTGGTGTGGAAAGCATGAGTCGGGTTCCGATGTTTCTGGATATGACTTTAGGGCAGCATGACTTTACCGGCTTTGATAATTTGCATCCGGACCTGGTCAAACGTTTTGTTATTCCGCATCAGGTAGAAAGTGCCGAACTTATTGCTGACCATTGGTCCTTAACGCGTTCACAATTGGATGATTACGCGGTCGAAAGTCACGCACGCGCCAAGGCTGCACGTGATGCAGGCTTACACGCCGAAATCATCCCTTTACCAGGTGTTGATAAGGAAGGTAATACCATCACACTGGATCGTGATGAAGGCATCAGGGAGGTGATTGATAGAGCCCGTATGGATGCGATGGCGCCTGTTTTCAGGTCTGCGGAAACGGGTAAAGTGACCGCGGCCAATGCAAGCCAGATGTCTGACGGTGCAGCGGCGGTATTGGTGGGGCGTTATGGTGCCGCCATTGAGCTGGGGTTTAAACCCAAGGCGAAATTTCTGGCACGCGTTGTGCTTGGTTCCGATCCTGTCATGCAATTAACCGGGATTATTCCAGCTACACGTCAGGCACTTGTAAAAGCCGGTTTAACAATTGACGATTTGGACTGGATAGAAGTCAACGAAGCATTTGCCAGTGTGGCACTTGCTTTTGAGCGTGAGTTCAAGCCTGATACAGAGATTCTTAATCCTTGGGGCGGTGCCATCGCACATGGTCATCCTTTAGGTGGGACGGGCGCGGGTTTAATGGCCAAGATGTTATCAGGATTACGTCATGTTGACGGAGAGCTTGGGCTGCAAGTAATGTGTATCGGCCATGGTATGGCAACGGCAACGATAGTACAGCGCCTGGATTAGTTGACGGTTTTGGGATGGTTCTTTTCATCCCTTGCTACAGGTAATAAAAAAAGCCCTTGAATTTATTTCAAGGGCTTTTCAGTATCTTTGGCGGAGATGGAGGGAGTCCAAAAACAATTGCGCCAATATCTTAAAATCAAGCGCTTACATCAAAAATAAATACGCTGTGTAGCAATTTTGTGTGTCAATATACAACGCCTGAATATATCGTAACATATATACAAAAAGAAAGCCCCTAAATAGGGGGATTTTTTACTACCAGGGAAGGAGGGTGGGTAAATTAAGAGGGTGTAAATAATTCTGTGTAACCGTCTGGGTTATACATAATCGCTGATGCGATCCTCAAACTCAATAATAAACCGATTCAGTGCAAGCTTCCAGTTGCGAATTGGCATGGTCCATTTTTTGGACGCATCCATGATGGCAAGGTAAATAACTTTTCTGGCTGAATCGTCGGTCGGGAACAACTTGCGCTTGCTGATGGCCTTACGAATGACGCTGTTCAGGGATTCGATGGCATTGGTGGTGTAAATGGCTTTTCGAATATCCTCCGGATAGCGAAACAGGGTATTCAGGTTCGGCCAGTGGGTACGCCAGCTACGGCTGATCTGTGGATATTTGTCATCCCATTGCTGGGCAAGCAGCTCCAGTTCCCGCAAGGCTTCCTGCTCGGTGGCAGAGTGGTAAATACGCTTGAGTCCAGCAGCAACTGCCTTGTAGTCCTTGTAGGGTACATACTTCATCGCGTTGCGTACCAGATGAACAATGCACAGCTGGATTTGGGTCTGCGGATACGCTGCACTGATCGCATCCGGGAAGCCTTTGAGCCCATCTACGCAGGCAATGAGGATGTCTTTGACGCCACGATTTTGCAATTCCGTGAGCACGCCTAACCAGAACTTGGCGCCCTCTTTCTCAGACAGCCACATGCCCAACAGTTCCTTATGGCCTTCTAAATTGACCCCAGCGCTAGATAAAGGGCTTTGTTGATGACTTGCTTGTCCTGTCGGATCTTGACCACAATGCAGTCCAGATAGACGATCGGGTAAACCGATTCCAGCGGGCGCGATTGCCACTCATCAACCTTGTCGATCACTGCTTCGGTGACTTTGGAGATCAGGGTGGGTGCAATGTCGGCACCGTACATTTCCTTGAAGGTTGCCACGATTTCACGGGTCGTCATGCCTTTGTCGTAAAGGCTCAGGATCTTGTCATCCATTGAGGTAAAACGTGTCTGGCCCTTTTTAACCAGCCTGGGCTCAAAGCTGCCGTCACGGTCCCGAGGCGTGTTCATCTCGAATTGGCCATCTTCTGTCTTGACGGTTTTGGCGGTCTAACCATTGCGGTTGTTGGTGTTGTCTGAAGACTGATGCCGCTCGTAGCCCAGATGCTCATCAAGTTCGGCATTGAGTGCCGCCTCGACCGTAATCTTGGTCAGCATCTGGCTGAATTCATTCAGGTCCTTTTCGGTCTTCAAGCCTTTGGCTGCCTCGCGAGCAAACGCTTCCAGTTTCTTTTTGTCCATGTGATCTATCCTTTACCCGGTATGGGTGTAATGATAGATGGTTTACACAGTTTAATTTACAGGCTCCAAATGAGGGTGAATTGACGCGGCCGCTTAATTTAGTGCTTCTTTGGCTGCTTCTTCAGGTGTTAAACCTTCATAGAACATATCTGTAAACCACTCGGCATGCTCTTCAATATAGTCTTGCGCTTCGCGTAGCGTTGCGCCGGCCTTAACTAAAAAGCCTTCCACTTCAATACACCATTCAATTAATGCCACTTCGTCCGGATCGGGCTCGTTTTTCTTGTTCATGTTTTTCCTTTGCTTGAAACTACGCCATATTTTTTAGGGTGCTACACAATAAAATGCAGCGTTGTATCAAGCATACATCATACATGGTGACTCGACTAGCGTTTACCAGGCACTTTTTTCCCTCATTATATTTCAGGTATATTTCAAGCAGAAGTGAGTCGTTCCTTGGCTAGCCTGGTGCCCTTGGCAAGCGCTTCGAGTTTGCGTAACGCCACCTCGCGCGCCATCGGTGCCAGACCGCAGTTTGTGCACGGGAACAGTCTTTCTTTCGGTACGAACGCTAACGCTTGCCCTATGGTGTCCGCTACCTCTTCGGGTGTTTCGACCACATCACTAGCCACATCGATGACGCCGACTAACACGTCTTTTCCAGCCAGAAGCTTCATCAACTCAGGGGGCACATGGGAATGGATGCATTCCAGGCTGACCTGATCAATACGGCTGCGGGCAAGTGCGGGAAATACGGTCTCATACTGACGCCATTCTTCACCTAAGGTACTTTTCCAGTCGGTATTGGCTTGAATGCCGTAGCCATAACAGATGTGCACGGCTGTTGTGCAGGTTAAGCCCTGTATGGCTCGCTCTAGTGCCTGCACCCCCCACTCAGCTGCCTCTTTCATGTACACATTGAAAGCGGGTTCGTCAAACTGGATGATGTCTACGCCGTCGGCCTGGAGAGCCAGTGCTTCTTGGTTAAGTAATTCAGCAAAAGCCAACGCCAACTTAAATTTATCGCCGTAGAAGCGGTCAGCAACGGTATCAACAATGGTCATGGGGCCGGGAAGCGTAAATTTTAGCTTCTTCTTGGTGTGCGCACGGGCCAATTGTGCTTCGAAGTCGTGTACGCGCCCCTTAAGGCGCAAGGGTGAAATGACTTGCGGCACCATTGCATTGTAGCGATTGTCGCGGATACCCATTTGTACTTTATTTTCGAAATCAATGCCCTCAACCTGTTCGAGGAAACCATGAACAAAATGCTGTCGCGATTGTTCGCCGTCACACACAATGTCCAGGCCGGCATCTTCCTGCGCTTTGATCCAAAGCAAAGTGGCATCTGCCTTGGCCTGGCGAAGCGCATCGCCCTGGACCTTCCATTGGGGCCATAGCTTATTGGTTTCAGCCAGCCACTCTGGTTTAGGCAGGCTGCCGGTAATAGAGGTTTCAAACATTTGAAATTTCCTTTAAAAGAAAGAAGAAAGAGTGCGCTGTTGCGGATGGCTGCGCCAACTGTAACGACTGTAGCCTGCATCAAGAAAGCGGTGCAAACAATACAAATGCATGTTTGCCAGTCAGGGGAATTTGCCCGGACGCACCCTATGTAATGTGTTAGTCCGCGTAGTCGGCTGCCCATTTCTCAAGCAATTGCTTGTGCGGTTTTATGAATTGCTCTTCGGTATATTTACCTTGCTTGACGGCCAGTTGACTGCGTTCTACCCGGTCATAGGAAATTTGCGTTAAGGAATAGTCTTGGTACTTCAAGCTTGGTTGATAAAGTTTTCCGGCCCTAGCGTTTGCGTTATAAATTTCGGGTCGATAAATTTTCTGAAAAGTTTCCATTGTGCTAATGGTGCCGATCAACTCAAGATTTGAATAATCGCTCAGCAGGTCGCCAAAAAAATAGAAAGCCAATGGCGCAACTGCGTTTGGGGGCATAAAAAAGCGAACCTGCATTCCCATTTTTGCAAAGTAATGATCGGTAGAGGACAGTTCACTCTGTTGATACTCAACACCCAGGATGGGATGATGATTGCCAGTTTGCTGATAGGTCTTGCTTGTTGAAACACTGATACAAATAACAGGAGCCTTGTGGAAGCGCTTTTGATAGGCCTCTGAGGAGACAAAGTGCTTGAACAACTTGCCATGCAAGTCGCCAAAGCAATCTGGCATGCTAAATGGTGCTTGATTGGCATTGTGTGCCGGCAGTAAGACACTGAAGTCATAATCGCGTATGTACGATGAAAAACTGTTGCCCACAATGCCATCAATACGTTGGTTTGTCTGTTTGTCGACGATGGTGGTCTTCAGCATCTCGATGAGTGGAAATGCTTCATCATTGCTGTGGGAATTCAGGCTCATTTCAACGGAAATGATCTCGAGTTCAACGGTATAGCGATTTCTTGTGGGATTGTCCCAGTGCGCCAGGTCGTTGAAGCGATTGCTGATCATGCGCAAAGTGTTGCGCAGATTTTGCTGCCTGTTCGCGCCTCTTGCGAGGTTGGCAAAGTTAGTGGTTAAGCGCGTGCTGTCTGAGGGATGATAGTTTTCATCAAAGCAGGTGCTTTTGAGGCTAAAAGTAAAGGTTTGGTTCATTGCAATCTAATGGGCTAATTGATAAGGAATAGACGGATATTTGTTTAGGCGTCAATCAGGTTGCCAACAGGATAAGTGCACGCATGGGTACTTAATTTGATCAAGGGCAAGGCGCGCTGGATGGTGAGTTTCGCTCGCTCTATCAAGCGTCCGTTGTGCAGGCGGTAGTCCAGAAAATCCTTATCTGTCGCGTATATGCCCAACGGTAACGTGCGCGCCTGAAAGAAACTGAACAGTGGCCTTAGCTGGTGATCAATCACCAGTGAATGGCGCTCACTGCCCCCATTTGCGGCTAGCAAAACGGGTATGTCAATCAAGGCATCCTGATGAATAAAGTCAAAAAAGTGTTTAAACAGTCCTGTGTACGCACCACGAAAAACCGGGGTTACCACTACCAGAATGTCAGCTTGCTCAACCTTGGCAAGTGCCTGCTCCACTGTGTCGGGTAGCTGCGAGCGCCAGACCGCACCGGCAAGCTGGGGCGCGAGTTGGGCCAATTCGATCAGGCATTGCTGGCAGGGAATTTCCTTGGCAATCAAACCCGACAAGTATTCGGCGAAGACCGCAGATCGGGAGGGTCGTTGCAAGCCGCCTGAAACTGCTACTACACGCATGGGTCGTGCCATTTTTACTTCCATAAAACTTAATTTATGCAGTACCTGAACCGCGCAATTTGCGGGCTTAGTGCTGCATGATTGTGATGATTGGGTTAGTTGTTCTTCTAAATGAGAGTCAAGAAGGTGCAAACTATTTACAGCCGGGTTTTTAGTGTTTTAACTGCATGTCTTTTTTGCAGTTGGGTGGTTTTATTCGCAAGCTTCACTTGAGGCATCACGTCATCATTGAGGGATTTGAATAGTGAACACGCGCACGCTGAGAAGCCTACCTAAGCCCTTGTGTAATTCGATTTAGTGAATATTGATCATTGCCACGTTAAAATATAAATAAGCTATGGTAAGGAATGGTACCTAGGTTGTTTAATGAAGTAAAATGGTATTATTTCATTAATTGATGAATATAAATCATAATTATGCTTGAACGTATCCACCTCAGTATCATCCATGAAGTTGAAAAACAAGGGTCTTTAACGGCGGCCGCTGGTGTGCTAAACCTGACACAGTCGGCGCTGAGTCACAGCATAAAAAAGCTGGAACAACAATTGGGCACCGATATCTGGTTGCGTGAAGGGCGAAGCCTGCGGTTGACGCAGGCCGGGCAGTACTTGTTGGCAGTGGCGAACAGAGTGCTTCCGCAATTGGATTTGGCCGAAGAGCGCCTGGGTCAATTCGCCCAGGGCAAACGTGGTTCACTGCGTATTGGCATGGAATGCCATCCTTGTTACCGCTGGCTACTTAAAGTGGTTGCTCCCTATTTGGCGGCATGGCCTGATGTGGAGGTAGACGTTAAGCAAAAGTTTCGGTTTGGCGGAATAGGGGCTTTATTCGGCTATGAAATTGATTTATTGGTAACGCCCGACCCGCTGTTCAAGCCAGGACTTAAGTTCGAACCCGTATTTGACTATGAGCAGGTGCTGGTTGTTCAAAAAGGGCATAGCTTGGCTTCTTTGCCCTACCTAAAACCACAGCATTTAATCCATGAAGTGCTTATCAGTTATCCGGTAGAGATTGAGCGCCTGGATATTTACAACCAGTTCCTGTTGCCGGCAGGTGTCACTCCCAAGAGCCATAAAACCATAGAGACCACTGACATCATGATGCAAATGGTGGCTAGTGGACGTGGAGTGGCCGCTCTACCACGTTGGTTAGTCGATGAATATGCGGCCAAGATGAATGTGGTGCCTGTGCGATTAGGCGTGCATGGTATCGCCAAGCAAATTTATCTGGGTGCGCGCGAGACAGATGTTGGCATTGATTACATACGAGCGTTCATAGAACTATCTCGTCAATCAGCCACTGATGTTGCTCATTTAGCCGGGAAATAGAGATGAGTATTGTTTTCTTGTAAAAACTGTTCTCTTAGCTTATACGTCCGGTAAAGCCATCTTTTATTAATGACTTGAAAAGATGGCTTTACCGGATGCTTACCTTTAAATGGCATGGAACAGAGAAAGAAACCATATATCACTAACAATTTTGGCTGCTTGTTCTGGATTGATGACTTTTTCTGTTGCACTAGGTACGGCATACCATACAAAGGCTGATTGTTCTGTCATAGAGACGAGTGCCTCTAATGTGTGTCTGATGGGTTCACCATTTAATTCTGTTTTGTTATGGTCGCGTTTTAGCGCGTTGGAAACGCGCTGAATATGTGATTCGCGCATGTACCACCACATGTCAGTATATTTTTTTTCGACCATGGTTGCTTCTATAAAGGCTTTCATGACGTGTCGATGGTTTAGGTAATGTGTGAGATACCCTAAATTGGATTGCTGGATGGTTTCATATGGGTGAGTTGAAAATCTTTGATCGGTATTTACCCTACTTGCAGCATAGAGTTGCTGATGAATGTTATTGATTATGGCGAGAAAAACATCGTCTTTATTTTCAAAATAGCGATATAGAGCACCGAGCGATAAATTGGATTTTTCGGCCAAATCACTCATACGCATGGCTACATAGCCTGTTTCACCAAAAAGATCGTGCCCTGCAGTTAGAATCCTTGCGACAGTGGCTTTACCTTTTGGTGTGGTAGGCTGGGGAATTTTTAGAGAATGTGGAGAATTTTTATCAATCATAAAAAAAGTGACGTCACTATTGTTTTTTTGGGTGGGCTGACATAGAATATCTGAAAATTAACAGAAAAATACTTACTTTAAGATAATAAATCAATGTTAGCACAAAGGAGGCTAGGCCAATGTTAGCACAAAGCGACATCTCAAATGGCAAGTTACAACATGTCGATGTAGGAGACATTAAGGTTGCGTTTAGCAAAACAGGTGAAGGTCCTGCGGTTGTTATGGTACACGGATTGGCTGAAGATCATAGCAGTTGGAAGCAAGTTATCAGTCTGATTAAGGCCCCTATAAGTATCTATGCGGTTGATTTGCGTGGGCATGGAGAAACGACAGCGGGTGAGGGAAACGGCACAGTGGAGCAACTGGCAGCAGATTTATTGCGCTTTATCGAGTCTGTAACAGGATCTGCGATTTGTGTTGGCTTCTCTTTAGGGGGGGTGATTGTGCTTGAAGCGGCTTTGCAACGTCCTGATTTGGTCCGTCAAGCCATAGTGGTGGGAACTTCAAGCAAAGTAGGGCGGGCGGCAGCCAGCTTTTTTGAGGAACGTATTTCACAGGCAGAGTCAGACCTCCCTACATTTTTTCAAGCGTTGGAAAGTGATACGGCAGGGCAAATTGTGAGTAAGCATGAGCAAGTACAGACAGTTGCTCGCCAACGCATCGCTGCGGTGGGTGATGCTAAAGGTTATATCAATGCGGCCAAGGCTATGGTTGGATTATCGCAGGCGCCAATGACTGAACGGTTAGGGGCGATTCAAGTACCGGTGCACGTTGTTCAGGGTGAGCGCGATCATTATTGTCCACAAAAAGCTGCTGATATATTGTTAGCGGCTATGCCATCGGCTCAGTTAGTTGTTATTCCCGATGCTGGTCATTTAATGGCCGTAGATCAGCCTGAACAGTTAGCGGCTGCAATTGCAAAAATTTTTTAATATAAAGAGAGGAAAGACATGACACAACCTAAGGTAGCGATCGTTACGGCAGCAGCTGGTGCGGGCATAGGCTCTGCCATTGCAAGACAGTTGGCTTCAGAGAATATGCATGTGGTAATTACTGATTTGCATGAAGGGCGTATGCAAAAATTGTCTGAAGAGTTGACGCAGTCCGCAGGACTCGAGTGCCCGTATTTCAAAATGGATGTAAGTGATCACCAAGAGGTCGAGCAAGTTTTTGCCGCTGTGATAGAGAAGTTTGGCCGGATTGACTGTTTGGTTAACAATGCTGGCTGGTCCAAAATTGAACCCGTGGCTGAGATGAGTATTGAGACATGGAACAAATGTCTCAATATAGACCTGACCGGTACATTTAATTGTATGCGGCATGCGTTGCCTTATATGATCCAGGCTAATGCGGGTTCTATTGTTAATATTTCTTCTATTTCTGCTTGGGAAATGACGACAGAGCACGGTGCTGCATATTCAGCAGCAAAAGCAGGCGTGATGGCATTGACTCGAGTTGCTGCAGCAGAAAATGGCAAAGCAGGGATTCGTATTAATGCTATTGCCCCTGGCTTGATTTATAACGATTTTTTACGAAAAATTTATCCAGATGAGTTTTTTGATAGCTATTTACAGAAAAAATCGTTTTTGAATCGTTTGGGTACCCCAGAGGATGTGGCGTATCTCACCGCTTTCTTGTTAAGTGATAAGGCTGGCTATATTACCGGTGAAACCTATGGCGTTAGCGGAGGGGTGCACCCTCATGCTTAACCTTAATCATAAAGATCTGGTAGAGGCGACGACGCCAGCCTGGAAACTCATGCAGCGTTTTCAGGAGAGTCAGCAGTCTGCCGTGGAGGTAACGGCTGCATTGCTTGAGCGTATTCAGGAAAAAGAGCCTCGTATCCAGGCTATGACGCTTTTGACACCAGAGTTGGCCATGCAGCAAGCACGGACAGCCGACGCAAACTATAAAGCCGGTACTCCCCGAGCGCTGGAGGGTGTACCAGTTACGATCAAAGATACCTTTGACTTGGCTGGTTATGTGACAACCAAAGGTTCCCGTGTGTTTAAGCACCATCATGCACTAGAGCATAGTGGGGTAATTCGTAGGTTATACAACGCTGGTGCTGTCTTTTTAGGTAAGACGAATACAGCGGAGTTTGGGCAATCTGCGACAAATGAAAATAAGTTGGGTTTAGTTACCGGAAACCCCTGGGATATAGAAAAGACACCAGGAGGATCAAGCGGTGGTGCTGCTGCTTCGGTCGCTGCTGGCTATGCGCCTATTGCACTAGGCGCTGATGGGGGAGGGTCCATCCGTATTCCGGCTGCCATGACAGGTGTTTTTGGGTTTAAACCTAGTTATGGCCTGTGTCCTGACGAAGGTGGTTTTAGGGCCATGAGTGATTTTGCGTGTGCCGGTCCACTGACTACTTGTGTGGCAGATGCACGTTTGTTTTTATCTGTGTTGGCTGAGCGGGAATTTCATCGTGCACCGGATGGACTGAAAAGGTTCCGAATCGGTTATTGCGAATCCTTAGATGGGCAGCCAGTAGATCCAGCTATTCGAGCCGCTGTCAGTAACGTTGCAACAGTATTAAGCAGAATGGGCCATCAGGTGGACAGCATTGATCCCAGTTTTTCAGGATGGGAACAGAGTTTTGGCCCGTTGGTGTTGGCTGAGGAATGGCGTGAGCGCGGCCATTTATTGACGTATTGCGAGAATGAGTTAACCGACTATGAGCTATCCAGCTTACGTGCAGCGCAAACATTAACGCCTGAACAGGTGCGTGATGCAAGGCAAAAACAGCTGGAATACCAAGCCAAGGTTGCCCGTCTGTTTGAGAGTTATGACTATTTGTTGACCCCAACTGTGGCAACGCCAGCTTTTACGATTGGCGAACGACCCAGTCATGTTGATGGTAAAAAAGTTAGTCGGCTATGGGGGGCATTTCCGTTTACCAGTCCATTTAATGTGGCTGGAGTGCCAGCTGCGGCCATACCGTGTGGGGTGGAGCGGGGCCTGCCACTGTCAGCGCAACTGGTAGGTGCATATCAGACGGATGAGGCGTTACTCAATTTGTGCGAAGCGCTAGAAAGTGAATTGAACTTTCAGACGTATAGCGATGGAGTATGACTGTGAGTGAAATTTCTACGCTAGCTATAGCCCCAGATGTAGTGGTCTTAAAGATAGACAGGGTAGAGAAGCGAAATGCGCTGTCTCGGGCCATGTTGAATAGCTTAATGACTGAGTTTAGGGCGGCAGAGCATAGTGGGGTACGTGCGCTGATTTTTTGGGGTAATGGCCAGTGCTTTTCGGCGGGTGCAGATTTTCATGATTTGTGCGGTGATGCCTCTGATATGGAATATGACAACTTAATGCGCCAGTTGGTTTTGGCTATACAACAGAGCACCATGACATGTATAGCGGCTATTGATGGGCCTTGTATGGGGGCTGGGTTGGATTTGGCTTTAGCGTGTGATGTGCGTGTGGCAAGTCTCCATGCAAAATTCGCATTGCCAGCGGTCAAGATGGGTATTCTTTATAACCCTGAGCGAGCCGTTGAGATAATGGGTTTGTTGGGCAACTTGACTGAGCGCTTACTGTTGTTGGGTGAAACTGTTTCCATTGAGGAGACGGTAGGTACACGGTTAGTGACGCATAAAGAGTATGTGAAAAATTCTGCTTTTGACATGGCTGTGGCATTAGCCAAAGCGTCCGCTGAGCTGCCTGAGGAAGCGCAAATAATTACCAAAAAATTTATACGTGAAAGTGATAAACATCCGAACACGTACTGGATGCAGTTGAGAGAGAAACTGTTGGTTTCTGAGGAAAGAAGGCAAATTATTCAACGTAAAAAGGGGGTGATGTGAATATACCGGAAAGTTTTAATGATTTGGTTAGCTACGACTTGGGAAGTAAAGAGGTTGTTTGGGATCAATCGACGTTAATTTTGTATGCGATTGCTTGTGGTGCATCGGCAAACGATCTTGAGTTGGTGTATGAGGAAGGCCTTAAAGCCTTGCCTAGTTTTGTCAGCACCCTTGGGTTGTGGGCAGTTGAAAAATGCGGTGATTTAGGCGTTTATGATCGTCAAAAATCCTTGCATGTATCGCAATACATAGAAATTAAAAAGACGATTCCTGTGCAGGCTCGTGTTGTGACAAATGCCAGGGTTGAAGGTGTATGGGACAAAGGCCGGGCAACGATTGTTGATATCGTCGTTGAGTCCGAATACTTTATTGCCAAATATGCTATTTTTCTGCCCGGCATTGGAGGTTGGGGAGGAGAAGATGCACCTAAAGCGGCTGCAAAAGTAGAGGTGCCACTGGAGAAAGTTGGTAGCTACCAGACCACGGAGAATCAAGCCATTTTGTATAGGCTGACAGGTGATCTGCATCCGGTGCATGTCAATTTTGAGGTTGCTCGCGCTTATGGCTTTGCCAAGCCTATTCTGCATGGTCTATGTACTTTCGGGATTGCATTACGTTTGCTGGCAACGGTGATGAATATTTCTCCCGAAACCCTGCAAACGGCTAGTGCAAAATTGAGCGCACCTGTTTTACCTGGCGAGAATTTAACGTTGTATGCAGCAAGGGTAGAGGCAGGTTATGTGTTTGAGATGCGCGTTGACGACAAGGTGGTGCTCAAGGAGGGGCAGGCTGCTTTTTTATCAACGTAATACCTGCGTTACTCAATAAAAATCAAACTATACATTGCTACAGATGTAAAAAATAAAATTGGAGACATTCATGAACAGATTTTTAAGACTGGGAGTAGTAGACCTGTGTGAGTTGTTTGAGGGAAAGCACCAAATTGAAACGGTTTTTTTCAGAATGCTTGGCGCATCTTTGTAACTCTTTTGACTCACTAAAGGTACTTACTATGTCTACTACGACTACCACGTCCACAATACCCACGTCCACAATATCAATTGCTGCCAGTAAGAGTTTTGGTACAAAGCAGCAGCAGCGCGCTTTTTGGGGGAGTTTTATCGGTACCACCCTTGAATGGTTTGACTTCTTTATTTATGCCACGGCAGCCAGTCTGGTCTTTTCTACTATTTTTTTTCCATCCTTAGGAGAGCATGTTAGCTTGCTCGCGTCATTTGCTACGTTGGGGGTGGCTTTTTTAGCACGGCCAGTCGGTGCGTTTATCTTTGGGCATTTAGGTGATACTTTGGGAAGGCGTACTACCTTGATGATCACAATGGTATTGATGGGGGCAGCGACGGGATTGATCGGTTTGTTGCCTACATGGAATGAGATAGGAGTCTGGGCCCCTATTTTGCTAACTTGCCTGAGGTTTTTACAAGGTGTAGCTGTGGGTGGCGAATGGAGCGGTGCGGTGATTATGAGCATAGAAAGTGCGCCTAAGCATCGTGCGCGGTTTTATGGAGCAGCACCGCAGATAGCCAGTCCTTTTGCATTAGTCCTATCCAGTATTGTGATGTATGCCGTCGCTCAATTACCTACAGAAGACTTAATGAGCTGGGGATGGAGGATTCCATTTTTAACCGGGTTTGTTCTGGTAGTGATCGGGGTCATCATTCGGCTGAGAGTACCTGAGCCTGAGGTGTTTAACGAGGCTAAGAAATCTCAAGAAATCCGTAAGAATCCAATCGGTACCGTAATTCGTACTAAATCGTTGCAGTTACTGGTAGGTGTTGGATTGCAGGCCAGTGTTCTAGTGCTGTTTTATTTGATTACTACCTATATGCTCTCACTGGCCAATCAACGTTATGGCATAGCACGCAGTGAAACGATGCTTATTTTACTGGTGGCGGCGACAGTGGATTTGTTTGCGATAGTGATGATAGGCATTCTGGCAGATAAGATAAGTCCCTTGAAGATTTTTATGACCGGTGCGATTTCTACTTTGTTGTTTGCGATACCGCTGTTTCTGCTTTTTTCCACCGGAAATGTTGTCCTGATGGCTCTTGCATTCATTATTGCGCTGGTGCTGGGACATGCTTCAGTGTATGCAGTGGTATCCAGTATGACATTTGAGCTGTTCCCGGTGGAGGTACGTTATAGCGGAGTTGCTTTGGTGTCAGCTATTTCAGCGATTGTTTTTTCCGCCACAACCCCTTTTATTGCCGCATTCTTAGTGCCTGCTGCTAGCCAGGTACATTGGTGGCCTTTGCCTGCCATGTTGATGGCTGCGTCACTTATTTCGATTGTTGCGGGCTATGGCGTACGGATAGTTCTTAAACAAAACCAGGCATAAATTGTTTTGAATGAAAGAGTAATACTGCGAGCAGCAAGAGTTGCTTGCAGTATGGATCATCTATTTTTTGGGGTTTTAAATGAATATTTATACTGAAAGTTCACCCGCTGTAGAAGCGGTAAGAAATTTTGCGAGACGAGAGGTAATACCTAAGGTAAAAGCATTGGAAGAAAGCAATGACTTTCCACAGTTTGTAGTAGATGGAATGGCTAAGATAGGGTTGTTTGGAATGGTAATTCCAGAAGAGTATGGGGGGTTGGACTTACCACTTGCAGAGTATGTATCAGTGATGGAAGAGTTAGGGGCGGCATGGTCTGCCATGCCTAGTTTTATCAATAGTCACAGTACCGTCTCTAAATTGATCGTCACCTACGGTACAGATGAGCAAAAAGAGCGTTACTTACCGTTGTTAGCTTCAGGGGCTAAGCGAGGGGCAATTTGTTTGACAGAGCCATCAGTGGGATCAGATTTAAAACAAGTACGAACTAACGCTACGCACGAGGAAGGTCAGGGTATAGTCCTCCGAGGGCAAAAAATCTTTATTACGAACGGCCTGCGCGCAGGTATTCATGTGGTGCTGGCAAGGGATAAGGCGATAGGCAGCGAAGATAGTCTAAGTTTGTATATTGTGGAAGCGGACACAGAAGGATTTGAGGTTACCCGATTGGCTGAAAAAATGGGGTTTAAGCATGTCGACACTGCAGAGCTTAACTTTAATGATGTACGTTTAACATCGGATAACTTACTGGGAGGGCAGACAGGAAAAGGCCTCCAACAGGTGCTGTCCATGCTGGAAGCTGGGCGTTTGGCAATGGCCGGGACCGCAGTCGGAATGGCACGCAACGCCGTGTCTTTGGCGTTAGAGTACTCCAAGACTCGGGAAACCTTTGGTAAACCTATTTCATCGCATCAGGCTATTCAAATTCATTTGGCGAATATGGCAACGAGTCTGGTAGCAGCAAGAGCCTTGATTCGGGAAGCGTTGGAGCATAAAGAAAAATGGGGGCGTGCTGATATGCTGGCATCCATGGCAAAACTGTTTGCAACTGAAACCACCATGCGTATTACTGAAGATGCCATGCGCGTACTGGGGGGGTATGGTTATGTGTCAGAGTTCCCAATTGAAAGACTCTATCGTGAAGCACCAATTTACGTTTTAACCGAAGGCTCCAATGAGATCCAACGCATTATTATTGCTAGAGAAATGCTGAAGGATGAGGGTGTTGATCGTTTGAATCTTAAATGATTTGGAGAATGAAATGAAGCAGTATAACGATGTGGTAACTCCTATCCTGGATCAAGCAAAGGTGCAACCTAATCATGTGGCATTTGTGTTCAAGGGTCGTACGATTACCTATCAGGAGTTTGTACAGGAAGCTAGATTGGCTGCCTATCAGTTGCAAGAGTTGGGTGTTAAAAAAGCAGACCGTGTTGCGGTGACTGCTGGAAATCGACCTGAAATCATGATTATCTATATGGGATTGGCTTTATTGGGAGCAGCAATAGTGCCCATTAATCCGGAGTACGGTGAAAAGGAAATTCGCCATATTTTGGCGCATAGCGAAGCTAGTTTATTGATTTATGCAGACTCTTTATGTTCACACGTGGAGTCCGCAGTGAATGCCAATCCTACTTCAATCACTCTGCAAAGTATGGAGGCGCTTGTTGATGCGTGGCAAGATGGCGCTTGTTATGGAGGTCAACCCCAGGGGGGCGGAGATGATTTAGTGCTGCTTTGCTATACCTCTGGAACCACATCAACGCCCAAGGGTGTTGCTGCTACACATGCAAATGAGCTGGCCTCGGCTTTTGCGTATCGTGACATGTGGAAAATTACGCCTAACGACAGTTTATTGGTCACGTTGCCCTTAACGTTTGCATATGGATTTCATGCGGCTGCTTTCGTGGCGTTGGTGTCAGGTGCAACCATTTTGCTAAGTGAAAAATTTCATCCCAGACTAGCTTTAGAATCTATTGAGTTACAGAAGCCTACGGTATTTTTAGGTGTACCGACTATGTATGCAATGATGGCTGATGTTGCTGCTAAGGAAAGTAGGCGATTTGATGTCAGTTCGCTCAGAATGGCGGCCGCGTCAGGTGCAGCGCTTAATGAGCAGACCATTGAGGATTGCAGGTCTAGACTAGGAATGATTGTTAAGCCTTACTATGCAATGACAGAAGTCCGGCCTATTTTTTGTTTTGATATTCAGGATGTAGAGGATAAGCATCGTGGATCGGTCGGGAGGTTAATCCCACCCACCGAAGTTCGCATTGTCGGAGAGAATGGGGAAGATGTGCCTGCTGGACAGAGGGGCGAGCTATGGGTAAAAGGTCCTAGCTATTCAGGGGCCTATTATAAAGATCCTATTCGTACCAGCGAGGCGATGCAAAATGACTGGTTTAAAACCGGTGATATTTTTTATGAAAAAGATGATCATTACTATATTGTGGGACGCATAAAGGACCAAATTATTTCCGGAGGTGCCAAAATTGCACCGATAGAGGTAGAAGAGGCAGTGTTGTCACTACCTGGAATTGCGGCTGTTGCTGTAGTAGGTGTACCTGACTCTACGTATGGTCAGGTTGTGAAAGCTGTGATTGTTAAGGAAAATGCAGAGCTTGGTGTGGAAGCTATCAAGTCTCATTGCGAGAATTTGATTGCAGATTATAAAATGCCTCGTATTTGGGAGTTTGTGGAGGACTTGCCTAGGTCTCCAGCTGGAAAAGTGCTTAAATCTGCGTTAGTGTGATAGGTAATTCCCCCTGTGCATGGGCGTACACAGTTTGCCGTGCTATAGGGGGACTTTGGGCTTTGCCAATCACGGTCGTTACCTGATTGTCATTATTGTTGTTTGCTTGAGCCATCGGTGAGTAGATCGATCTGCTGTAAATGTTGTTGTTTTTTTTCAAGCCGATTTGGTTATCCTGATCGGAATGCTCCAAGAAAGACGGTTTTTTTGGTTTTCTAACCTGTACAGCAGTTAAAAGTGCCTGTAAAACCAAGTCCTATCCATTCGTGAATTCATTGACCAACTAACAACCAGCCGTAAAAATAAATCCAACACAATGGTTAAAAATAATCATTCTTCATAGGTCTGGATATAGCTAATGTCTTTTGTAAGCTTAGCGAGCAAATCTACAGTGGCATACTGAATATCACCAAAAACAAAAAAGCCCTTGATAATCAAGGGCTTCAATGTAATCTTTGGCGGAGACAGAGGGATTCGAACCCTCGATGCGGGTATAAGCCGCATGCTCCCTTAGCAGGGGAGTACCTTCAACCTCTCGGCCATGTCTCCAAGTAAAAAAGAATTCTAACTAATACTACCTGCTTGTGTCAACAGGCTTGTATTGAAAATGCTGTTTTTTAGCGAAAAAACAGCATTTTTCTTCATTTATTCTTCAATCGCTGTTTCAGCAGGATTACCATCCAGTCCAAATGCCTTGTGCAGGGCGCGAACAGCCAGTTCCATATATTTGTCTTGAATCAGGACGGAAGTCTTGATTTCACTGGTGCTGATCATCTGGATGTTAACGCCTTCCTCGGCCAGAGTGCGGAACATCAGGCTGGCAACACCAGCGTGTGAGCGCATGCCAATACCTACGATGGAAACCTTGCAGACTTTTTCGTCGGTAATAACTTCACGGGCACCGGTGTTAGGCAAAATGGTTTTTTGAATCACGTCCAGGGTACGTTTGAAGTCGTTGCGGTTTACGGTAAATGAAAAGTCTGTAGTACCGTCAACAGACTGGTTCTGGATGATCATGTCGATGTCGATATTGGCATCGGCAACCGGGCCCAGGATCGCAAAGGCAACGCCGGGTTTATCGGGTACGCCCAATAGCGTGATTTTTGCTTCATCGCGACTAAATGCGATACCAGAAACTAAGGCGGCTTCCATTTTTGAATCTTCCTCGAAAGTAATAAGGGTTCCTGAATTTTTTTCTTCTAAGATCGGAATCAGGGGGTCGGTTAAAGATGACAGGACACGTACCGGTACTTTGTATTTACCGGCAAACTCGACAGAGCGGATCTGAAGTACTTTTGAGCCCAGTGATGCCATTTCAAGCATTTCCTCGAAAGACACCACGTTCATGCGGCGTGCTTCGGGTACAACACGAGGATCGGTTGTATATACACCGTCTACGTCTGTAAAAATAAGGCATTCATCGGCTTTAAGGGCAGCTGCCATTGCAACGGCAGAGGTGTCTGATCCACCACGGCCCAGGGTCGTAATGTGGCCGTCAGGATCTATTCCCTGAAAACCGGTAACAATGACTACCTTGCCGGCATCCAGGTCTGCGCGAACGCGCTGGTCATCGATAGAGGTAATGCGGGCCTTGCCGAAGGCGCTGTCTGTTTTTACCGGAACCTGCCAGCCTGTGTAGCTGCGTGCTTGTACACCCTGTGCTTGCAGTGCAAGGGCCAGTAAGGCGCTACTGGCCTGTTCACCGGTAGAGGCCAGCATATCCACTTCGCGAGGATCGGGCATTTCTGACAGTTCTTTGGCCAAGCCAAGTAAACGATTGGTTTCACCCGACATGGCAGAAGGGACTACAATTACTTGATGGCCTGCTGCATGCCATTTAGCAACACGTTTCGCAACATTTTGAATGCGTTCGACGGACCCCATTGAGGTACCACCGTATTTATGGACGAATAAAGACATCTTGATGATTGAAGTAAGTTTGCCCTGAATTGGGCCTAAAACCTGATATTCTACAACGAGTTACCAGAATTGTTATATTTTTTTTAAAATGAATAATTTATTACTGCTGGCACTTGATGTTTTGGGCACTTTTGCATTCGCCCTTAGTGGTGTGATTGCCGCAAAAAATCGCAATCTTGACCTGTTTGGTGTTTTCTTTATTGCTTTTATTACGGCTTGTGGTGGCGGGATTATCCGCGATCTTTGCCTGGGCGCAACACCGCCTGTCAGCATTGCCAGCTGGCGCTATTTATTTGTGACATGGGTGGCGGTATTTTTCTCGCTCAGATTTAAATTCTGGATCAAGAAACTGGCTTATCCCATTTTTCTGTTTGATGCTGTTGGCTTGGGTACTTTTGCCGTGACGGGCGCTGAAAAGGTCTTGCATTATGGTGGTGCGTATGAAACGGCTATTATTCTGGGGGTCATTACGGCCGTTGGCGGCGGGTTATTGCGTGATGTGTTCCTGAACCGTCCACCGATTATCCTTGAAAAGGAAATTTATGCTTCAGCTGCATTGGTGGGTGCTTGTATCATGGTGGCAGGCAATTATTTTGGATTGCAGGAATTTGTCGTTACCTTGGTAGGGGCTGGCGTGACATTCCTGATCCGGTATTTTTCATATCGTTATAAATGGAATTTGCCCCGTTTTATGGGGGATTAGCCTAACTTAGTTAACGGTGCTGGTTGTTATCATGGGTAGAAAAATATTTTTCACTATTTGATGCTAAATTAAATATAAATACTGTCATGTCATCAGGAGATAACGAATATGGCAAGAAATCGTGTGTTACAGGTTGGGCCGTCCACGGCGCTGGTCAGCCAGCATCTTGAAAACCATTATGATGTTGTCCGCCTTTGGGAGCATGATGACGCGATTGCTGCCCTGAAAGCCTATGGCCAGGACTGTGTGGCTGTTGTCACTTCGGCCAAGCAGGGCTTTCGGAATGAATGGCTGGATTATCTACCCAACTTGAAAGTCGTCAGCAATTTTGGGGTGGGGTACGATGCTATTGATGCTGCCGAGCTGCAGCGGCGTGGCATTCAATTGGGCAATACGCCCGATGTCCTGAATGATTGTGTTGCTGATACCGCCATGACCTTGTTATTGGGAGCCGCACGCGGGCTGGTTCGGGCCGATCGTTTTGTGCGTGAAGGCCAGTGGCCCAAGGCAGAGTTTCCGCTGACGCATAGTGTATCGGGTAAAAAAGCAGGTATTGTTGGCTTAGGGAATATTGGCCAGGTCATTGCCAAACGTTTAAGCGGGTTTGATTGTGAGATTCGTTACCATAACCGCTCTGAAAAGCAGGGCGTGCCTTATCGTTATGAGCCGTCATTGAAAGCATTGGCACAATGGAGTGATTTTTTAATCATCATCTGTATTGGCGGGCCAAGCACCCATCATCTGATCAATGATGAAATCATGAGCGCCCTGGGACCGAAAGGTTTGCTGATTAACGTTTCACGCGGAACGGTCATTGATGAGGTGGCGATGATCAAGGCCTTGCAGGAAGGGCGTCTGGGCGCTGCCGCATTGGATGTTTTTGAGAACGAACCTTACGTTCCCGAGGCCTTGCTGGCGATGGACAATGTCGTGCTGATGCCGCATGTGGGCAGTGCCACAGTGGAAACCCGCCAGCGTATGTCGCAACGGGTGATTGACAATCTGGATGGCTTCTTCCAGGACGGCCAGATGATTTCCCGAGTGGTTTAAGGCGAGTTTGTCTTTCCAGTTTCCCATGCTTCTCATGGGAACCGTTGTCGGTATTGGTGCTTTCCCGCAAGCAGTCAGGTTTCCAGAAATGATGGAAAAACGTCTTTAAAATGACAGTCTGTAACACATATTCTCAGTATGGTTGTCATACTTCATTTATTTAAAACTAAAACAGTAATACGGAGACTTACATGAATATCGGATTTATCGGACTGGGTAATATGGGTGCCCCCATGGCGCTTAATTTGCTGAAGGCAGGGCATAAGGTATATGTCTATGACCTGGTTGAATCGGCAGTGCAAATGCTTGAGGCCTCTGGTGCGGTCCGTGCGACTTCACCGGCACAAGTGGCCAGTGCTGAAATAGATATGCTGATAACCATGTTGCCAGCTTCGGTTCATGTAAAACGGGTTTATCTGGGTGAAGATGGGGTGCTTGCTGCTGTTGGCAAACAGGTTTTGCTAATTGACTCTTCCACCATTGATCCCCAAACCGCTCGCGAAGTGGCGGCCCAGGCTGCAGCGCAGGGCAATGACATGCTGGATGCCCCTGTATCGGGTGGTACTGGAGGAGCCCAGGCCGGAACCCTTACCTTCATGGTTGGTGGAGACAAGGCCGTATTTGAAAGGGCCTTGCCGGTTCTACAGGCAATGGGCAAAAACATCGTGTATTGCGGTGGTGCGGGTAACGGTCAGGTCGCCAAGGTCGCCAATAATATGCTGCTGGGCATTTCCATGATTGGTGCTGCCGAAGCCATGAACCTGGGCGTTTCTTTAGGCATGGACCCTAAAGTGCTGGCCGGAATTATCAATACTTCTTCGGGCCGTTGCTGGAGTACCGAGGTTTACAACCCTTATCCAGGCGTGGTGGAAACAGCTCCGGCTTCAAAAGAATATGCCGGCGGGTTTGGTGCCGACCTGATGCTTAAAGACCTGGGGCTTGCCACCGAAGCCGCCCGCGCCGCGAAAGTTCCTGTGGTCATGGGGGCGACTGCACAGCAGCTGTATCAAACCTTCAGTGCGCAGGGTAATGGCAAGCTTGATTTTTCAGGCATTATCAAGCTTTTTTCCGATAAATGAACCGGTCATACGGTATGTCCAGAAAATGTAATGGCAAGATAACAGTAAGGAATGGCAATGTTTAATACCGCGTTAAGCGAAGAGCAGGGCATGATTCGTGATATGGCTCGTGATTTTGCGCAAAATGAAATTGCACCAAGGGCCGAGCAGTGGGAAAAAGATGGCTGGATTGATGATGCCATGATTGAAAAAATGGGTGACCTTGGCTTGATGGGCATGGTGGTGCCTGAAGAGTGGGGCGGCTCGTTTTCTGATTATGTTTCTTATGCCCTGGCGATTGAGGAAATTTCTGCGGCAGATGCGGCAACCGGCACCATGATGAGTGTGCATAATTCGGTGGGGTGCGGCACATTGTTGAATGCAGGTAACGATGAACAGAAAAAACAATGGTTGCCTGAAATGGCGTCGGGCCGTGCAATAGGCAGTTTTTGCCTGACCGAGCCGCAAGCAGGTTCCGAAGCCAATAACCTTAAAACCCGCGCGGTGTTGCAAGATGGCCAATGGATATTGAACGGCGCCAAGCAATTCGTGACCAATGGCAAACGGGCTAAGCTGGCGATTATCTTTGCGGTCACCGACCCTGATTTGGGTAAAAAAGGGATTTCCGCTTTTCTAGTACCCACCCATACACCGGGATACACGGTAAGCCGGGTAGAACATAAAATGGGCATCAGGGCTTCTGATACATGCGCTATTACCCTTGAAAACTGTGCCATTCCGGAAAACAATCTACTGGGCGAAAGGGGTAAGGGCCTGTCTATCGCCTTGTCCAACCTTGAAAATGGCCGCATTGGCATTGGGGCCCAGGCTGTGGGTATTGCCCGTGCCGCTTTCGAGGCAGCCCTCAAGTATGCGCAAGAGCGGGAACAGTTTGGCAAAAACCTGCTGGCGCACCAAAGCATTGCCAATATGCTGGCAGACATGCATACCCAAATCAATGCCGCCCGTTTAATGGTGCTCAATGCGGCTTCGCTTAAAGATCGTGGCATTCCATGCCTTAATGAAGCCGCCCAGGCCAAATTGATGGCCTCTGAAATGGCCGAAAAAGTGTGCTCAATGGCCATTCAGGTGCATGGTGGCTATGGTTTTCTAGAGGATTATCCGGTGCAGCGTTATTACCGTGATGCGCGGATTACGCAAATCTATGAAGGCACCAGCGAAATCCAGCGAATGCTGATTGCCCGCAGTCTGGTTAATTACCAAGGGTAGTTGTCTTGCAAATGTTATGATTCCCTCTTGTTGCCAGAGGAGGGAACCATGACTGTTGAAGAAAATGTGAATATGTCGGAAAGCCCTGCTTCAGGGCCAGGTGGTGATGATCCTATTCAAAAAAACACACCGACATCAATTATTGCATCGGTTGAATACGTGCATGGCAGGCGTCGAGGCACCCTGTCTATCGAGCAGATTGCCGGTTATAAAAAAGAATCAACCCGCTTGTTGTGGGTGGGCTTAAAAGATCCTACCAAGGCCGAACTTCAGCATATTTGTGCTCAATTGTCGCTAAGTGCCGAGGCTGCTGAGGAAATTATTAAAAAACATGGTCGTCCCAAAATGATCGATTACGGGGAGTATATCCAGATCGTGGCCATGACGGTCACCAAGGATAACAACAAGAAACCGGTTTTTGGTGAAATCCAGATTATTTTCGGGATTGGTTTTCTGCTGACGGTCAGGCGTGGTGCTGCCCTCTCAAACAGTACCCTTAGGGAAAGACTGGAAGGCTGCCCAGACCTGATTGCACGAGGAAGTGACTATGTCGCGGCCGAAATCCTGGATGTGCTGGCTGACAGTTATACCCATTTAACGGCACGGCTGGAATTGGAAGTGGATCAGTCAGAGCATCAAATGCTGTTGCAAGGACTTAAGGAAAACGACATTCGCAAATTGTATAAGCAGCGGCGTGATTTATTGCGGATTCATACGGCTATTTCTCCCATGATTGAAATCTGCCGCAAACTGTCTTTGGTCAGGATAGATGTGGTGGAAATGGACTCCCGCTCTAATTTCAGTATTGTTTCAGACCGGGTGGCCCGCCTGGTAGAGCAAATCAACTCTTTGCGTGAAGCCCTGGCGTTTGCCTTTGAGGCCAGCATGATGATTGGACAAAACCACCAGACCGATATTACTAAAAGATTGGCAGCCTGGGCGGCGATACTGGCAGTCCCTACAGCCATTGCCGGCATTTACGGCATGAACTTTAAGGATATGCCAGAGCTGGATTGGACTTTTGGATATGAGTTTATACTGGTGCTTATGTTTGCCATTTGCGGTTTTCTGTTCTGGCGTTTCAAAAAAGCCGGCTGGCTATAAATAATAAATACGACTGGCTATAAATAATAAATACGACTGGCTATAAATAATAAATACGACTGGCCTTATGCAAATGCCTGTTTTCGGGCCTTTGGTCATTTACGTGTTTTTAGAATACACGTTATCATGTAGGTAATTCAGGCAAGTATATTTTTATTCGAGTTATTATGGCTTTGAAAGTTTTTGATCTCCAGTGTGAAGCACATCATGTATTCGAGGGGTGGTTTTCATCCCACGCAGATTATGATTCACAGCAGGAAAGAGGGCTTTTAACCTGCCCCATCTGTGGTAACGGCAACATTAGCAAAATGCTGTCGGCGCCGCGGCTTAATGTCGCCCATCTTAAAAAAGAAAAACAGCCTGTGCCTGCAGTACAGGCCCCCGTACCGGAAGCAACTGCCAACTTCAATGATAAAACGCTGGCTCAAATCCAGGCAGCTGTCATGCAGCAATTGCGTGCTTACGTTAAACAAACTGAAGATGTGGGGGACCAGTTTACTGCCGAGGCAAGGCGCATTCATTACGGTGAAGCAGAGGAACGCGCCATTCGTGGCAATGCCACTCCCGAGCAGCAGCAAGCTTTGCATGAAGAGGGTATCGCGGTCATGCCTATTCCGGGTTTTCTGGATGAAGACCAGCTTCAATAAGTGTTTTTCCTATACGACATAAAATTTCGTATAGGTATAATGAAAAGCATAATTACTAAACAAAATGAAAATAACCCTTCCTGTCATGGAGCTCAAAGCATGAGTAGTGCAAATGAATTTGATGTGATCGTTATTGGTGCTGGTATTGCCGGTGCCTCTGTTGCGTATCGACTGTCCAAACAAGTGCGTGTACTGGTGCTTGAAAGAGAGTCTCAGCCCGGTTACCACTCAACCGGCCGTTCTGCTGCCATGTTTATGGAAACCTATGGTACGCCCCAAATCCAGGCATTAACCCGTGCCGGTCGCGCTTTTTTTGAACAGGCCCAGTCAAGCGGGTTTACCGAGCAGCCAGTTCTGCATCCCCGTGGATGCATTTATGTAGCCCGGCCAGATCAAAAAGAAGAGTTGGATAACATGTACGCCGATGCCTTGGTCCTGTCGCCAAATGTCGAGTTCATTGATCCAGACAAAATTGTCGAGATGGCACCCTGCATGAAAAAAGAGCTTCTGTACGGGGGGGTGCTTGAACGTAATGCTGAAGATATCGATGTGGATGTATTGCATCAGGGCTATCTTAAAGGCATGAAAAAAAATGGTGCGGTATTACAAAATAACGCCGAGGTTACGCAATGCCAGCGTATTGATGGCAAATGGCAGGTCAAGCTGGCCAATGGTGAAAGCTTTGTGTGCAACATACTGGTTAATGCAGCAGGTGCCTGGGCCGATCATATCGCCCGCCTAAGTGATGTTGCGCCCGTAGGATTGCAGCCTTGCCGTCGTACCGCCTTTACTTTTGATCCGCCAGAAGGACTGGATCTGGCGACGTTGCCAATGGTGGTGGATATTAGTGAACAATATTACTTTAAACCTGATGCCGGGCAAGTGCTGGGGTCTCCGGCCAACGCCGATCCGGTAGAGGCACAGGACGTGGTTGCTGAGGAGCTGGATGTAGCCACTGGTATTTACTATATTGAAGAGGCGACGACTTTCAAGATTCGCCGACCCAATCATGTATGGGCAGGGTTGCGATCATTTGTGAGTGATGGCGATCTGGTGGTGGGTTTTGACCAGACGGCAGAAGGATTTTTCTGGCTGGCTGCTCAGGGCGGTTATGGTATTCAATCTTCGGCCGGTGTGTCCGAGTTGGCTTGTGCCCTTATCCTGAACCAGCCTTTGTCAGATACCTTGCTTAAAGAAAAGGTCGATCCGGCGCTGGTTTCCCCTAACCGTTTCAGGTCATAGCCCGTCATCCTTGCCGTTTTATCTGGTTTTCCAGCCAGTCCATTACAAATGGCCTGGCTGGACTTGAATTTGCCTTAAGCCCGCCTTCATAAAAGACAGCCTTGATGCCAGGACTTCCTGGCGGCTAGAACGGTTAAAATATGCTAATCTTTATGCCAATGATTAATATGACAATGAAAAGGAAAGAGAAAAGATGCCATCATTTGATGTCGTGAGTGAAGCAGACCTGATCGAAGTAAGGAATGCGGTTGAGCAGGCCAATAAAGAAATTTCAACCCGTTTTGATTTCAAGGGCTCAGATGCCCGGATCGAACAAAAAGAGCTGGAATTAACCATTTTTGCCGATGACGAATTCAAGGTAGGGCAGGTTCAGGATGTTCTCATTAACAAACTGTCCAAGCGCGGGGTCGATTTGCGTTTTCTTGAATACGGTAAAAAAGAAAAAATGTCTGGCGACAAGCTCAAGCAATATGCCACTATACGTAAAGGTATCACCGGAGACCTGGCGAAAAAAATCGTTAAAACCATTAAAGACAGCAAGCTTAAAGTACAGGCCAGCATACAGGGAGATACCGTGCGGGTAAGTGGTGCAAAACGCGATACCTTGCAGGACGTGATTGCCTTGCTGAAAAAAGAAGTGGCTGATGCGCCGCTGTCATTCAATAATTTCAGGGATTAAATCGTGGATGTTGGTGTATCGGTTCATCCCATCAATAATCCATTTCTGGAATGGATGGGTATTTCTTTAACTGACTGGTCTGAAGGGTATGCGCAAATGCATCTGCCCATGGGGGCTAACCTAGGTAACCGTACGGGCCGGGTGCAAGGGGGCGTATTGTGTACCTTGTTGGATTCGGTAGCCGGTTATAGCGGTATTTATTCGGCGCCTGGCGAGCCTGAGCTGAAAGCGCTTACCCTGTCATTAACAACCAATTTTATTGGTGCCGGTGATGGGGCAATGTTAAAGGCCAGGGGTTTTGTGGAAAAAAAAGGGCGCAGTATATTTTTTGCCCGTTCTGAGGTTTGGCTGGATGATGATTTGTTGCTGGCAACAGCAGTAGGCACATTCAAGTATTCTTTGGTTAAAAAATAATATCGTTTGCCCATGAAAAAAACCTGGTGCGTTAGCATCAGGTTTTTTTACTACCAAGGTATCATGGCATTGGAATTACATGACACGGCTACGGTATTCGTTAGTGCGGGTGTCAATTTCAATGTTGTCGCCAATATTGCAGAACAGGGGCACGGAAATTTCGAAGCCGGTATTGATTTTGGCTGGTTTCAGTACTTTACCGGAAGTATCACCCTTAACAGCAGGTTCGGTATAAGTAATTTCGCGAACGATGATGGTAGGCAGTTCTACGGAAATGGCGCGGCCTTCGTAGAAAACAACCTCAACCGTCATACCTTCTTCTAGGTAATTCAGTGAGTCACCCATGCTGTCGGCTTCCACTTCGTGCTGATTGTATTCTTCGTCCATGAAAACATACATTGGGTCAGCGAAGTAAGAGTAGGTGCACTCTTTTTTGTCTAGCGTGACAACTTCAAATTTTTCATCAGCTTTGTAAACCAATTCACTGCCGGAGCCTGTTAACAGGTTTTTGAATTTCAGTTTGACAACGGCAGAGTTTCGGCCAGATTTATTGTAATCAGCTTTTTGTACAACCAAAGGTTCTGAGCCAACCATGACTACATTGCCTACGCGCAATTCTTGTGCGGTCTTCATTAATAATAACTCCAGGAATAAATGGGTAGTGTATATCTACTTTAATATCAACCGATAAAATCGGAAAACGCTTATTTTATACTTTTTGTGCCGTTTTTTGATAAATATTTAGGATGGATAAAGATAAAGTATTGTTTTTAGATAGATTTTGGCAATATTCATGTGCTTCTTGCTGCCATTGTTGGCGGTTGGCAGGGTTAAAGAAGATGTCTTGTAAAAGCAAGGCAAATGTCCCCGGAGAGGCAGCATTGTTCCAGGCTCGCATCATGCTGGCCACAGGCTTGCTGGTGTTGCTGCTGGCAAGCCAGGCATCCAGTTTCACCAGATGGGCATTTTCCTGCTGCTCATAAATTTGCCAAATAAACGGTTTGCCGGCCCAAATTGCCCGGATGAAGCTGTCTTCACCGCGTACAAAATTAAGCGAACCCAGCCAAAGCAAACGGTCATAGTCGCGTTGGTCTATGAATGGCAAACGAATGATCTGCAGTTGGGATGGATTGGCGCTGATGGCGCAGATATGTGCCATTTCTGCTTCTAAGGAAGGTGCCACCCCTTCGGGAACCAGTAACAGGACAGCTTGTTTGGCATTGGCAAGTGCCTGGGCCAGTTCATTAACGGGGGCGCTTGTATAGCAAAACAAATTAATGATGGCGGTGCCCTGTTGCCAAAGGGCGAGTTGGCTGGCATTTAAAAAGGGGGCCAGGAATTTTTCTTGGGCCTGTCGGTTATTCTGCCAGTGGTCACGTTCAGAGAGCAGGTTTTTTTCGCGCAGCAAACCACCTGTCTTACCCGTAAAGCCCGGGAAGAAAAAATGTTTTACCAGGCCATTGGCTTGTGGTGAGGGTTGTGCATGAAAGCTTTCGACCCAAGGTTCTGCTGAGAGATATTCCAGATTCAGCCATAACTTTGTCTTGCCTTTCATGGCTTGGACAAAAGCGGGTGGCGGGTCACAGGCAAATGCTTCTATAACCATTTCTGCCGGTTGTTCGTCAAAGGCGTCGTCATTGATCCAGTGAAGAACATGAATGCCTTGAACGATCTGTTCTTTTAGGGTTGGATCCAGTTCAGGGGCGATTTTCCCAAAACTGTGCAGCTCATCTACCCACAGGCGAATGGTGGCCTGGCTTTCCGCCTTTAAATCGCGTGCCAGGCGCCAGCACACACCAATGTCTCCGAAGTTATCGATAACCTTGCAGAAAATATCAATGCTTTGTGGGGTAAGCGGTTTAGTGGAATTGTTCACTGGAAAAATCTGCATCATCAAAATCATCAGGGGCGCTAATGTAAGTCAGCTCGCCGTCGGGACTAGGGAAAAGCGGTTCGTCGGTTTCTTCATGCATGCCGGGCTTGAGCATTTCATTGATGCAAACGATATGTTTGATGCCATTGGCTTGCAGCTGTTCGATAATATTAAGGACCGATGCCGACTCGGTAATGGATTCTTGTGCTGTTTCTTCCTGCTCTTCACTGAAGAGGGGCCACATGCAACCGTAAATGACCTGATGGGAGTCCAGGAAGGTGAAGCCGATGCGGTATTCCTTGACTTGCTCTTCTCCGGTGCCGGCAATGGTGGCGCGGAAAGATTCAGCCGGTATATTCAGGGTGTTTTGCAGCCATTGTACGGAAGCGGTCAGGGCGGCGTAACGGATGCGTTTGTCTGCCTCGCGGTTGCAGATATAAAACGCATCGGGCAGTGGCAGTTCCAGGCCGCAAGCGGGTAACAGTTCCCTGAACAGGGGGAGGGCTTCATCCTGCCATGGTTTCAGGCAGCGTTGGCGTTGTTCGGCAAAGTGTTCGCTGGCTTCCTGCCATTTGAAAACAGGCTGGTTTTGGGCCACACAAAAAGCGGCCATGATATAGCGGGTATCAGCCAGCATGGACAGGTCTTCGACGGGTGGCTTGGCGCTGGAAAGCGGGGTGACTGGCAAGTTCAGGGCCTGTCTGGCCAGCGCATTGCACCACATATGGGTTTGATCGAATGATTTTGGCATTTGATCTACCGAGCACAGTTGCGGATGAATGGCGATTTCCACCGAAGTGGCACTGATGTGTTTTTTCAGCAGATTGACAAGTGCTGCCTGTGTTTTCAGGTTTAATGCGGGCGACGGGATCTGGAACCGGGTCCAGGCCACAACGGGAATGACGACAAACAGGCAGTCGAAAATGACCCCGTTTTTTTCCAGCGTACAGGATTCGGACATGGTTTCCGCGTGTTCCAGCAAAATATCATGCGTTTCATTGTCGGTTGATGACAGGAAATCAAGCGCGCGGTCTATCTGGTTTTTTTTGTTGCTGTTGAAAATGTCGACGACTTTTTGATCAATCAGGTTTTCCCAGTGCCGGTCTTCAATAATGCAGCCGGATTGTTTTAAGGCCATGCAGGCGTCAACAAGGGCCTGGCTGGCTTTGCTTAACTTTGCGAATTCGGGTTTGCTCATATTTCTGGCGGCTCCCGTCATGATTGTGCATGAAGGGAGCCGGGGTCTATTAAGATAAAAGTTGTCGAAGAACGAAGGGAAGAATGCCACCGTGCTGGTAGTATTCAACTTCAACCGGTGTATCGATGCGCAGCAGCACAGGAATTTCCTGTTTGCTGCCATCGGGGCGATGCACGGTAAGTACGACATCCTGTTGTGGCTTGATGCCATTTTCCAGGCCGCTAATATCGTAGGTTTCGTCTCCGGTAATTCCCAGTGATGCTACCGAGTCATTGCCCTTGAACTGCAGTGGCAAGACGCCCATGCCCACTAGGTTGCTACGGTGAATGCGTTCGAAGCTGCGTGCAATAACCGCTTTTACGCCCAATAACTGGGTACCTTTGGCGGCCCAGTCACGGGAAGAGCCGGTGCCATATTCTTCACCACCAAATACGACCGTTGGCGTGCCACTGGCAATATATTTCATGGCAGCCTCGTAAATGGGTAGTTGCTCTTCACTGGGCTTATGAATGGTTTCACCGCCTTCAAAGCGGTTGCCGTTAGGCAGGGCAGGAATCATGAGGTTTTTGATGCGAACGTTGGCAAAAGTACCGCGCATCATGATTTCATGGTTGCCGCGGCGTGAACCATAGCTGTTGAAATCGGGTGTCATCACACCATGGGCCAGCAACCATTTGCCAGCCGGTGAGGTTTCCTTGATAGAGCCTGCCGGTGAAATATGGTCGGTAGTCACCGAGTCACCGAAAATGCCCAGTGCCCGAGCCTGCTTGATAGGCGGCATGGCGGCAGGTGTCATGCTGAAGGATTCGAAGAAAGGTGGCTCTGCGATATAAGTAGATTGAGGCCAGTTGTAAATTTCACCCGAAACCCCCTTGATTTTTTTCCACAAATCGCCAGGATTGGATTTGACTTGGGCATAATTGTTGCGATAGGCCTTCGGATTCATGGCTTTGCCCAGCAGTTTTTCAATTTCTTCATTGCTTGGCCAGATATCGCCCAGCCAGACGTCACCTTTTTTGCCCTTGCCAACCGGCTGGGTCATCAGGTCAATATTCAGGGTGCCAGCCAGGGCGTAGGCCACGACTAGTGGTGGCGAGGCCAGGAAGTTGGCTTTGATGTTGGGATGGATGCGTGCTTCGAAGTTGCGGTTGCCTGACAGGACAGCAGCACAAACCAGATCGTTCTTGATAATGGCTTCGTTAAATTCGTGGGACAGGTCACCGGCGTTACCGATACAGGTAGTGCAGCCATAGGCGGCTACATCAAAGCCCAGCTGCTCGAGATAAGGCAGCAGGCCTGTTTTGGCAAGATACTCGGTAACAACCCTGGAGCCTGGGGCCAGAGAGGTTTTGATATGTTTTTGAACGGTTAGGCCTGCCTTGACCGCTTTTTTTGCCAACAGGCCAGCAGCCAGCAAGACACTGGGGTTGGAAGTGTTGGTGCAAGAGGTAATGGAGGCAATTAGGATATCGCCGTTTTTAAGCGAAACCCCACTGGGTGTTTCGTAGGCGGTATTGAATTTTTCTGCTGGTTGGTTAAAACCGTTTTTCTCTGGGGGTGCAGTAAACAATCCGGCAAAGGTTCTTTTGACATTGCCCAGCTCAATCCGGTCTTGGGGGCGTTTAGGGCCGGCAAGGGAAGGAGAAACGGTTTTCAGGTCCAGTTTCAGTACTTTGGTGTAGTTGATGTCTTTGGCTTTGGGCACGCCAAACATTTTCTGGGCTTTGAAATAGGTTTCCAGTGCTTCAATTTCCTCTTCGGTGCGGCCGGTACCCCTGAAGTAATCAAGCGTATGCTCGTCAACAGGGAAAAATCCCAAGGTGGCGCCGTATTCGGGTGCCATGTTGGAAATGGTGGCGCGGTCGGTAACGCTTAGGCTTGCGGTGCCTGGCCCGCAGAATTCCACAAATTTGCCGACTACTTTTTCTTTGCGCAGCATTTCGGTAATAGTAAGCACCAGATCGGTGGCGGTAACGCCGCCGCGTAATTGGCCGGTTAGTTCAACGCCAATGACATCGGGGGTAAGCATGTAGTAGGGTTGGCCCAGCATGGCGGCTTCGGCCTCGATGCCACCCACGCCCCAGCCCACTACGCCAATGCCGTTAATCATGGTGGTATGGCTGTCAGTGCCAACCAGGGTGTCGGGGTAATAAACATCATTGGCGTCTTTGTGTACGCCACGCGCCAGATACTCCAGGTTAACCTGGTGAACAATGCCGAATCCGGGAGGGACTACGCCAAAGGTGTCAAACGCCTGCATGCCCCATTTCATGAATTGGTAGCGTTCCTGGTTGCGCTGGAACTCAACCTTCATGTTCAGGTCAAGGGCGTCTTTAGTGCCGAAGTAGTCAATCATGACAGAGTGGTCTACCACCAGGTCCACCGGTACCAGTGGTTCAATCGCTTTGGGATTTTTACCCATTTTTCCAGCTACCGAACGCATGGCGGCAAGGTCGGCTAGCAGGGGAACGCCGGTAAAGTCTTGCAGAATCACGCGAGCTACCACGAAAGGAATCTCTTCTTCACGCTGGGCGTTGGGTTGCCAGTTGACCAGTTGGCGTACATGCTCTTCGGTGATTTTTTTGCCGTCACAGTTTCGCAATACCGATTCAAGGACGATTCGGATGGAAATGGGCAGTTTGTTGATTTTGATATCCAGTTTTTTACCCAAGGCAGGAAGGGAGTAAAACTTTCTGGTTTTATTGTTGACCGTGAGTGTTTTTACAGTGCTGGAAAAAGGCATGGCAACCTCGCTGTTGGAATGGATGGGTAAAAAATAACAGGGTGAATGGGTATGGTATTGATTGTTTTATATCAATGATAGCATTAGGTGGCAGGTGTTTGCTTGCAGGATTTAGGCAAAATTGCAATACATTTATGGTTTTTTTTTAGCAATTGCAGATAAAGAATAAAAAACAGGCCTTTTTCAAGGCCTGTTTTAATTTTGAACCAAACCGTTTTAGCTTAAAACGGTTTTGACTTCACTGGATTAGATGCCAACGGTATCGGCAATTTCCTTGAAGTCTTCGATTTGGTCGAAGTTCATGTAGCGGTAGATCTTATCGCTGTTCTGGTCGATGATGCCAATGTCGGCCATGTATTCTTCGCGGGTTGGGATGCGACCCAGGCGAGAGCAAATGGCAGCCAGTTCGGCAGAACCCAGGTAAACGTTGGTGTTTTTACCCAAACGGTTAGGGAAGTTGCGGGTACTGGTTGACATGACGGTCGCACCTTCGCGAACCTGTGCCTGGTTACCCATGCACAAAGAACAGCCAGGCATTTCCATACGGGCACCGGCTACACCCAGAACGCCATAGTGGCCTTCTTCGGTAAGCTGTTTTTGGTCCATTTTGGTTGGAGGGGCAACCCACAGCTTGACGGGAATGTCGCGTTTGCCTTCAAGCAGCTTGGAAGCGGCACGGAAGTGACCGATGTTGGTCATGCAGCTACCAATAAACACTTCGTCGATTTTCTCGCCGGCAACGTCAGACAGTGTTTTCACATCGTCTGGGTCGTTAGGGCATGCCACGATAGGTTCGTGGATGTCCGCCAGGTCAATTTCGATGATGGTTGCGTATTCGGCGTCTGCATCGGGCTCAAGCAGTTGAGGGTTGGCCAACCAGGCTTCCATGGCCTTGATACGGCGGGCCAGTGAGCGCTCGTCTTCGTAGCCGTTGGCAATCATCCATTTCAACAGGGTGATGTTGCTGTTGAGGTATTCGATGATAGGCTCTTTGTTCAGGCGCACGGTACAACCAGCGGCAGAACGTTCGGCAGAGGCGTCAGACAGTTCGAATGCCTGCTCGACTTTCAGGTCTGGCAGACCTTCGATTTCAAGGATGCGACCGGAGAAAACGTTTTTCTTGCCTTGTTTGGCAACGGTCAGTTCGCCGCTCTTGATAGCGTACAGCGGAATGGCATTAACCAGGTCACGCAGGGTAACGCCAGGCTGCATTTTGCCTTTGAAGCGAACCAGAACGGATTCTGGCATATCCAGGGGCATTACACCGGTAGCTGCTGCAAAAGCAACCAGGCCTGAACCGGCAGGGAAGCTGATGCCGATTGGGAAACGGGTGTGTGAGTCACCACCAGTACCAACGGTATCAGGCAGCAACATGCGGTTAAGCCATGAGTGAATAACACCGTCACCAGGACGCAGGGCAATACCGCCACGGGTACTGATGAAGTCTGGCAGTTCGTGGTGGGTTTTGACGTCTACGGGTTTGGGATAGGCGGCGGTATGGCAGAAAGACTGCATGACCAGGTCGGCAGAGAAGCCCAGGCAAGCCAGGTCTTTCAGCTCGTCACGGGTCATTGGGCCAGTTGTGTCCTGGCTACCGACAGAGGTCATTTTGGGTTCGCAGTAAGTACCTGGGCGAACGCCTTTGCCTTCTGGCAAGCCACAGGCACGGCCAACCATTTTTTGTGCCAGCGTATAACCTTTGCCTGAGTCAACAGGTTCGGTTGGCAGGCGGAACAGGGTGGAAGCAGGCAGGCCTAGTGCTTCGCGGGCTTTGGCGGTAAGGCCACGACCGATGATCAGGGGGATACGGCCACCGGCACGCACTTCGTCGAACAGCACATCGGATTTAACCTGGAATTCGGCAATGACTTCACCGTTTTTCAGGGCTTTGCCTTCGTATGGGCGAAGTTCAACGACATCGCCCATTTCCATTTGGGAAACGTCCAGTTCAATAGGCAATGCGCCGGCATCTTCCATAGTGTTGTAGAAGATAGGTGCAATTTTGCCGCCCAGGCAGACGCCACCAAAGCGTTTGTTGGGGACGAAAGGAATATCCTCACCGGTGAACCACAACACGGAGTTGGTGGCTGATTTGCGTGAAGAACCGGTACCGACGACGTCACCCACGTAGGCAACCAGGTTGCCTTTTTCTTTGAGGGATTCAATGAATTTAACGGGACCGCGCTTGCCATCTTCTTCAGGTTCGAATGCAGCGCCTTCACGTTTGTTTTTCAGCATGGCCAACGCGTGCAGGGGGATATCTGGACGGGTTGTGGCATCGGGGGCAGGAGACAGGTCATCGGTGTTGGTTTCGCCACTGACTTTGAAAACCGTGATAGTGAGGCTTTCTGGTACTTCAGGGCGGCTGGTGAACCATTCGGCATCAGCCCAGCTTTGAATGACGGCCTTGGCGTTTTCGTTGCCTTTTTCTGCTTTTTCCTGTACGTCATGGAATGCATCAAACATGAGCAGGGTTTTTTTCAGGGCTTCAGCAGCGATGGAGCCTAATGCAGGATTGTCGAGCAAATCGATGAGGGGGCTGATGTTGTAGCCACCCAGCATGGTACCCAGCAATTCGGTTGCTTTTTCAGGGGTGATCAGCGGGCATTTTTCTGTGCCGAAAGCAATGGCGGCCAGGTAAGAAGCCTTTACTTTGGCTGCATCATCCACACCAGCGGGTACACGGTGAGTAATCAGGTCGACCAGATAGTTTTCTTCTCCGGCAGGAGGTGCTTTGAGCAATTCGATTAATTCAGCCGTTTGTTTGGCTGATAAAGGCAGAGGAGGGATGCCCAGCGCAGCGCGCTCGGCAACGTGTTGACGATATGATTCCAACATGACGTGACCTTAAAAAAGTTTTAGAGACAACACGGGCATTATAAGGCTTTTTCGTAAAAAAGTCTTATGTCTTATATAAGAGTTGGTTGTTTGCAGCAACAGATATTCCAGAATCAATGTAACAATTTTTGGTAAGTGACATTAAAGTTCTGCTCTGGCTTATCAGTGACAAACAAGTTCTGTTCTCCCGTGAAGAGACAGGTATAGGGAAAAACTTGAATAATTCTACCATGGGCTTATTGCTGCCTGTTGTGGGATGAAGCGCGGATGATACATATACCGATTTTGCGGGTAATTTCCTTCCCCGATTTTGGATGTTGCATATTACTATTTACTTGGTCTTTTTGTTAGTGATTGTTTATTAAGTATCTTTTCTATACCAATTTAAAAATAATAATTTATTCAAAAATGAATGCATTTTTTGGCAAATAAATTGCTTAATAAAAAAATAGGGCAAGAGGTGTTGTTGTGATAGAAACAATTGTTGCTGCGTTGCTACCGATAGTCGTGACACTGGTTTTGGTTTTTTTTGCCGGATGGCATCACGATTTTGAGGCCGATCAAGCTGCGGTACTTAACCGGATGGTCATGCTTTATGCCTTGCCACTTACACTTAGCATGGTGGGCGGATATATTCTTGTGTTTGTCCTGACGCGTTACGTTTTTCGGCGCTCAGCCAAGATAGCTGCCCTGCAGGCACTGGCTATCGCCGGGCCTGCCGTCCCTTTTTATTATATTGTCCCGTGACGATAGTCAGTCTACCGGGCCTAAAACAACAGTATTCGATAGCATCAAGAATACGATAAAAGAGCCTATAATCTGGGCACCCGTTCTGGCTTTTATTCTCTTGTTAGCCGACATCCGTATACCTGCCAACATTCGTTCTTCAATGAAACTCTTGAGTAATGCCACCGGAGGCGTCGCTCTTTTTGCTTCGGGCATCATCCTGTTTTTTAGTACGGTTTTTTCGGTACTGACCATATGCGAAAGGCGCATGTATCTGGTGGCCAAAATACTTACCGTTAGATGCCGGGTTGGTTTGATGGGAAATTTAATTAAAACCAGATCCATCAAACTGCCCATGTGGGTTTATAATCAACACAGCTATTTCATCTAATTTTAACGGCTTGTATTTATGACTTTTATAGTCAATTATATTTGCGCCATACGTGGCATCATGTATAGTATTGCCGTTACATTTTCAATTAATTAAAAGCAAAAGGAAACGTATGTCTTCTAAGAAGAAGATTGCCATTGCAACGGCAGGGGTTCTTGTGGTTGCCGCTGGTGCAGCCTGGTTTGGCGGCAATAAACTGGCACAGGGTAAAGTAGAAGAAGAGCTTAAAGCTTTTTTGGTGCAAAACAATTTGCAGGATAGTGTGTCTTGGGAAAGTCTTGATGCTAATGTTAGCGGTACAGGCTCGATGACTAATGTCAAAATTATCGACAGGCAAAATCCCGCGCATTACTTTACTTTTCGCAAAGTGATTCTGAATGAACTGGAAAATACTGAAAATAGTCAGAAAATAGACATCTCCTTTCAGGGTTTTGCCGATGAAACGGGTAAAAGCCCGATCGGAAAGGTTTCTGAAAGTAAATTGGCCGAATTGGGTTATACAGAATTGCCCGAGGTTAATGGCTCGGTCAAGGTTGATTTTGACAATGCGATAGATCGTTCATCATACGAAATCAGTATTGATCAACCCGAGGTTGCCAATTTTGGCGTCAAGCTTGATGCCAACAAGATTGCCGATTTGCTTAAGCAATTACGTGCCAATGCTGAATCGGTACAGCAAAATCCCATGGCATTACTCCCGTTTTTGGCACCGGTCAGCATTAATTCCTTGTCATTTGACATTCAGGATAAAGGTCTTGTAAAACGCGTGATTGCCAAAGAAAAAGGTGTGGCCTTGGGGGCACAAGCAACCCCTGCGCAAGACGCTGCCTATGAAGCCAAAATGCTACAGCAAAAAGAAGATTGCCTAAAGCAGGGTGCCGTTGTGTTTGGTGCAAACAATACAGAGGCATCTTGCGATGCGGTTTATCAGTACGTGACCAACCAGAAAAACAGCCTTTCATTTGCGATGAATCCGAATCCTCCATTCGAGATCATGACGGTTGTGCAGCTTTTGTCTGGTCGTGGAAATGCCAATCTTGGTCAGCTTTTTCAAAACCTCAACATAGAGTTGAAGAATTAATCACAATTAGGCTGGTATGAAAAGGCGTTCTGGTTTGAACGCCTTTTTTATTGGGCAGTCTGGCATAGGTCCAGTCTTGGGTGATTGTTTTCTATGCCAAATAACCGGCAGTGCTTTTTAAGCCACATTGGTGTATTCAGGGTGCCGCTTAAGGTAGGCAACGGTGTACGAGCAGACAGGGTGAACCTTCCAGTTATTATGGCTGGCGGTTTCCAGGGCAAAACGGGTAATTATCGCAGCGATGCCGCGACCGCCGACTTCTGGGGGAACCAAGGTATGCAGTACATGCATCACATTGTTGTCAAGCCGGTAATCAATTAAGCAGGTGTGGCCATCAATAACGGTTTGGAAACGTGACTGTTCAGGAAGGTGCTGGATCGACAGGTTCATGGGCTTGCTTTGTGGTTGATGAGGACAATTACATGATAATACTTTACGAAGCTGCTGACCATGACAGGCCTGCCTCTGACAGTGTTTAGCGAGTTAGCAAAATGCCCCAAACCACGCACATGCAAAGAATGCCAATAAAACAACAGCCCCAGAGTCCCAGCAACGGCCATTTTATTTTAACCGGTACTTGTGACGGAATCACATGAGGCAAAATGCGGTTGGCGTGACCAATCAGCCAGAATTGCACATTGGGGAAAAACAGCCTGAAAAAATAGTCCAGTAATATAGAACAGCGGATAGACAAGGAAAACCGGTTGAACGGCTGCATGCTTAAGTAAGGATGCTTAAGCATTTCATTGGTGGGTTTTAAAGAAAAGAAAATCAGGTAGAGACCGGAAAACGATGCAATCAGGAAACAGGCCATTAGTATTGCAATCGCGTAAATCAGTATCAATTCAGTCATAAGGATAAAGCTTAAGTCTTGGGTTGGCTTGTGGAAATGTTATGAAGGATTGATTTTAACCTAAGTTGGCCAACTTGTTTTTAAGGTTGATATTCAATCAATATCAGATGATTTTTAATTAATATTAGACGACTATCATAATTGATATTAGCCTTATATTCATTCAATTAATGTGAGTCAGTTATGAATAGCACCAAGCCTTCCACTTCTGCTTTGCAAGGAATCAAGGTACTGGATTTGACTTCCATCGTATTTGGTCCTTACGCTTCTCAGATTCTGGCCGATTATGGGGCGGAAGTGATTAAAGTCGAATCGTTAACGGGTGATTCTACTCGCTATACCGGCCCCACCATGGAGGAGGGGTTGTCGGCTATTTTTCTGGGTGTTAACCGCAATAAGCAAAGTATTGCACTAAATCTTAAGCAAGAACAGGCCAGGGATGTTTTGTTGGAGCTGGTGGATCAGGCTGATGTATTCATGCATAGTATGCGGCCGCAAAAAATGAAAAAACTGGGGTTGGATCCTCAAACCCTGCGACAGCGAAATCCTAAACTGGTTTATGCTGGCCTGTATGGATTTGGTAATGCAGGCAGATACGCCGGCATGCCTGCCTATGACGATATCATTCAGGGTTTAAGCGGTATACCCGATGTGGTGCAGAAGCAATCTGGCACACCTAGATACCTGCCCATTATTGCTGCGGATAAAACCTGCGGCCTAGTTGCCGCCCATGCTATTTTGGCTGCCTTGTTCCAGCGGGAACGGGATGGTCGTGGGCAGCAGGTTGAAGTACCCATGTTTGAAACAATGTCTTCTTATATGTTGGTGGAGCATTATTATGGTCGGCATTTGGCCGATCAGAATCAACATGCGGGATATGACCGGGTGTTGTCTGAGTGGCGCAAACCTTATAAAACGCTTGATGGTTATTTATGCATGATGCCTTATACCGACTTGCATTGGCAGAATTTTTTCCGGCACGCCGGTTATTCCGAGTTGGCCGCTGATGAACGTTTTACCAATATTTCCCAACGCACCAAACATATTAACCAGTTATACGAAATTACCGGTCAAATTGTGGAGGGCCAAACCACCACGTATTGGCTTGATTTTTGTAACCAGTATGAAATCCCGGCCTCACGGATTAATGCCATTAATGAACTTGAGCAGGATCCGCATTTGCAGGATGTGGGTTTTTTTGTGGAGCTTGAGGATACCAGTGGCAAGTATCGTTTCGTGCGTAACCCGGTTAGTTTGGAAAATTCGACAGTGCTGGTGCAAATGCCACCTCGGTTGGGTGAACACACGACCCCGATTATGGAAAATCTGGGTTATACACCGGAAGAAATTCAACAATTTTATAAACAGCAACTCATCAAATAAAGTATTGATGAACTAAACAACACATTACAGGAGATAGAAAATGACACAGGAAGCAAAATTATTGGGCGAGGGTTTTTACTGGCAGGATCTGGAAGTTGGACAGAAATTCAAAACCTTTAAACGTACGATTACTGAAACCGATATTGTTAATTTTATTAGCGTTACCGGCATGCTGGAAACCATTTTTATTGACAAGACTTTTAATGCCGGTGCCATTAAGGGACGTCCGGTGCCCGGTGCACTCACGTATAGCATTATCGAAGGCATGTTGATGCAAACTATGGTTCAGGGAACCGGCCTTGCTTTGCTGGAAGTGCATAAAAAAATGCTGGCCCCTGTGGTTGCCGGTGATACGATTTGGGCCGAGGTAGAGGTCACACAGGTAAGACCAACCTCTAAACTTAACCGTGCCGTGGTTTCAACACATATTAATATCAAGAACCAGGATGATGTAACGGTGATTAGTTATGACGTGACTCGCATGTTGTCAGGACGTTGATTTGAAGCCTTACCAATAATAATTTTAAATTTAAATTAAGTGGGTGGTTTATTATGCTTGACGTTCTTGATCTGGCTTATCTTCCTCAAGAAGAAAACCAATTTCGAAGCGAACTGCGGGCTTTTATTAAAGAAGCCATGCAGGAAATGGATGCCTACGCACGGGCCCGTTCATGGATGGGTTTTGATGCCGGGTTCAGCAAAAAACTGGCTGCCAAAGGTTGGTTGGGCCTTACTTTGCCCAAGCAGTATGGCGGTGCGGAAAAAGGTTATTTTTCCCGTTTTGTATTGTCTGAAGAACTGTTGGGTGCCGGGGCGCCGGTTTCGGCTCACTGGATTGCCGACCGCCAGAGCGGTCCTTTGATTCTGCGTTATGGCACAGAGGCGCAGAAACAGTTTTATTTGCCAAGGATTTGTCAGGGGGAGGCTTTTTTCTGCATAGGCATGAGCGAACCCAACTCCGGTTCCGATCTTGCCAGCATTAAAACCAGGGCACAAAAAAATGACAAAGGCTGGCTGCTTAATGGCAGCAAGATATGGACAACGAATGCCCATCAGTCACATTATATGATTGCCTTGGTGCGCACTTCAGGAGAGGCGGGAGACCGGCATAAAGGATTGTCTCAGGTGATTATTGACTTAAGCCTGCCAGGTGTTACGGTACGCCCCATTGTTGATGTGGCTGGAGATGCGCACTTTTCAGAAGTGTTTTTTACGGATGTCCAACTGGCCGATGATGCCCTGATTGGCAATGAAGGCGATGGTTGGGAACAGGTCAATGCCGAATTGGCCTTTGAACGCAGTGGCCCGGAGCGTATTTATTCCAGTATGGCCTTGGTGGAGTGTTTCCTGAAAGAATGCCGGCAGCAAGGCTGGGAGTCTGAGCGGGTGCAGGTAACGCTGGGTGGTATTGTTGCCCGGCTTGCCGTATTAAGAACCATGTCATTGGCGATTACCAGCAAACTGGCCAAGGGTGAAAACCCTTCGGTGGAGGCATCACTGGTTAAGGATTACGGCACCGGGCTGGAGCAGGATATCCCCAAATTGATTGCAGATTGCCTGGGTGAATATCCTGAATGGACGCCTTCCGTTGAGCTGATCAAGACCCTGGCTTTGGTGGATCAGGTATGTCCTTCCTATTCCTTGCGTGGCGGTACCCGAGAGATATTACGGGGAATTATTGCCCGGGGTTTGGGCTTGCGACAAGAAAGAGATAAAAATGGACAATTTGAGTATGGATAATCTTTTTGATGGGGCCGTGGGCCGTTTGTTTGCCGATATTTCAGAAAAATTCGGCAACAGCCTAGAGTTGTCGTGCACTGATTATGAAGCGATCTGGTCAGAAATAGCGGGTTCCGGTTTTTTGGATGTGATGCTGCCTGAAGAAAAAGGAGGGGCAGGGCTGAGTCTGAAAGAAGCGGGAAACCTGTTCAAGCTGGAAGGATATTTTAATTTGCCAGTTCCTTTTGCCAGTACCCTGCTGGCTCGTAGTTGGCTGGATGGCAGCGGGCAAACCATACCAGAAGGGTCCGTAGTTATCGCTACCATGGGGGTGCAGATATCTGAAGGGCAAGGACAGATAGTGATTAATAAATTGCCTTTTGGTCACCGGGCAGCCAGGTTTTTGGTGTTGGCTAATCAGTCATGTTATTTACTGGCCCAGGAAAAAGCAGTGGTTCATGAGGTTTATCACGCAGGGTTGTTTGCCAGCGTGAGCTGGCGTCTGGAAGAGGCGATTGAGCTGGAAGTGTCTGCGCAAGCTTTGGAAGATTTGCGTAATCTGGCTGCTTTGGCCGCATTGGTGCCCAGTGTGGGTGCCATGGAAAGGATTTTTGAAATGACGCTGGAGTATGCCAATCAAAGGCAGCAATTTGGCCGACCTTTAAGCAAATTCCAGGCAATCCAGCATCAAATCAGCGTCTTGGCAGAACAAGTATGGGCCGCACGCATGGCAGCGCAAATTGCATGTAACAGCAACAATCATCATCCAGATCCCAATTTGTTGGCCATTGCTAAATACCAGGTCAGTTTTGTGTCCGATCAGGTAGCTGATATTTCCCATGCAGTTCATGGTGCTATCGGGATTACCGAAGAATATGCGCTGCATTTTTATACCAGACGTATCAGAGAGTTCAAAAGTGAGGCAGGAACCCAATCCTACTGGGCTAAAAGGTTGGGCCATCATGTATTGGGGCAAGAGGGCGAAACGGTTCTTTCAATGTTAACTGGAGAGCTGTGCCCAAGATAATAATTTAGTCTTTGGTTATCTTTTGACGCCGGACTCATGATGGGTCCGGTTTTTTAGTTATGCGCCCAGCATGCCATGTCGTTTGGCAGGGGCAGTTCAGACGAACTTACCCTTATGTGATATGGCTATATGCAGGATTATGCTTATATATTAAATAATGTAATTTTGATATTCTTTAGATATCATTAAAAATATTAAATTACAGGAATTAATATGGATTTGCGCCGTCTCCGTCATTTTGTGGTGTTGGCTGAAACCTTGAATTTTCATAAGGCCGCTGAAAAATTGCATATTGCCCAACCCCCTTTATCGGTTTCCATTCAAAAACTGGAGGCTGAGTTGGGGGTGCGTTTGTTTGAGCGAACCTCCAAAGGGGTTTCCTTGACCCCGGAAGGAATGCAAATCCGTGCGGATGCAATCCGTCTGCTTTACTTTGCAGAGCAATTGAAGCACACGGCAGATGAAATCAAGGAAGGAACAAGAGGGGTGTTGCATATTGGTTTTGTGGGTTCAGTTACCCAAGGGTTGTTGCAAAGCCTGGTGCCATCTTTTAAACAAAAATATGAAAATGTCGAGCTGAGTTTTACAGAAGGGATATCCAGCCGGATAGTACAGGATGTGGAGGCGGGTAAGCTGGATGTGGGCTTGATTCGTACCCCTGTGCTGGATAATACGGCTGTAGATATGATTCAACTGGAAAAAGACGGTTTTGTCTTGGCTGTCCCGAAAGGACATGAACTGGAAGGTCATGCTGTTTGTTTGAAAGAGTTGGCCGAATACCCATTTATTGTCTATTCTCCAGACCATGCCAGGGGTCTGCATTATGCCGTTATGTCTGCATGTCAGGAGGCTGGCTTTCTTCCACGAATCACTCAAATAGCCATTCAGGTGGATACTGTACTGGCCCTGGTTGAAAGTGGTGTAGGCATTGCCTTGGTGCCCTCTGTGGTGATGAAAACAAAAATCAAAAAGCATCTTTCTTATCTTCAGTTGTCAGATGAATCCGAAATTACCCGGATTGGCTTTGCATTGGTATATAAAAAAAACACTGCCTCTGTCGCAACTATTAAATTTCGGGATTTGGCAATAAGCCAGTATTCGTAATTTGAGTAGTTAAATATCGACATGGTGATACACGATGCCTATTGTTGACTGTTGAAAGAGTATTAGAACTGGTTGCTTATCTTTGCTATCGTGTCTTTTGTGGTTTGAACCTTTATAAATATAAACAGGAGACATGAATATGTTAAAGAAAACCATAATTGCGGCTAGTTTGTTAGGAATGGCCTTTGCGCAAACGCAAGTGTTTGCATTTCCGGAAAAACCTATCAGGATGGTTGTTCCTTATGCAGCAGGAGGGGTTACAGATACGGTTAGTCGGTCTATTGCACATGGCTTGGAAAAGCAAATGAAGCAGTCTGTGGTGGTTGAAAATAAACCGGGTGCAAATACTGCTCTGGGGGCGAAACAGGTCGCTACTTCCCGGCCTGATGGATACACCATTCTGATGGCAACGGGTTCAACGTTATTATTGAATCCAATGCTTTACAAAAAACTGTCTTATGATGCGTCCGATTTGGTGCCGATTGCGTTAGTCGCTGAAACACCGCTTATTTTTACCGTTAATAACAAGATTCAGGCGGATAGCGTTGAGTCATTCATAAAATTGGCTTCCTCAAAAGAAGCCAATTCGTTCAATTATGCGTCTACAGGAACAGGAACGTCAACACACCTGGCTGGTGCGTTGTTTATGAAGATGGCAGGGCTGGAATCTACCCATGTGCCTTTTAACGGCAGTATGCCTGCCTTTACCAATTTAGTTGGTGGGCAGGTGGATATGTCGTTTGATTCAATTGCCACTGCCTTGCCGCTTATTAAGGATGGCCGAATTAAGCCAATTGCTGTAACAACACGAAAACGCCTGGATGTTTTGCCGGATATTCCGACTATCGCTGAAAAAGGTTATCCTGATTACTCGGCAACGGCCTGGTACGTTTTAGTTGCGCCTAAAGGGACACCGAATGAGGTGATTGAATCATATAAAGCGGCAGTCAATGAAGTGTTGAAAGATGAATCAATGCAGAAAAAATTTAATAATCTTGGTGTGGAAATTTTCCCTCCAGGAAGTACTAATGAAATGTACGCTTTTATAGATATGGAAAAGAAAAAATGGGGTGATTTGATTCGATCCATGAATCTGACTTTGGATGAATAATCTAAACAGTATTTTAAAGGTCGGTGGGTAAGCTTAGTATGAGAGTTTTTTTGTTTAGGCAACCCGCCGCACCGAATTTGGTAAGGATTTTGATGGTGTGGGCATTGGTGATGATGTCATCAAAGGCTTTTGATGCAAAACAAGCTTTCTGTTGTATTTGATCAATACGGAAAATCTGAAAAAAATAGCCACGGTTAGGTGGCTATTTTTTTATCGGAATTACTTGAGCAGATCAGCTACGCCATCACGCTCTTCGAGCAATTCGTTAAGGGTGAAATCCATGCGTTCACGAGAGAATGCGTCGATTTCCAGGCCTTCCACGCGTTTGTACTCACCGTTTTCGGTAATGACAGGCACGCCATAGATAATGCCTTCAGGAATACCATAAGAACCGTCAGAAGGAACACCCATGGTGACCCATTTGCCGTTTGAACCGAGCACCCAGTCACGGATGTGGTCGATGGCGGCGTTAGCGGCAGAAGCTGCGGAAGATAGGCCGCGTGCTTCGATAATTGCGGCGCCACGCTTGCCAACGGTTGGAATGAATGTGTCGCGATTCCAGGCTTCGTCGTTGATGAGATTGTCCAGTGACTCGCCATTCACAGTAGCGAAACGAGTGTCTGGGTACATGGTTGGAGAATGGTTGCCCCAAACGATGAGGTTTTCGATGTCTTTAACTGCTTTGCCAGATTTCTGGGCCAATTGGGTAAGCGCACGGTTGTGATCCAGGCGCAACATCGCGGTGAAGTTTTTGGCAGGCAGGTCTGGAGCGGATTTCATGGCAATATAAGCATTGGTGTTGGCAGGGTTGCCGACTACCAGTACTTTTACATCGCGGCTTGCAACGGCATTAAGGGCTTTGCCTTGCGCTGTGAAGATTTGGGCATTGACTTGCAGCAAGTCTTTGCGTTCCATCCCTGGGCCACGGGGGCGTGCACCAACCAATAGGGCAACGTCAGCATCTTTGAATGCAGTCATTGGGTCGCTGTGAGCGGTCATTTCCTGCAGCAGAGGGAATGCACAATCGTCCAGTTCCATCATCACGCCTTTGAGCGCTTTTTGTGCTTTTTCGTCTGGGATTTCTAGCAATTGCAGAATAACCGGCTGGTCTTTGCCTAACATTTCGCCTGAGGCAATACGAAATAGCAATGCGTAACCGATTTGACCGGCAGCACCAGTAACAGCAACGCGCAGGGCTGGCTTGGACATAAATGTTTCTCCAAAATAGGTATGAACGTAAGAGATAAGAGCCTTAAGAGCGTATGCGGCAAACCAAGATTGGCACCGGATTATTCATGAAAACTCTTATTGATAAACGCCGATAATCTTAGAATAAAATCCGCTTTTCGTCAAATTGTCTTATAACTTATATCTTATATAAGAATAGACAGAAACCCTTAGGTGTGAAATAATGTCGCACGTCAATTCAGGTTTTCATTATTCTGTAAATATGTCAGTTTCATCATCCCCAACCGGCAGGGGCTCAGCCATTGGCGGTGCCGCTTTCAGTCCTTTGTACAAGCAAATTAAAGCGTTGCTTGTGCAAAGCCTGCATGCCGGTGAGTGGAAACCCGGTGAAAGCATTCCCAGTGAACTTGATCTTGCCGCACGGTTTCAGGTCAGTCAGGGAACAGTGCGTAAAGCCATAGATGAACTGGCTGCCGAGAATCTGTTGATCAGGCGTCAAGGCAAAGGCACTTTTGTGGCCACTCACCATGAGGCCCAGGTCCGTTACCGCTTTTTGCGGCTCACTCCAGACAATCCCGAAAATAACCAGCGTGCGCAAAGTACAATACTTGAGTGCAGCCGACAAAAGGCAACGCAAGAAATAGCCCGCTTGCTTGAGATTCGCACCGGAGATGCCCTTATATATATTAAGCGGATCATGAATTTGGGTAACCGGCCCAGTGTTATTGATGAAATCTGGCTGCCTGCCGATGTTTTCAAAGGGCTGACCAGTGAGGTACTGATTCATAACAAGGGGCCCTTGTATGGTTTGTTTGAAACAAAATTTGGTGTCAGCATGATACGGGCCGAAGAAAAGGTCAGGGCTATCGCTGCCGATGCACAAATGGCTGATTTTCTTAATGTTTCTGAGGGTTTTCCTTTGTTGCAGGTGGATCGGGTCTCCTATACTTACGGAGATCGTCCCATGGAAATTCGCCGGGGTTTTTACTTGACCGATCAATATCATTACAGAAATAGTTTAAACTAGAGAGCGTTTTGATTAGTGCCGGTTCAAATGAGTTTTTTTGGCCGGGTTTGTTTTTTTTTGTTGTATATCGTTTCATTTTTTGAGGCCGTTATGTCAGACTCTACGTCAAAGCCGCGTCGGGAATATCGTAATCTCGATTTAGAGCTTATTGCAGTTAAATACCGCCTGCCCACTGCCGGGAAAGTGTCAATTTTGCACCGTATCAGTGGCGCAATCCTGTTCTTAAGCCTTCCTATTATTCTGATCCCTCTTTTTGCGGCCAGTGTGGCATCGCCAGAAAGCTTTGCGGCCTTGGGAAGCGGTTTTGGCGGGTTCTTGCTGAAACTTGTTTTGCTGGTAGTGTTGTGGGGCTTTATGCATCACTTGTGTGCTGGTATCCGTTACCTGACGCTTGATTTGCATATCGGCATGGACAAAGTGTCTGCACAAAAAAGTGCAGCAATCGTTCTGGGTACAAGCATTGCCCTCACCCTGGTTTTTGCAATTAAACTGTTTGGAGCTATGTAAATGGCAACTAATGAACAAATTGGTCGTAAACGCCTGGTCGTAGGTGCACACTACGGCTCATTCGATTTTCTCGTCCAGCGAATGACCGCAGTCATCCTGGCTGTTTATTCTGTTTTATTCCTGGTCTGTGCCCTGTTCACATCCATCAACTATGAGTCCTGGAAAGGGTTCTTTACCTTCACCTTTTTTGGTTTGCCAATGGGTCAAATTTCAGCCACGCTGGCGTTTTTCTCTTTGGCCTGGCATGCCTGGATTGGTGTGCGTGACATTTGGATGGACTATGTGAAACCTGCTGGCCTTCGTGTGGCCCTGCATGTATTAACCGTATTGTGGTTAATTGGTTCAGTCTTGTTTTTCGCGAATATTGTTTGGAGTCTATAAGCCGTGGTCGCAATTAATTCTTCATTGCCACGCCGCCAGTTTGATGCGGTGGTTGTTGGCGCCGGCGGTGCCGGTATGCGTTGTTCTTTGCAGCTTGCGCAGGCTGGTCTGAAAGTCGCTGTTTTGTCTAAAGTATTTCCAACCCGTTCGCATACCGTTGCTGCCCAAGGTGGTATTGGTGCTTCACTGGGTAACATGAGCGAAGATAACTGGTACTGGCATATGTACGATACCATCAAGGGTTCCGACTGGCTCGGCGACCAGGATGCGATCGAATTTATGTGTCGTCAGGCTCCCAATGCAGTTTATGAGCTCGAACACTTCGGCATGCCATTCGACCGTAACCCTGATGGCACCATCTATCAGCGTCCATTCGGTGGTCATACCGCCAACTTTGGTGAAAAGCCCGTGCAGCGTGCCTGTGCTGCAGCTGACCGTACCGGTCATGCCTTGTTGCACACACTGTATCAGCGTAACGTTGCTGCCAAAACCCATTTCTTTGTTGAATGGATGGCACTTGACCTGATTCGCAACGATGCAGGTGATGTTCTGGGTGTAACCGCCCTCGAAATGGAAACAGGTGATATTTATATCCTTGAAGCCAAAAAAACTGTTCTGGCAACAGGTGGTGCAGGCCGTATCTGGGCTGCTTCAACTAATGCATTCATCAATACCGGTGACGGTCTTGGTATGGCTGCACGTGCTGGTATTTGTTTGCAAGACATGGAATTCTGGCAATTCCACCCAACCGGCGTTGCTGGTGCTGGCGTGCTTATTACCGAAGGTGTTCGCGGTGAAGGCGGTATCTTGCTGAATAAAGACGGTGAGCGTTTCATGGAGCGTTATGCGCCTACCCTGAAAGATCTGGCCCCGCGTGACTTTGTGTCCCGCTCAATGGACCAGGAAATCAAGGAAGGACGTGGATGTGGTCCTGACGGCAACTATGTGGTCCTGAAGCTGGATCACCTGGGTGCTGACGTCATTAACAAACGTTTGCCATCCATTCGTGAAATTGCCATCAAGTTTGGTAACGTCGATCCAATCAAAGAGCCTATCCCTGTTGTTCCAACCATTCACTATCAGATGGGTGGTATTCCTGCCAACTATCATGGCCAGGTTGTTACTTGGGAAAATGGCGAAGAAAAAGTGGTTAATGGTTTGTACGCCATTGGCGAATGTGCGGCCGTATCCGTACACGGTGCTAACCGCCTGGGTACTAACTCTCTGCTTGATCTGGTTATTTTTGGTCGTGCCGCCGGTAATCATATTGTTGATTCTCACCCTGAGAAACAGCGTGAGCATCAGCCGTTGCCAAAAGAATCTATCGATTTCTCCTTGACTCGTGTTAATGCGATTGAATCCCGTACTTCTGGTGAGAAAGTTCAGGATGTTGCCAATAGTATTCGTGTTTCAATGCAACAGCACTGTGGCGTATTCCGTACATTAGAGTTGTTGAACGAAGGTGTTGGTCAAATCGACGAGCTGGCAGAACAGGTCAAACACATCAACTTCAAAGATAAATCAAAAGTGTTCAACACAGCACGTGTAGAGGCGCTTGAAGTTGAAAACATGATTGAAGTTGCGCGTGCAACCATTAAATCAGCAGCTAACCGCACTGAAAGCCGTGGTGCCCATGCATTGAATGATCATCCTGAGCGTGATGATGAGAACTGGTTGAAACACACCTTGTGGCATTCTTCAGATGGCCGCCTGGAATACAAGCCAGTTCATATGAAGCCACTGACTGTTGAGTCATTCCCACCTAAAGCACGCACTTTCTAAGCAGGATATTATGAGTACTAAACGTATCGTCAAATTTGAAATTTACCGCTACGATCCTGATAAGGACGAGCGTCCCTACATGCAAAAGCTGGAAGTAGAGCTTCAGCCAACTGACAAAATGTTGCTTGATGCGATTGTTCGCATCAAGAATGATGTTGATGACAGTCTTGCTTTGCGTCGTTCATGCCGTGAGGGTGTTTGTGGTTCAGATGCCATGAATATCAACGGTAAAAATGGTCTGGCATGCACAACCAACCTGCGTGACCTGAAAGAGCCTATCGTTCTTCGTCCGTTGCCAGGTTTGCCGGTCATCCGTGACCTGATTGTGGACATGACACACTTCTTCAATCAGTATCACTCAATTCGTCCGTATCTTATTAACGATACACCGCCACCTGAAAAAGAGCGTCTGCAAACACCTGAGGCTCGTGAAGAGCTTGATGGTTTGTATGAGTGTATTCTTTGTGCATGCTGCTCTACTTCCTGTCCTTCTTTCTGGTGGAATCCAGACAAGTTCGTAGGTCCTGCTGGCTTGCTGAATGCCTATCGCTTTATTGCTGATAGTCGTGATCAGGCCACAGGAGAGCGTCTGGACGATCTTGAAGATCCGTACCGTTTATTCCGTTGTCACACAATTATGAATTGTGTTGACGTTTGTCCTAAAGGATTGAACCCAACAAAAGCAATCGGCAAAATCAAGGAAATGCTGGTTCGTCGTTCAATCTAAGCAGTTTGTTATGGACAAATTGACGGAATTGGAACGAGCTCGCCTTCGCTGGCGGGCTCGTCGGGGACTTTTAGAAAACGATTTGATTATTACTAAATTTTTGGATCGTTATGAATCTTCGTTAACGAACGAGGATGTAAAGTCCCTGACTCAACTTTTTGAGCTGGATGATAACAATTTACTCGACCTTCTGCTGGCGCGTTCAGAGCCAGAGGGTGACTATGATACGCCTAATATAAACCGTCTGATCGGTCTGATGCGTGCAGGGTAGGCTGGGTAAACAGTTATTGTGTTGTATAAAACTAAGTAAGGAATATAGATGAAATTGTCCGAAAAAAAAGCTACGCTCAGCTTTTCCGATGGTAGTAAGTCCGTTGAATTTCCAGTGTACCAGGGTACAGTTGGCCCGGATGTTGTAGATATTCGCAAGTTGTATGGTCAAACAGGTATGTTTACCTATGACCCGGGCTTCATGTCTACCGCTTCATGTGAATCAGCCATTACGTATATCGATGGTGATAAAGGTCAGTTGTTGTATCGTGGTTACCCCATCGAGCAACTGGCTGTTAATTGTGACTTCATGGAAACCAGTTACTTGTTGTTGAATGGCGAATTGCCAAATGCAGCACAAAAAGCTGATTTCAACCATCAGGTTACTTACCACACCATGGTTAACGAGCAGATGCAGTTTTTCCTGCGTGGTTTCCGTCGTGATGCGCACCCTATGGCCATCATGACAGGTCTGGTTGGTGCAATGGCTGCTTTCTACCATGACTCTACCGACATTACCAATCCAGAGCATCGTCACATTTCAGCGATCAGGCTACTTGCCAAAATGCCTACCCTGGTCGCAATGACTTACAAATACTCTCAAGGCCAGCCTTTCATCTATCCTCAGAATGACCTGTCATACACTGGCAACTTCCTGCGCATGATGTTTGCAACACCTTGCGAAGATTACAAAGTCAATGATGTTGTAGAGCGTGCTCTTGACCGTATCTTCATTTTGCATGCAGACCACGAGCAAAATGCATCTACATCTACCGTACGTTTGTGTGGTTCTTCAGGCACCAACCCGTTTGCAGCTATTGCTGCTGGTGTTGCTTGCTTGTGGGGTCCTGCCCATGGTGGTGCCAACGAAGCTTGCCTGAACATGCTTGAGCAAATTCAAGCTAATGGTGGTATTGCTAAAGTCGGCGAATTCATGGAGCAAGTCAAAGACAAAGAATCAGGTGTTCGCCTGATGGGCTTTGGCCACCGTGTCTACAAAAACTATGACCCACGCGCCAAACTGATGCAGGAAACATGTAAAGAAGTCCTGACTGCATTGGGCCTCGAGAATGATCCTCTGTTCAAGTTGGCCATGGAACTGGAGCGTATCGCCCTGGAAGATCCATACTTTGTAGAACGCAAACTGTATCCTAACGTAGACTTCTACTCAGGTATTGTTCAGCGTGCAATTGGTATTCCAACCTCTCTGTTTACTGCAATTTTCGCCTTGGCTCGTACAGTAGGCTGGGTTGCACAGTGGAATGAGATGATCTCTGATCCTGGTTACAAGATCGGTCGCCCACGTCAGCTGTTTACAGGCGATACCGCCCGTGACGTAGTGGAAATTGCCAAGCGTTAATTTTCAGCGGGACATTTCCCGGTAGTTGAAAAAAACCCTTCAGGATAATTCCTGAAGGGTTTTTTTTTAAGGGGAATTAAGGGGAAGAAAAGGCGATTAGTTGTTATAAGGCGTGTTAAGGCAGTATTTGCCTGCGCCGCCCAGGAAAATGGCCAGTGCACCCACAAGAAAAAGGGCAGGCAATTCAGGTACCCAGCCACCCGAGCGGCTGAATGAAGACAGTTGCCCCATATGTACAAGGAAAAAGGCAAACAGCATATTCACCGCAATAACGAGGGCGGCAGGGCGGGTATAAAGGCCAATGATCACCATGATTGGCGCAATGACCTCGCCCGCATAAACGCCATAGGCGACAAATGCGGGCAAGCCTTTGGCGGTTACCATGCCAATGACCGGATCTATCCCGTTTGAGATTTTGGTCAAACCATGAAACAGGATCAGGAAGCCCACCCCAAGTCTGAGCAGCAGTTTGGCAAGATCATCGCTTTTCAACAAAACCTAGTTTCCTTGTGATTGCTGCGCATCAACAACAGCCAGTGCAGTCATATTGACAATACGGCGTGTTGTTGCGCTAGTGGTAAGGATATGCACAGGTCTTGCTGCGCCCAGCAGGACGGGACCCATCGCAATGCCATTGCTGCCCGTCATTTTCAGCATATTGTATGTAATATTGCCGGTGTCCAGATTTGGCATGATCAGCAGGTTGGCGCGACCTTTAAGTGTCGAGTCAGGGAACGCGTTGAGGCGAATTTTTTCTGACAGTGCTGAGTCGGCATGCATTTCTCCATCCACTTCCAGTAATGGTGCACGTTCGGCAATAATTTCGCGGGCACGAGCCATTTTTCTGGAAGATTCAGTGGGACGACTACCAAAATTGGAATGAGACAGAAGGGCAATTTTAGGTGTGATGCCAAAGCGAATCATTTCTTCGGCAGCCTGGATGGTAATGTCGGCAATCTGTTCAGCACTGGGGTTTTCGTTAACATGTGTGTCACAAATGAACAGGGTTTCATCTGGCAGCATGAGTACGTTCATGGCGGCAAAGGTCTGGGCGCCGGGTTTCAGGCCAATGACTTCCTGGACATATTTCAACTGGTTGTCAAACTTGCTTGAAACACCGCAAATCATGGCATCGGCGTCACCGCGTTCCATTAGCATGACACCAATAAGCGTGTTGTGTTTACGAACCATCGCTTTCGCAATGTTGGGGGTAACGCCATCACGTGCTTTCAGTTTGTAGTAGGCTTGCCAGGTTTCGTTGAAACGGTCGTCATCTTCTGGATTGACGATTTCGACGTTTTTGCCGTTGACCAGGCGAAGGCCCAGTTTTTCAATGCGCATATTGATAACGCCGGGGCGTCCGACCAGAATCGGATAAGCCAGTTTTTCATCAATAACGGTTTGGGCTGCATGCAGGATGCGTTCATCTTCACCGTCAGCAAAAATCACCCGTTTGGGGTCTGATTTTGCTTGTTTGTAAAGTGGGCGCATCAATTGACCAGAGCGGTAAATAAAGCTCATTAACTGGCTGCGGTAGGCATCCATGTCTTCAATCGGGCGCGTAGCCACGCCAGAGTCCATGGCGGCCTGTGCAATAGCGGGGGCAATCTGGACGATAAGGCGCGGGTCAAACGGTTTGGGAATAATGTATTCAGGACCAAAATTCAGGTCTTGGTCCTGGTAAACCGAGGCGACCTCATCATTTTGTTCGGCTTGAGCCAGTTCGGAAATTGCCTTGACGCAAGCCAGTTTCATTTCTTCGGTAATGCGGGTGGCGCCAACGTCAAGCGCACCCCGGAAAATGAATGGGAAGCACAATACGTTATTGACTTGGTTAGGGTAATCGGAGCGGCCGGTTGCAATAATGCAATCGGGACGTGCTTCCTTGGCGTCTTGAGGGAGGATTTCCGGGTCGGGATTGGCCAAGGCCAGAATCAGTGGCTGGCTGCCCATTGATTTGACCATGTCTTTGGTCAGGACACCGGCTGTCGAGCAGCCCAGGAAAACGTCAGCATCCTTGATGACATCGGCCAAGGTGCGGGCATCGGTGTCTTGGGCGTAGCGTGCCTTGTTTTCTTCCATGTTTTCATCACGGCCTTTCCAGATCACGCCGCGAGAGTCACAGACATAAATGTTTTCCCTGCTAATGCCTACTTTGGTCAGCAAGTCGAGGCAGGCAATCGCTGCAGCGCCAGCGCCTGAGCAGATCAGCTTGACCTCGGCCGGATTTTTATTGACGATTTTCAGTCCATTCAGGACGGCTGCTGATGAAATGATAGCGGTGCCGTGCTGGTCGTCGTGAAATACCGGGATGCGCATGCGTTCGCGCAGTTTTTTTTCAATATAGAAACATTCAGGGGCCTTGATGTCTTCCAGGTTCACGCCGCCCAATGTGGGTTCAAGTGCGGCAATGATATCCACGAGCTTATCGGGGTCGCGTTCTGCCAGTTCAATGTCAAAAACGTCAACGCCGGCAAATTTTTTGAACAGGCATCCTTTGCCTTCCATGACCGGTTTGGCGGCAAGCGGACCAATGTTGCCCAAGCCAAGTACGGCAGTACCGTTGGTGATCACGCCAACCAGATTGGAGCGGGAAGTATATTTAGCTGCGGCTTCATCGCCTTCATTGAAAATGGCCATGCATGCAGCCGCTACACCGGGAGAATAAGCAAGTGAGAGATCGTCCTGGTTGGCTAGCGGCTTGGTTGGTGTCACTGATATCTTACCGGGGGTAGGATAAGCGTGATAGTCCAGCGCCAGTTTGTTGAAATCGTGATTCATAGTAGAGAAGACCCTATTGTATTTTTAGTTTGATAAATTAAAGCTAATCGTGTTTATAAAGCAACGAATTATACAAATATACCAATTTGCTAATCAGTAAGCATTAATAATCTTTTGTTTTTGAAAACTTTATAGCGAAAAGCTTGATAAATAGGGGTATACTTTTGTGTTATTGGCTTTTAAGGCTAGTACGTGCCTTCTGCCCCGCTATCCGCAATTCGGTCTAGCCGTAACGCGGAAGGTATTCCTGCATCCAAAGGGTGAAACACTCATACCGGTGAAGCGTTTATGACTACGGAAATTGAAAAGAAATCCACATCTTATTTATTCGGCAGCAATGCCCCATATGTCGAAGAGCTCTATGAAGCTTATCTAGACAATCCTGATTCAGCACCAGAAGAATGGCGTGCTTATTTTGATCAGTTGCAGAATTTGCCTGCAACCGATGGTTCTACAGGAACCCGTGATCAAAATCACAGCTCTGTCATTACTTCATTTGCCCAACGCGCCAAAGCCAATGCTTTTGTGGTTCAGCAAATTGCCCCACCTAACCTTGAAGTCGCCAGCAAGCAACTGCATGTACAGTCTCTTATTGCCGCTTATCGCTCATTAGGTGTACGTCTGGCAGCGCTAGATCCCCTGAAACGTAGTGAACGTCCTTCAATTCCGGAACTCGATCCTGCTTTTTACGGTCTGACTGAAGCCGACCTTGATGAAGTGTATTCTGCAACGAATACCTATTTCACCAAGAAAACCACCATGACCCTGCGTGAAATCCTCAATGCCCTGCGCGATACTTACTGCCGCAGCATTGGTGCCGAATTCATGCACATGTCAGACCCTAAAGCCAAGCGCTGGGTACAAGAGCGTCTTGAAAGCATCCAAAGCAATCCCAACTTCGACGCTAACCAGAAAAAACGCATTCTGCAGCAACTGACCGAAGCCGAAGGCCTGGAACGTTTCCTGCACACCAAATATGTGGGTCAGAAGCGTTTCTCCCTGGAAGGCGGTGAAAGCTTTATCGCTTCCATGGACGAAATCGTTAACCACGGAGCAGATCGTGGCATACATGAAATCGTGGTTGGCATGGCCCACCGTGGTCGCCTGAACATGCTGGTTAACATCATGGGTAAAATGCCCGGTGACCTGTTTGCCGAATTTGAAGGCAAGCACGCAGAAGGTCTTACCGATGGTGACGTGAAATACCATAATGGTTTCTCTAGCGACCTGTCTACACGTAGCGGTCCGGTTCACCTTTCATTGGCATTTAACCCGTCTCATCTTGAAATCGTCAATCCGGTTGTCGAAGGTAGTGCACGTGCACGCCAGGAACGCCGTGAAAATGGCAAGCAACAGGTTTTACCGGTTCTGGTACACGGTGACTCGGCTTTTGCCGGCCAGGGCGTTGTCATGGAAACCCTGAACCTTGCCCAAACCCGTGGTTACGGTACCGGTGGTACGGTTCATATTGTTATTAACAACCAAATCGGCTTTACAACTTCTGATCCACGCGACGTACGTTCAACCCTGTATTGTACCGATGTTGTGAAAATGATCGAAGCACCGGTTTTCCACGTAAACGGTGATGATCCTGAAGCGGTTGCTTTCGTGTCACAGTTGGCTGTTGATTACCGCATGGAATTTGGTCATGATGTCGTGATTGATATCATCTGCTTCCGTAAACTGGGTCACAACGAACAGGATACGCCAGCCCTGACACAGCCTTTGATGTACAAAAGCATCAGCGTTCACCCCGGTACACGCAAACTGTACGGTGACAAACTGGTTGCCCAAGGCGTGCTGGATGCAGACGGCCCAGACCAAATGGTCAAAGAATACCGTCAGCTGATGGAAGACGGCCAGAAAACCGTCGAGCCAGTACTGACAGACTACAAAAACAAATACTCGATTGACTGGACACCGTTCCTGGGCGCTAAATGGACAGATCACGCGGATACCGCTGTGCCATTAGCTGAGCTCAAGCGGATCGGTGAGAAAATCACCACTGTTCCAGAAAACTTTACGCCTCATAACCTAGTGAAAAAATTGCTGAATGACCGCCGTAATATGGCGGCTGGCGAGCAAAACCTTGACTGGGGTATGGGTGAGCACCTGGCATTTGCAACCCTGGTCGCTTCCGGTTATGCCGTACGCATTACCGGTCAAGACTCAGGTCGTGGTACTTTTACACACCGTCATGCTGTATTGCACGATCAAAAACGTGAGCGTTGGGATGATGGTACTTATATTCCATTGCAAAACGTTGCCGAAAACCAGGCACCTTTCACTGTTATCGACTCTGTCCTTTCTGAAGAGGCGGTATTAGGCTTCGAATATGGTTATGCGTGTTCAGAACCCAATACCTTGACCATTTGGGAAGCCCAGTTTGGTGACTTCGTTAATGGTGCACAGGTTGTGATTGACCAGTTTATTTCTTCCGGTGAAGCAAAATGGGGACGCCAGTGTGGCTTGACCATGATGTTGCCACACGGTTATGAAGGCCAAGGCCCAGAGCACTCATCTGCCCGTATCGAGCGCTTCCTGCAATTGTGTGCAGACAACAATATGCAAGTGGTGCAGCCTACTAATGCCGCACAAATTTTCCATTTGCTGCGTCGTCAGATGATTCGTCAGTTCCGTAAGCCTTTGGTGATCTTTACACCTAAATCATTACTGCGTAACAAAGACGCAACCTCTCCGTTAGCCGACTTGGCTACCGGTGAATTCCAGCCGGTCATCCCTGAAGTCAACGTCGATATCAAGGCTGATAAAGTCAAGCGCATTCTGGCTTGCTCCGGTAAAGTCTATTACGATCTGGTAAATGCACGTACCGAACGTGAAGCCGATGATGTTGCCATCATTCGCGTTGAACAGTTGTATCCGTTTGCCCATAAGGCATTTGAAGCGGAAATCAAGAAATATCCTAACGCCACAGAAGTTATCTGGGTCCAGGATGAACCTCAGAACCAAGGTCCATGGTTCTATATTCAGCATCATCTGTATGAGAACATGACTGCCGGTCAGAAATTGTCTTATGCAGGCCGCAATGCTTCTTCTTCTCCTGCTGTTGGCTATATGGCCAAACACGTGGAACAGCAAAAAGCACTTATTGAACAGGCATTTGCGCCGAAATTAAAAGGTTTTATCCTAACCAAGTAATTGGACTAACATATTTTACGGATTAAAAAAATGGCTATTATTAACGTTATCGTTCCCCAATTATCAGAATCAATTTCTGAAGCAACTCTGCTTGAATGGAAAAAGAAAGTTGGTGAAGCGGTTACCCAGGACGAAACCCTGATTGAAGTTGAAACCGATAAAGTAGTTCTTGAGGTTCCCGCACCAGCATCTGGTGTGATTGTTGAAATCGTTGAAGCTGACGGCAGCACTGTAACAGCAGAACAGCTGCTGGCTAAAATCGACACTGAAGCTACGGTTGGTGCAACTGCTGCGCCTGCAGCAGAAGCAGCTCCTGTTGTTGCCGCTGCAGCACCTGTGGCAGCAGAAAGCAAAACCGTTAGTGGTGTAGCTTCTCCTGCCGCAAGCAAAATCCTGTCTGAAAAAGGCATCAGCGCTGGTGATGTAGCCGGTTCTGGCCGTGACGGTCGCGTCACAAAAGCTGACGCTGTAGCTGCTTCCGCACCTGCAAAATCAGTGGCTGCGCCTGCTGTACCCCTGTCTGTTTCTTTGGATGGCCGTCCAGAACAGCGTGTACCAATGACACGCCTGCGTGCACGTGTTGCCGAGCGTCTGTTGCAATCTCAGTCTGAAAACGCAATTTTGACTACTTTCAACGAAGTCAACATGAAAGCGGTTATCGACCTGCGTAACAAATACAAAGATAAATTCGAGAAAGAACACGGCATCAAGCTGGGCTTTATGTCTTTCTTTGTAAAAGCAGCGGTTGCCGCGCTGAAAAAATATCCTGTCCTTAACGCTTCTGTTGATGGCAAAGATATCATCTATCACGGTTACTTCGATATTGGTATCGCAGTTGGCAGCCCACGTGGCCTGGTTGTACCTATTCTGCGCAATGCAGACCAAATGTCGATTGCCGACATCGAGAAAAAAATTGCCGAATTCGGTGCCAAGGCACGTGATGGCAAACTGACCCTCGATGAGCTGACTGGCGGTACATTCTCTATCTCCAACGGTGGTACATTCGGCTCTATGCTGTCCACACCTATTATCAACCCACCGCAGTCTGCGATTCTTGGCATTCATGCGACCAAAGATCGTGCAGTGGTTGAAAACGGTCAAATTGTTATCCGTCCAGTCAACTTCTTCGCCATGTCTTACGACCACCGTATTATCGACGGTCGTGAAGCCGTTCTTGGCTTGGTCGCGATGAAAGAAGCACTCGAAGATCCACAACGCCTGTTGCTTGATCTGTAATTAATACATACGGTATCACGCCCCCTTACGGGGCGTGATTCTTTATATGCACCTGGTGTGCATGCAAATGAATTAAATTAAAGAGAATTGTTATGTCTACTCAATTTGATGTGGTTGTTATTGGTGCCGGTCCTGGTGGATACATTGCAGCGATCCGTGCGGCGCAGTTAGGTAAAAAAGTGGCATGTATCGATGCCTGGACTGATGAAGCCGGCAATCCAAAACCAGGTGGTACATGTACCAACGTGGGTTGTATTCCTTCTAAAGCCCTGCTGCAGTCATCCGAACATTTTGAACAGGCCAACCACCATTTTGCCGAGCACGGCATTGAAGTGGGCAATGTCAAGTTGAAACTTGAGACCCTGATCGGTCGCAAAGATACGGTTGTCAAGCAAAACAACGATGGTATCCAGTTCCTCTTCAAAAAGAACAAAGTAACTTTCTTCTCTGGCAAAGGCGAATTTGCCGGTAAAGCCGCAGATGGCAGCTACAGCATTAAAGTGAGCGGCAAAAAAGAAGAAACCATTAGCGCCACGCACGTGATTGTGGCTACCGGTTCACAGCCTCGCGCATTGCCAGGCCTGGCCTTCGACGAAACACAGGTTCTGTCCAACGACGGTGCCCTGAACATTCCAGCCGTTCCTAAAAAACTGGGTGTAATTGGTGCGGGTGTTATTGGTCTTGAACTGGGCAGCGTATGGCGCCGTCTGGGTGCTGAAGTAGTTGTGCTTGAAGCCGCTCCCGACTTCCTGGCCGTATGTGATGCACAGGTTGCCAAAGAAGCACAAAAAGCATTTGCCAAACAAGGCCTGGTTATTGAAACCGGCGTGAAAATTGGTGAAATCAAGCAAACCGCTAAAGCAATCACCATTCCTTACACTACAGCCAAAGGTGAAGAGCAGTCATTAGTTGTAGACAAACTGATCGTTTCCATCGGTCGCGTTCCTTACACCACTGGCTTGAATACAGAAGCGGTTGGCCTGCAACTGGACGAACGTGGTTTCGTTGTGGTTGATGCTGATTGCAAAACCAACTTACCTAACGTATGGGCAGTGGGTGATGTGGTGCGTGGTCCAATGCTGGCTCACAAGGCTGAAGAAGAAGGTGTGGCAGTGGCTGAGCGTATTGCCGGTCAGCACGGTCATGTCAATTTCGACACGATTCCTTCTGTTATTTATACCGCTCCAGAAATTGCCTGGGTTGGTAAAACAGAGCAGGCGTTGAAAGCTGAAAAACGTGAAATCAAAGTGGGCAGTTTCCCATTTCTGGCCAACGGCCGTGCACGTGCGTTGGGCGATACAACCGGTTTTGTGAAAATCATTGCAGACGCCAAGACCGATGAAGTCCTGGGCGTTCATATTATTGGCCCATCAGCTTCTGAACTTATCGCAGAAGCAGTAACCATTATGGAATTCAAGGGTGCGGCCGAAGATATCGCCCGTATCTGCCATGCACACCCAACTTTGTCTGAAGCAATGAAAGAAGCAGCCCTTGCGGTTGATAAACGTGCATTGAATTTCTAATCAAGTTGGTACTGTTTTAAGTTTTGCTTGAAATAGCAGGCCTGCGGCTCGTGGTTGGTGTTCCCGGAACAGCCAATCCGGCGGCAGGCCTTTTTTAATATAATGAATATTTAAACTTGAATTTATTGTCATGAATGTTTTGCAGTATTATGAAAAAGCACTGGGTGAACGCGGTTACAAGGCAGATGCGGCACAGCAGAAGGCAATCCGTCGCTTGCAGAAGTATTATGATGATTGGATCGCCTTCAAGGAACAGCGCTCAAGCAGGCTTAAAAAACTGTTCAATCGTCCACAGATTCCCAAGGGTGTATACATGTGGGGAGGGGTTGGGCGTGGCAAAAGCTTTTTAATGGATTCGTTTTACCTGACCGTTCCGGTCAAGCGCAAAACCAGGATTCACTTTCATGAATTCATGCGTGGCGTACATCTGCAGTTGCAGCAAATAAAGGGTACGCAAGATCCGTTAGATGAAGTGGCACGACGCATTGCCAAAAAATATCGCCTGATCTGCTTTGATGAATTCCACGTTTCGGATATTGCCGATGCAATGATTTTGTATCGTTTGCTGCTTAAACTGTTTGAACATGGCACATCTTTTGTGATGACTTCCAACTACGAGCCATCCACCTTATACCCGGATGGCTTGCATCGGGATCGTATCCTGCCTGCCATCAAGCTGATCCAGGATCGAATGGATGTCTTGAACGTGGATACCGGCGTGGATTACCGCCTGCGTACGCTTGAGCAGGTAAAGATGTACCATACACCGCTGACTGCACAAACCCGTCAGGAATTGCAGGAGGCGTTTGAACAACTCTCTGACTCGACCAATCAGGACCCGGTATTGCACATAGAAAACCGTGAAATCCGTGCCGAAGCCCTGGGTGGATCGGTGGTGTGGTTCTCTTTTGCTACATTGTGTGGCGGTCCACGCTCGCAAAATGACTACCTGGAACTGGCGAGTCGTTTTCATACGATTATTTTATCTGACGTACCTAGAATGCGTCCCAAGCATGCCTCCGAGGCCCGCCGTTTTACCTGGCTGATAGACGTTTTATATGACCATAAGGTCAAGCTGATCATGTCAGCCGAGTGTGAGCCAGATGAGTTATATACCGAAGGTACGTTGTCCAATGAGTTCCATCGTACGGTTTCACGTATCATGGAAATGCAATCGAAAGAATATCTTGAGTCTGAACGAAGGGAATCGGTCAGTCTGTAAATTGGGAATTGAAATTCATGAGTAAAAACACAAGAGTGCTAACCGGTATCACCACTTCTGGCACCCCCCATCTGGGTAACTATGCAGGTGCCATCCGGCCTGCCATTAATGCCAGCCGTGAAGACAATGTAGATGCCTTCTTTTTTCTGGCTGACTACCACGCCCTGATTAAATGTGATGATCCATTGCGCGTGGCACGCTCACGCCTTGAAATCGCCGCTACCTGGCTGGCTGCCGGCCTGGACACAAGCCGGGTTACGTTTTACCGCCAGTCGGATATTCCCGAGATACCCGAGCTCAGCTGGATTCTAACCTGCCTTACCCCCAAGGGTTTGATGAATCGTGCCCATGCCTACAAGGCATCGGTAGACCAGAATGTGGCCAAAAATGTAGAACCCGACGACGGGGTCAATATGGGCTTGTTCTCATATCCGATCCTGATGGCGGCTGATATCCTCATGTTTAATGCCAATAAGGTTCCGGTAGGACGTGACCAGATCCAGCATCTGGAAATGGCCCGTGACATTGCCCAGCGCTTTAATCACCAGTATGGGGCAGGGCGCGATTATTTCACTTTGCCCGAAGTCCATATCGAAGAAGAAGTGGCGACCTTGCCGGGACTGGACGGCAGAAAAATGTCCAAAAGTTATAACAATACCATTCCTTTGTTTGAAGGTACCGGCAAGCAGTTGAAGGCAGCTATTGCCCGTATCCAGACTGACTCCCGCTTGCCCGGCGAGCCCAAAGATCCTGATGAGTCCCACTTGTTCACGATTTATCGCGCTTTTGCCAGTCAGGAAGAAGCGGCTGCTTTCAGGCAGCAGTTGCTGGATGGCATGGGGTGGGGAGATGCCAAGCAGGCGTTGGGTGATTTGCTGGAAAATACCTTGGCCCCGATGCGTGAACGTTATAACGACTTGATGGCCAAACCCGACCAGATAGAAGAAATTTTGCAGGAAGGGGCCAAAAAAGCGCGTCGTGAAGCCACACCGTTCATGAATGAAATTCGCCAGGCGGTTGGGTTGCGTAATGCGGTCGCGGTAAAAGCCACGGTGAAAGAGCAGAAAAAAACCGCCAAGGCTGCCCGATTTGTCAGCTTCCGCGATGAAGAAGGGCGATTCCGTTTCCGCCTGATTGCTGCCAGCGGCCAAGAATTGTTGTTATCCGTGCCGTTTGAAAACCCGAAAGATGCCGGCTTGGTGACCAAGCGTCTGCAAACTGAAAATATCACTGGCTTGCTTGCCAAAAACGAACAGGCTTGCAATGTTGAGATTCATCTTGACGGTCAGCCGGTGGCTAGTGGTTTTTCTGCATCCAGCCAGGCTGAACTTGATGGTAATATCACTCTTCTGATTGAAGCCATTGAATCAATGAAAGCATAAAGAGGAAGAGACGTGGGCACAACAGCATTATCAATTATTACTGAACAGACGCATGGCGTGGTGATAGACCTGGTTTATGCCAGCCCCAATAATCTGGCCGGAAAAGTGGTTTACCAGAAAGCGGTTTGTGCCCTTCATCCTGATGCCGAAGCCTGTTTGCGCAAGGCCGCTAACTATGCCAGGCAGGCTGGCATGACCCTTAAGATTTTCGATGCTTTTCGTCCCGGCAAAGCCCAGGAAATTTTTTGGTCAGTCCTGTCGGATGCCCAATATGTGTCAGATCCGGCCCAAGGCTCAAACCATTCCCGTGGCGTAGCGCTTGATGTCACACTGTTAAATGCGCAGGGCCAGGAACTGGATATGGGTACCGGATTTGATGACATGCAAGAACACTCGCATCATGATCGCAATGACTTGCCGCTCGAAGTGCAAAGAAACCGTCTCTTGCTGCTGGGTATCATGCTGCATGCCGGGTTTATTAGCATCCCTTCCGAGTGGTGGCATTATGAGTTGCCCAACAGTCGTGCTTATCCCATGATTGAAAGCGATCTTGTCATCGTTTAATCCTTGGCTTGCAGCGCTATTTTCTTAAAGGAAATTTTTTTTACAATAATCGGGTAAACACTATTTCTAATTTAAATTAGTTTTGCTAAGATGTTCTGCGTTCAAGTCGATATTCATTGGGAGAATTCGCATATGTCAGGACATCGCATTTACAGAAAATTACTGTTAACGGTTTTTGCTTCGGCACTTGGGTTTTCCGTCGCCATGCCAGGCACAATGGCGGCAACGCCGAAAGACACCTTGGTGATTGCCAAGTCATCCGATCCGCAAACCCTGGATCCTGCCGTAACCATCGATAATAACGACTGGACAGTAACCTATCCAAGCTACCAGCATCTGGTCAAATATAAAAAAGGCTCTACTAACGTGGAAGGCGATCTGGCTGACAGCTGGACGGCCTCTGACGATAACCTGACATGGACATTCAAGCTTAAGCCTGGGCAAAAATTTGCCGATGGCAGCGATGTAAACGCTGATGCGGTCAAATATACGTTTGATCGCTTATTACGTATCAAACAGGGGCCTTCAGAGCCTTTTCCGGCCATGCAAACCAGTGTGAAAGATCCGCTTACGGTTGAATTCAAGCTGGAAACCCCTTTTGCGCCTTTCCTTTATATTCTGGCCAATAACGGGGCGGGCATTGTTAATCCGGCCGTAGAAAAAGCCGAGGGAGGCGCTGACAAGTTCCTGGCCGGCAATACCGCTGGCTCAGGTCCCTACCAAATGAGCAAGTGGGATAAGGGCCAATCCATCCAATTGGAACGCAACCCCCATTACGGCGGTGAAAAGCCTGTTCTGGACAAGGTACTTTTGAAAATCATCCCGGATGCATCTGCCCAGCGCCTGCAATTGCAAAACGGCGACCTGGATATTGTTGCCAAGCTGCCTGTCGACCAGATTGAGTCCTTGAAAAGCAAACCGGGTGTGCATTTTGAGAAGGTTCCTTCTTTATTGGTTACTTACCTATACCTGAACAATAAAACCGGACCACTTGCCAACCTGGATGCCCGCAAGGGAGTTTCCGCTGCCATTGATTACCAAGGTATTGTTGAAGGCGTGTTGAACAATCAGGGTAAACAACTTAAAGGTCCCATTCCTGATGGCATGTGGGCTTATGATGATTCCAATCCTGGTTTCAAACAGGACCTGGGGCTTGCCAAGGCAAGTTTTGCCAAGGCCAATTTGGGTAAAAAAGACCTCACGCTGCTGTATTCAAACCGTGATGCCAACTGGGAGCCCATCGCCCTGACGGTGCAGGCAAATTTGGCTGCCTTGGGTGTGAATGTCAAACTTGAAAAACTGGCTAATGCAACCATGCGCGACCGCTTGGGTAAAGGTGAGTTTGACATCGCCATTGGTAACTGGAGTCCCGACTTTGCCGATCCATACATGTTCATGAATTACTGGTTCGATTCTGAAAAAGCCGGTTTGCCTGGTAATCGCTCCTTTTATAGCAATCCTGAAGTAGATAAGCTGATCCGTAAAGCCGCTGAAATCAGCGATCAGGCCGAGCGTACCAAACTGTATCAACAAGCCCAGAAAATGGTACTGGACGATTTCGCCTATGCGTACCTCTTCCAGAAAAGTGAAGAAATTGGCTTGCGTGATAACGTGAAAGGCTTTGCTTATAATCCCATGCTTGATGACGTTTATAACGTGCAAGATATCAGCAAGGAATAATCGGGTTTTTAATTAACATTAACCGGCAAAAGCGCTCGTTTAACGGGCGCTTTTGCTGATGGATGCCGGGCATGTCGGTTTTTCAAATTATCTCCAAACGTCTTGTCGGCCTTGTTTTTGTCGTGCTGGGCGTGTCGGTCATTACCTTTATTGTTTCCCACCTGATTCCTGGCGATCCGGCCCGACTCATTGCGGGTGACCGGGCAAGCGATGCCATGGTCGACGCGATTCGTGAAAAACTGGGCCTGAATCTTCCCCTGTATGAACAGTACTGGCTCTACCTGAAAGGATTGCTACACGGGGATCTGGGGACCTCGATCCGCACCGGTCGGCCAGTGTTGCAGGATTTGCTGGCATTTTTTCCGGCCACGATGGAACTGGCCGTGGTTTCCCTGATACTGGCCATATTAATTGGTGTGCCGCTAGGGGTATTGTCGGCGGTCTATAAAAACAAGTGGATCGACCAAATAGCCAGAACCATTTCTGTCATGGGTATTTCCATGCCGGCTTTCTGGCTGGGTTTGGGGTTAATCATCATTTTTTATGGACACCTGTCCTGGTTTCCGGCAGGCGGAAGATTAAGCCAAGGGGTGCCGGTTCCCCCATTTGTAACTGGTTTCTATCTGGTGGACTCACTGCTGGCAGGTGAGATGGCGACTTTTTTCAATGCGTTGTGGCATCTTGTGTTGCCCGCATTAACCTTAAGCTTTGTGCATCTTGGCGTGGTTGCACGGCAGATCCGTTCTTCCATGCTCGAGCAGTTAGGCGAAGATTATATTCGCACTGCCAAGGCTTATGGGCTACCGAAGTGGCAGGTTATTCTCAGGCATGCCTTGCCTAATGCCTTGATTCCTTCGGTAACGGTGCTGGGACTGGCCATGGGGGATTTGTTATATGGTGCCGTTCTGACAGAAACAGTGTTCGGTTGGCCAGGCATGGGGCTGTATGTGGTCAATTCCATCCAGGCACTGGATTTTCCGGCGGTCATGGGTTTTGCCGTGCTGGTTTCATTTGTGTATGTGTTGTTGAATCTGGTGGTGGATTTGCTTTACTTGATGATTGATCCACGCATTAAAGAGGTGGGTTAATGATGGCAATGGTTGCAGGCCTCAAAAACAGGGGTTCATATTTCTGGTATCAATTGCGGCGCAGTCCCATGACCATGGTGGGGTTGGGCATTATCATTTTTATGTGCCTGGCTGCATTGCTGGCACCGGTGTTGGCGCCTTATCATCCCGATGTTATTAATTTACGGGCCCGTTTGCAGCCTCCTTCAATGGCCCATTGGTTTGGCACCGATGAAGTAGGGCGGGATATTTTCAGTCGCGTCCTGTATGGTGGCCAGCAATCAATTGGCGTGGGTTTGTTTGTGGCTTTCGTGGCCAGCTTCATCGGCACAGTTATTGGCTGTTTTTCGGGTATTTTTGGCAAATGGGTAGATACCATCATCATGCGCATCATGGATGTCATGTTGTCTATTCCTTCTTTGGTGCTGACCATGGCCCTGGCCGCGGCTTTGGGGCCCAGCCTGTTCAATGCTATGCTGGCTATTACTCTGGTGCGCATTCCGTATTATGTCCGGCTTGCGCGGGGGCAAACACTGGGCATTCGTGAAATGGTGTATGTCAAAGCCGCGGAAACCTTCGGTGCCAGTCGCCGTCATATTGTGCAATGGCACGTTATCAGAAATGCCTTGCCACCAATTATTGTGCAAACCACGCTTGATATCGGCAATGCCATACTCATGGCGGCGGCATTGGGCTTTATCGGTTTAGGTGCACAACAGCCAACAGCTGAATGGGGTGCCATGGTTTCTGCCGGTCGTAACTTTCTTATTGACCAGTGGTGGTATTCCACCTTTCCTGGCCTGGCCATTTTAATAACGGCCATTGGCTTTAATTTGTTGGGTGATGGGGTGCGCGATATGCTGGATCCCAAACAGAAGGTGAAGTAATGCAAGACAATCATGCTGGCCAGACAGATGAACTGGTACTCAGTGTAGAAAATCTGCATATCGAGTTTCCCGTTTATAAAGGGGCAGTCAAGGCCCTGAATGGGGTCAACCTGCAGGTGGCTGCCGGTGAGATTGTTGGCCTGGTCGGTGAATCAGGGTCGGGAAAATCGGTTTGTGCCATGATGGGCATGCGCTTGATTCCGTCTGACAGCTACCGGGTAACCCGTGGCACCATAAGGCAGTCGGGCAAAGATGTCCTGAAAATGACTGAAAAAGAAATGCGGTCTATTCGCGGCAGTGAGGTTTCCATGATTTTTCAGGAACCTATGACCGCCCTGAATCCTGTCATGAAGGTGGGCAAGCAAATCATCAATGTGATTTTGCAGCATCAACCCATCAGCAAGGCCAAGGCCAGGGAAAAAACCCTGGGCCTGCTGCGGGATATGTATATTGCCGATCCCGAGCGGGTGTTTGACAGTTATCCGTTTGAACTATCTGGGGGCATGCGCCAGCGCATCATGATTGCTTTGGCATTTTCCTGTGAACCCAAGCTGTTGATTGCCGATGAGCCGACCACCGCGCTGGATGTGACGGTGCAAAAGCAGGTCTTGCTGTTGCTCAGGGAGCGTGCCCGTCAAACCGGCACGGCCATTTTGCTGATCACCCATGATATGGCGGTGGTCTCGCAGTTTTGTCAGCGGGTGTATGTGATGTATGCCGGATCGGTCGTTGAGGACGGCTGGACCCGTGATGTGATGAGTCACCCGCAGCATCCTTACACGCAAGGCTTGCTGGCTGGCTTGCCCGAAAATGTACAGCCAGGCGCCCCCCTGAAAACCATTGGCGGGCAGGTGCCCGATCTGGCACAGTTGCCCGCTTGCTGTTCATTCATGAACCGCTGCGAACGCAAGGAATATATTTGCCGCAATGTCCCTGATTTATTACCGTTAACGTCAGATCCATCCCACAAGGTTGCCTGTTGGATTGTGCAGGAAGAGGATAAACGCAATGCCAAATACAAATAACCGCCTGGTTTCCCTGAACGATGTCCATGTTCATTTTACGGTGCAAAAAAACTGGCTGGGTCAGGTCAAGTCAACCGCGCATGTCCTGAACGGCATAGACTTGCACGCCAACGCAGGAGAAACCCTGGGTATTGTGGGCGAGTCGGGTTGTGGCAAAAGCACCTTGGCACAGGTGTTGATGGGCCTGTTGCCGCCTACCCGGGGTAGTGTAAGCTGGCATACTGCGGGTGCCAAACCCAATATCCAGATTGTGTTCCAGGATCCGCAGTCTTCACTTGATCCGCGTTTGCCTGTCTGGAAAGTCATTACTGAGCCAATTCATATCAATGGTGGTCATTCCCGGGCGCAATTGCGTAAAATAGCAGCGGATCTTGCCGTGCAGGTGGGATTACGTGAAGAATACCTGGACCGTTTTCCACATGAATTTTCAGGTGGGCAGCGTCAGCGGATAGCCATTGCACGAGCCCTGGCTCCCAATCCTGATATTATTGTGCTGGATGAACCCACCTCGGCGCTGGATATTTCGGTCCAGGCACAAATACTGAATTTGCTTAACGATTTGCAAAAAGCAAGGAATCTAAGCTATATCCTGATTTCCCATAATGTTTCTGTTATAAAGCATATGAGCAAAAGGATTGCGGTCATGTACCTGGGGCAAATTGTTGAGCTGGGTTCTACAGCTGAAGTTTTGCAAAAGCCGGCCCATCCCTATACCCGGCTTTTGCTTGATGCCGTACCTGACATGACGGGCAGCCTGACCATGAACGGTCCGGTCGATTTGCCCGAATTGCCAGGTAACCGGCATTTGCCCAGTGGTTGTTTTTTTTATGACCGTTGTCATTACCGGGATGAAAAGGGTTGTCATCTTGCCCAGCCTTTGCGCAGCGTTGCAGCGGAACAGGTAATAAGATGGGTCCGTTGTTACAAGAACATATATGAGAATTCAATCAGAGCAGAATCCACCGAAATCGGCGTCTAATAAAGTCAGTTTTGGCGTTATATTATCCCTCTTACCTTATGTCTGGCAATTCAAATGGCGTGTTGGCCTTGCCCTGTTGTGCCTGGTTCTGGCCAAAGTAGCCAGCGTAGTCTTGCCGATTTTCCTGAAAGATATTGTTGATCAGCTCAGTATGCCAACGAATGCGCTGGTTTTGCCAGTGGCTGCCCTGTTGGCTTACGGTTTTGCGCGTATTTCCAGCAGTCTTTTTGGCGAACTCAGGGATGCCCTGTTTGCCAAGGTCACACAGGGTTCCATTCGTAAAATAGCCAAAAACATTTTTGAGCATTTGTTTGGCCTGTCTATGCGGTTTCACCTGCTTCGTCAAACCGGTGGTCTTAGCAGGGATATAGACCGGGGCACCAAGGGCATTGGCTTTGTATTGAATTTTACCCTGTTCAATATTTTGCCCACCTTGCTGGAATTGACCATGGTCATGGGTATCTTGCTATGGCGCTATGACATCTGGTTTGCAGGGGTAACCATGCTAACGATTGTTGCCTATATTTTGTTTACCCTTGCCGTAACTGAAAAACGCATGGTCATGCGACGTCGCATGAATAGCTTGGACAGCATGGCCAATACTCAGGCGATTGATGCTCTGATCAATTATGAAACCGTTAAATATTTTAATAACGAAGCTTATGAGATTAACCGCTACGATGAGAACCTGGGTAAATGGGTTGAATCATCAGTCAAGAATCAGGTCTCGTTGAATTTCCTGAATGCCGGCCAGGGTGTGATTATTACCGTCGGGATTACCGTTTTGCTGTGGATGTCGGCAGACCGGGTCGTTCAGGGAAGCATGACCGTTGGAGATGTTGTGCTGGTATCGGCCTACCTTACCCAGTTGTACGCTCCCCTGAATTTTCTGGGTTTCATCTACCGTGAAATTAAGAACTCATTGTCTGATATGGAGCGCATGTTTGGGCTGATGGATGAGCAGCAGGAAATCAAGGATGACAAAGATGCCATTGTGTTAAATACTCGGCAGGCAGAAATCGAGTTTAAGGATGTGGGTTTTTCTTATGAAAGCGAACGGCAGATTCTTCACAATGTGTCTTTCAAGGTAGGGGCCGGAGAAACGGTTGCCGTGGTAGGAACGTCCGGCGCCGGCAAGTCAACCTTGTCTCGCCTGCTGTTCCGTTTTTATGATGTCGGTTCGGGAAGTATCCTGATCAATGGCAGGGATATCCGCTCCTATACCCAGTTAAGCCTGCGCCAGCATATTGGGATTGTGCCCCAGGATACGGTATTGTTCAATAATTCGATTTATTACAACATTGCCTATGGCCGTCCTTCCGCTTCGCACGAAGAGGTCATAGAGGCGGCCAAGTCTGCCAGTATCCATCAGTTTGTGACCAGCTTGCCAGATGGCTATGAATCACAGGTGGGCGAGCGGGGCCTGAAGCTGTCCGGCGGTGAAAAGCAAAGGGTGGCCATTGCACGTACCATTTTAAAAGATCCACCGATCCTGGTGCTGGATGAAGCCACCAGCGCGTTGGATACCCGTACCGAGCGCAAGATCCAGGATGAACTATTCCAGATTGCCAAGAACCGGACCACCCTTATTATTGCTCATCGGCTTTCTACCATTGTAGATGCTGACCGGATTATCGTGATGGATCAGGGCAGAATCATGGAGCAGGGCACACATAGCGAACTGCTAGAGAAAAATGCCATTTATGCCCGCATGTGGGCCATGCAGTTTCAGGCATCTGAAGTGGTGGACGCCCCGGAATCCTGATTTTCATTGTCAAGCTATTGTTTTCAGGCTTATAGGCAATATAGGCAAATGCCCCGAATCGCTTCGGGGCATTTTTTTGTGCTACTTTAGTTGGCCGATATGGCCCGGGACAATGCCAGCCTAGCGCTTGAGTTTGGCAAAGGCGGCTGCCATGGCATTGTTGGCAGGCGGTTTGCTGTCTGCCGCTTGTTGACGGTTCTGGCCACGAGGGCGATTGCCAGCCGCAGCACCGGCATTACTGCGGCTAACCGGCAGGCTCTCGTCATTCAGTCGCATGGTCAGGGCAATCCGTTTGCGTTGCGCGTCTACTTCCTGAACCTTGACTTGTACCGTTTGTCCAACCCGCACTACATCACGTGGGTCTTTGACAAACTTGTCAGCCAGGGCTGAAATATGCACCAGGCCATCCTGATGCACGCCAATATCGACAAAAGCCCCAAAATTGGCCACGTTGGTAACAACCCCTTCCAGAATCATGCCGGGCAGCAGGTCATTAATGGTTTCAATACCTTCCTTGAAGGTAGCAGTCTTGAATTCGGGGCGTGGGTCACGGCCCGGTTTTTCAAGTTCGCTGAAAATATCCTTGACGGTTGGCAAACCGAAACGCTCATCGGTAAAATCGGCCGGTGAGACGCCCTTCAAGGCATCTTTTTTGCCGATGATGGATTTGACATCAGCCTGGATTTTGTCCAGGATACGCGCGACTACCGGGTAGGCTTCAGGGTGCACTGAAGAAGCATCCAGCGGATTGTCACCATTGGGGACGCGCAGAAAGCCGGCGGCCTGTTCAAAAGCCTTGGCTCCAAAACGCGAAACATTCATCAAGGCGGTACGATTGGGGAAGGCGCCGTTTTGGTCACGCCATTCGACAATATTTTTGGCCAGGGTGGCATTGAGTCCCGATACCCGGGTAAGCAGGGGAGCAGAGGCCGTATTGACATCAACCCCCACCGCGTTCACGCAATCTTCAATCACGGCATCAAGCGAGCGGGCCAGTTCGCGTTGGTTCACATCGTGCTGGTATTGCCCAACCCCGATGGCCTTGGGTTCAATCTTGACCAGTTCAGCCAGGGGGTCTTGCAGGCGACGGGCAATCGAAACGGCACCGCGCAGGCTGACATCCAGCTCGGGAAATTCTTTGGCGGCCAGTTCAGAGGCCGAGTAAACCGAGGCTCCGGCTTCGGATACCACGATTTTTTTGACATCGGGGTTGGGGAAAGCCTGCAGCATGTCGGCCACCAGCTTTTCGGTTTCGCGTGAAGCGGTTCCGTTGCCAATGGCAATTAACTGGATCTTGTGGCGGGCAATTAAAGCGGCCAGGGTACGGATGGAACCTTCGCGGTCGCGGCGTGGTTCAAACGGGTAGATGGTGGCGGTATCCAACAGCTTTCCGGTTGGGTCGATGGCGGCTACCTTGACACCGGTACGAATGCCCGGGTCCAGCCCAAGCACCGATTTTGGTCCGGCCGGTGCGGCCAGCAGCAGGTCTTTCAGGTTGGCGGCAAACACCTTGATGGCTTCTTCTTCGGCCTGCTCACGCAACTTGCCAATCATTTCAGATTCAAAGGCGGTTAACAGTTTGACCCGCCATGTCCAGCGGGAAACTTCGGCCAGCCATTTGCCACGTGCACTGGCATCAATCGTGTAATCGGCATCCAGTTGCAGGAAGTCGCTGATGCGGACGACGCAAGGATGGGGTACCAGGGCATCCTGTTCTTCATTCAGGCCAATGCGCAAATCAAGCATGCCTTGTTGGCGTCCGCGCAACAAAGCCAGAATTCGGTGTGAGGGCAGGGTTTTAACCGGCTCTTTGAAATCGAACCAGTCGCGGAAATTGTCACCCTCGCTCTCTTTACCTTCCACCACCTTGGAGTAGAGCCAGCCCTGGTTCCACAAATGCTCGCGCATGTCGGCCAGCAAGTCGGCGTTTTCTGCAAATCGTTCTGCCAGAATGTCACGCGCGCCATCAAGGGCGGCTTTGCCATCCTTGATATTTAATTCCGGGTTGAGGTATTGTTCGGCAAGTTCGGCAGGTACCGCATTTTTATTGGCCAGGATCTCATCGGCCAGGGGCTCAAGGCCAGCTTCGCGGGCAATCTGGGCACGGGTGCGGCGTTTGGGCTTGAAGGGGGCGTAAAGGTCTTCAAGGCGTTGCTTGGTATCGGCCGCAGCAATTGCCGCTTCCAGTTCCGGGGTCAATTTGCCCTGCTGGCCGATAGACTCGACAATCGCCAGGCGACGGGTTTCCAGTTCCCGTACATACAAAAGACGGACTTCAAGATTACGCAAAACGGTATCGTCAAGGCCACCGGTGACCTCTTTGCGGTAACGGGCGATAAAGGGAACCGTGGCGCCTTCATCAAGCAGTGAAACCGTAGCGGCAATTTGTGCCGGACGTACGTTCAGCTCCTGGGCCAGTAGCGTAATAATGCGTTGTTCATCAATGCCTGTGGCAGTTTCGGTACTTGGTGTTTCGGACATGTCTGCTTAAAAAAGTTAAAAACGAACTGTAAATTGTGCCATAAGCAGCAGGCTTGTGGTGAGGGGGCTAGCCATATCGGTTAATTTGTCTGGGTGATTGGCGGTTGGTGCCGGATTATTTCATCCTGTTCCTGCTGATAAGGGCCGCAGCTTCGCTACTATCATTAAAATAGCGTATGGGCGGATTGCCTTCATTTTTAGTTGTTTGGAAAGCGTGTGCGAGTTCTTGATTTTGATATTTCCGATTGGTTCCTGCAAGAGGGGCCTTTTGCCGGTGCCATTCCGGGTTACAAGGTGCGTGATGCACAAATTCAGCTTGCGCAGGCTATTGATGACACCATACAGTCCAAATCGGTGTTGGTGGCTGAAGCCGGCACCGGTACCGGCAAAACCTGGGCTTATCTGGTGCCGGCGTTTTTATCAGGGGGCAAGGTTATTGTTTCTACCGGGACCCGCACCCTGCAAGACCAGCTGTACACCAAAGATGTGCCGCGCCTGAAAAAAGTCATGGCTGTGCCGGTGCATGTTGCCCTGCTCAAGGGACGCAGCAACTACGTCTGCCATTACCATTTAAGCCGGATGGAGCAGGACGACCGCTCCCTGCGTTCAAAAGAGGAGGTGGTGCAGCTTCGGTATATCCGCCAGTTTGCCGACCGCAGCCATACGGGTGATAAAACCGATTGCGCACAGGTTCCCGAAGATGCCGATATCTGGGGCCGGGCCACTTCCACCCGCGAGAACTGCCTGAACCAGGATTGTCCTTTCGTGAAAGACTGTTTCTTGCTGAAAGCAAGGCGCAATGCGCAGGAAGCCGATGTCGTGGTGATCAATCATGCATTGTTTTTTGCTGACCTGGTCTTAAAAGAAGAAGGCATTGCCGATTTGCTGCCTGCTGCTGATACGGTTATTTTTGATGAGGCGCACCAGTTGCCTGATGTGGCAACCCGCTTCATGGGTGATACCGTTTCCACTTCGCAAATCATGGATTTCCTGAAAACCACCGAAGTGGCCTGCCTGGCCCAGGCGCGAGATTCGGCGCGTTGGAGCGAGGCGTGCAAGAAAGTTGAATATTACGTAAAAGATTTGCGCCTCGTGGCTGCCGGTATCGATAAAATGCCCGGTAAAAGGGCAGCCTATGAGCAAATTCCCGAGCCGGAAAAGTTCAATGAAACCCTTGCCAATATGGAAGAGGAACTGGACAAGCTGGTTCGCATGCTGGTAGCGGTACAAGAGCGGCATCCCGACTTGATGGCCGCTGCTAAGAGTGGTGCGGAACTCAGGGCTAAAATTTACCGATGGACCCATGCCGCCTTACCCGAGCTGGATGCTGAACCTGTCCAGGAAGATGAAGAAGCAGCCACTGCACCGCAAAAAAAACGCCAGCAGGAAGTTCTGGTGCGATGGGTGGAGTTTGGCCTGCATCACTTGCGACTGAATTCGGCCCCTTTGTCGGTACATACCTTTGCCCGCTATAAGAAACCCGACCAGGCCTGGGTTTTTACTTCGGCCACACTTTCCGTATACAAAGACTTTTCCCATTTCACGCGTCAACTGGGTTTGTATAATGCCCGCACCGAGCGCTGGGAATCCCCCTTTAATTACAAAGACAAGGCATTGCTGTATGTGCCCAATCATTTGCCAGAAACCCAGTCCCCTGAATTTGCCCAGGCTTTTGTCGATACATTGCTGCCCCTGATCAAGGCCACGCCTGGCGGTGTACTGGTTTTATGCACCACCCTCAGGGCAGTGGATTATTTTGCCCATCTGCTGATCAAGGCTTTTGACAAGGAAGATATTGACCGTCCTGTGATGCGCCAAGGGGAAAGCACCCGCGGGCAACTTATCCAGCGATTCAGGCAGCATGCCAATGCCGTGCTGGTTGGTAGTGCCAGTTTTTGGGAAGGCGTGGATTTTCCGGGTGATATCCTCACTTTGGTGGCCATTGACAAACTTCCTTTTGCGCCACCGGATGATCCGGTTCTGGAAGCCCGGATCAAGGCCTGTCGCCAGGAAGGCGGTAATCCTTTCTTTGAATATCAAATTCCCGGTGCTGCCATTGCCCTCAAACAGGGGGCCGGGCGCCTGATCCGCACGGAAAGTGACTGGGGGGTATTAATGGTGGGAGACCGAAGGCTGGTTGAAAAGCCTTATGGAAAATTGCTTTGGCGGGGCTTGCCTTCTTTTAGCCGTACCCGCTATTTGGAAGAAGCGGTTGAGTTTTTTGCCAAGCCCGAACCACAGGCTGACGAGACTCAGTAAACCTGAAAGGCCTCCTCTGGGGGTCGAGTATCAAACAGCTTACGCCTTCAAGTGATGAAAAACCCCGGCAAGCTGGCTCTTAAGCCGCTTTGCCGGGGTTTTTTAAACCTGGTTAGGTTTTTGTGTAGCGTTGTGATTTTAGTTGTTAAACCATGAAGCGGGTTTGAACATGTCGGACCAGTGCTTGTCGCCATCAAGGCCTTGGGCAATATATTTGCTGTTGGGGAAGTTCTGGTCAAGAACGCGCTTGGCGTCGTTAGCCTGTTCATTCATGCCCAGCTTTTCATAAGACATCATCATGATGTACAGGGCGCGCTCGGCAGCCTGTACGCCCGAGAAGTCACGAATGACTGCCTGGCTGCGGTTGATGGCGGCTACATAGGCATCCCGTTTGTAGTAGTATTCGGCAATGTTAACTTCGTTTTCTGCAATCGTGCTAACCAGCCAGGTAAGGCGGGAACGCGCATCATGGGCATAACGGCTGTCGGGGAATCGGGTGACCAGTTCATTGAATGCCTGGTAGGACTGGCGCAGGCCTTTAGGGTCACGTTCGCTGGGGTCCTGACCGGTATAGCTGCTTAGGAAGGCGCTTGGAGGTGTAAAGGTAACCAGGCCTTTAAGGTAAAGCATGTAATCGGTACCTGGGTGGTTGGGGTACAATGCCAGGAATCGGTTAATGGCTGCCGTTGCCTGTTCGGGTTCGTCATCTTTCCAGTAAACATAGGCCTGGTCAATAAGTGCCTGTTGGGCCTGGCTGCTATAAGGGAAGCGGGTTTCTACAGCTTTCAGGTTTTGGCTGGCACCTTTCCATTCAGAAGCACGGACGTTCTCACGGGCTTCCTGGTAAAGCTGGTCTGCTGTCCAACCTTGTGTTTTGTCTTCCTGGCTCTTGAACACACCACTGCACCCGGCAACGGCCACGGAACACAGCACCAATAATGAGTGACGAATAATACTTTTTTGCATAATTAGATGGGTTACAGTAAGTTAAAGGCCAAAACGGTTCACACAATGTTAGCATTGCGACTCAACATTATATGATTATTAATCCATGTCTGATACTACAATTTCCCAACAAGATGAATTTATTGACACAGAACCACGGATTTTCAGGGTTCCGGTTTCAGTAAAGGGTGATCGCCTTGATAAGATATTGGCGCAATTAATTCCCGAGCATTCAAGAAGCCGGTTGCAATCCTGGATAGAAACAGGGTGTGTAACGGTCAATGAAAAACCGGGTAAAGTCAGGCAAATTGTGGGACCCAGCGATATTATTACCGTTTGGGAGCCGATTGCCGAAGAAAGCCTTGCGTTCACCCCAGAGCCCGTTGAATTTACGGTTTTGGGTGAAAGCAGCCAGTGGCTGGTGGTTGAAAAACCGGCGGGCCTGGTTACCCATCCGGGGGCCGGTAATTGGCACGGTACCCTGCTCAATGGCCTGCTGTACCGTTTTCCGGAATTGGCTCATGTGCCACGGGCGGGTATTGTTCATCGGCTAGATAAAGATACTTCCGGTCTTCTGGTGGTGGCCCGTACCGAACAGGCGCAGACGCATCTGGTCCGGCAATTGCAGGCCCGTACGGTGGGCCGCGAATATGTTGCCCTGGTAATGGGGCAGGCCAAGCCCCAGGGATTGATAGACGCCCCGATTGGCCGTGACCGGAAAGTGCCGGTCCGGATGTCTGTTGATCGTCCGGTTGCCCCCAAAGAGGCCCGTACCCATTACACTTTGCTGGCCTCGGGCAGGGTGCAGGACAAGGCGGTGTCAATGGTGCGTTGTAAACTGGAAACCGGGCGCACGCATCAGATCAGGGTGCATCTATCCAGTATCGGGCATCCGCTTCTGGGCGATGAATTGTATGGTGGCAAGCCCTTGGCGGGGGCGCAGCGCCAAATGCTGCATGCGCGTCGCCTCCAATTCATCGATCCGGAAACCGAATCTCTTTGCGAGTTTGAGTCCGGACTGGCTGAAGACATGCAGCAGGTTATTGCAGCTATTCAATGGGAAGAAGCACTTCAATGACGATTACACAAACTGATAATGATAATCTCGGTGCAAGCTGGAAAAATCTCCATACCGTAACAGGCAAACCGTGGCCCGGCGTGCAGTATTTTTGTACTACCCGGCAGGGTGGCCAGAGCCTGCCCCCCTATGATTCCATGAATATGGGCTTGCATACGGGCGATGATCCGGTTGCCGTTGGGCAAAACCGGGCCAGGCTACAGCGCCTGTTGCCGGGACCAGTGGTATGGCTTGAACAGGTGCATGGTACTGATGTCCATGATGTCGACCAGGCTGGTGAAAATGCGTTCCCTGTTACGGCAGATGCAGCGGTCACCACGCAAACCAACAAGGTGCTGGCCATCATGACGGCGGATTGCTTGCCGGTTGTCTTGGCTTCTGAGAACGGTGAGGTGATTGGGGCAGCGCATGCTGGCTGGCGAGGCTTGTTAAATGGCGTGCTTGAAAACACCCTGGGCAAGATGCGATGCAAAACCCGGGAGAGTAATTTTCGGGCATGGATTGGTCCAGCCATCGGATTTGAGGCTTTTGAGGTAGGGCAAGAAGTTTATGACGCTTTTATGAATAATGATGAAAATCAGGCGTTGTATTTTCGGTCACATCCCCATCATCCGGGAAAATGGCTGGCTGATTTATCGGCACTTGCAGTTTACCGCCTGCAAAAAAATGGCGTAAATGTTGTTGAGGAAAGCGAATTATGTACATTCATGAATCATGATCGTTTTTTTTCCTATCGCAGGCAAAACCGTACAGGCCGCATGGTAACTGTTGCGTGGAAGATAAAACTACCTGCATAAGTCTTGGCCCGGACAAGCTTATCTTTTACAAAGTTGAATAACTTTGAGTATTCCTTTATCGTAAAGGTACTAGCGTATAAGCAAATGTTGTAACGCTTTTCGGGATTACAAAAGGGGCAAAAAATAATGAAGTATGACCAGTTTACGAAAACCATGCCGTGGATGATGCCAATGGTTAATCCGGAGCAAATCCGGCACTTGCAAACAGAGTTCACTGAAAACTTCAGGCAACTTATGATGCAGGCCACCCAAGGAAATCTGCCCGCGATGAAAGACCGTCGTTTCAGCAGCGAGGCCTGGCAGCATAATCCACAATTTTCTGCACTGGCCCATCTTTACCTGCTTTCAGCCCAAACCATGAATAAATGGGTTGATCAACTTGAAATCCCCGAGTCCAACCGGGAGCGCCTGAAATTTTCGGTAACCCAATGGCTGGATGCATTTGCTCCCTCCAATTTTTTTGCCCTTAACCCTGATGCCCTGAAAGCCTTTCAGGAAAGCCAGGGTGAGTCCTTGCAAAAAGGCATGGCCAACCTGATGCATGACATGCAAAAAGGACGCATTTCCCAAACCGACGAAACGGTTTTTGAAGTGGGCCGTAACCTGGCGATTACCGAAGGTTCAGTGGTATTTGAAAACCCGTACTTTCAGCTTATCCAATACAAACCACAAACTCCTACGGTGCATGAAAAACCATTGTTAATGGTGCCGCCCTGCATCAATAAATATTACATTCTCGACTTGCAGCCCGAAAATTCCCTGGTGGCATACACGGTTGCCCAGGGCCATAGTGTTTTCCTGGTATCCTGGCGCAACCCTCTGCCTGAGGATGACGATGGCATTCAGCAGGCCACTTGGGAGGATTACATTGAAAATGGCGTGTTAAAGGCCATTTCGGTGGTGGCCGAAATTTCAGGGCAGGACAAAATTAACGCGCTGGGTTTTTGCGTTGGCGGAACAATGCTGGCATGTGCCTTGGCCGTGGCCCGCAAAAGGGGCCAGGATCCGGTGGCAGCATTAACCCTATTAACCACGTTCCTGGATTTTGAAAATACCGGCATCATGGATGTGTTTGTCGATGAGGCGCATGCATCCATTCGTGAACAGCAATTGGGGCAGGGTGGTTTGCTTTCAGCGGCAGAGTTGGGTACCACCTTTTCATTTTTGCGTCCCAACGAACTGGTCTGGAATTATGTGGTCAACAATTACCTGAAAGGGCAATCACCTACTGCATTTGATTTGCTGTACTGGAACTCAGATGGTACCAATCTGCCGGGGCCTTTCTTTACCTGGTATTTCCGTAATACCTACCTGGAAAATAATCTTAAAAAGCCCAATTACCTCAGTATTTCAGGCACGCCCGTAGATTTGGGCCTATTGGACATGCCTGCCTATGTGTATGCCTCAAAAGAGGATCATATCGTGCCATGGGATTCTGCTTACGCTTCCATGCATATCCTTCAGGGCCCTAAACGGTTTGTATTGGGGGCATCCGGACATATTGCCGGGGTTATCAATCCGCCAGCTAAAAACAAGCGCAATTATTGGGTTTCGAATACGCAGGCAGAGCAGGGGTTTCCGGTTAGCAGCGAATGGTTTGACAACACCACCCAGGTACAAGGCAGCTGGTGGCCAGATTGGTCTGAATGGCTGGCTTCGCATGCCGGTAAAAAAGTGCGGGCACGGAAAACGCCAGGCAATGGGAATTACCCTGAGATAGAGGCTGCCCCCGGCAAGTATGTCAAAGTTAAGGCAGTATAGTATTAGTATTTGTAAATGAGTAAATAAATATCCGGAGATTTTATGAGTCAGAAAATTGCATATGTAACAGGTGGTATGGGTGGTATAGGAACGTCTATTTGCCAGCGGTTGCACAAGGATGGTTTCAAGGTCATTGCCGGTTGCGGACCTAACCGTAATGCGCAAAAGTGGCTCGATGAGCAAGCTGCCCTTGGGTATAAGTTTTATGCTTCGGCAGGTAACGTTGCCGATTGGGACTCTACCGTTGCCGCCTTTGACAAAGTGAAAAAAGAGCATGGTCCCGTTGATGTGCTGGTGAATAACGCCGGCATTACCCGTGATGGCGTTTTTCGTAAAATGAGCCTTGAAGACTGGAAAATGGTGATGGACACCAACCTTAACAGCCTGTTCAACGTTACCAAACAGGTAATCGAGCACATGTATGAAAAACGTTGGGGCCGTATTATCAATATCAGTTCTGTTAACGGTCAAAAAGGCCAGTTCGGCCAAACCAACTATTCTACGGCCAAGGCGGGTATTCATGGTTTTACCATGGCACTTGCCCAGGAAGTGGCCAGCCGTGGTGTGACGGTAAATACCGTTTCTCCTGGTTATATTGGCACGGAAATGGTTCAGGCCATTCGCCCTGAAGTCCTGGAACAAATTGTGGGTACCATTCCCGTTCGCCGTTTGGGCACGCCTGAAGAAATCGCCTCAATGGTGGCATGGCTGGCTTCCGAAGATGCCGGTTTTAGCACAGGTGCGGATTTCTCGGTAAATGGTGGCTTGCATATGGGGTAATTCCTTGCCCCACCTTTACGGGTGGGGTTCTACATTTTAATATATGAATAAATTAATATGATAAATTCACCAGAAACCGGGCAAACACGTATTATTAAAAAATACCCCAACCGCCGGCTTTATGATACCGAATCTAGTACCTATATTACGTTGGCAGATGTCAGGAAACTGGTGCTTGATAACGTCAAGTTTCAGGTGCTTGATGCCAAAACCAGTGAAGATCTTACCCGAAGCATTTTGCTGCAAATCATTCTTGAGCTGGAAGGGGGCGGCGTACCCATGTTCAGTTCCACCATGCTCGAGCACATTATTCGTTTCTATGGCAATGCCATGCAGGGGGTAATGGGTTCCTATCTGGAAAAAAACATGCAGGCGTTTGTTGATATCCAGGAACGTCTGGCTGATCAATCCAAGAGCATGTATGGTTCCCAGTTCAGTCCCGATGCTTGGGCACAATTCATGAATATACAGGCTCCGGTATTGAATAATGCCATGAGCAATTATGTGGAACAGTCCAAAAACCTGTTTGTCCAAATGCAAGAGCAAATGCAAAACCAGACACAAAACATGTTTGGTGCCTTTCCCTTTGTAACGCCACAAGATAAAGACAAGAAATAAGGGAAGCAATACCCTGATTCATTTAACCGGTGTGCCTGAATGGGGAGTGTGTTGCCAGCATGTCAACATATTTCCCGACCTGGCGGCTTTCATGATCCAGAAATTCTTCAATCGCAGCCGCAAAATCTTTTCTGGCAATCCAGTGTGCCGAATAGGTGGTTATAGGCAGTAAACCGCGTGCCAGCTTATGTTCTCCTTGGGCACCACCTTCAAAATAACGGAATTTATTTGCAATGCAAAACTCAATGCTTTGCATATAACAGGTTTCAAAATGCAGGCCGGGGATAAATTCGTGTGCTCCCCAATAGCGCCCATAAACGGTATCATCACCTACAATATTCAGGGCACTGGCAATCGGCTGATTATTTTTAAGCGCAAGAATCAATAAGATGTTTTCCGGGCATTTTTGCAGGTATGTCTGGAAAAACGCATCATTCAGATAGGGTTCACGGCCACGCTCGTAATAAGTGTTTTGGTAGCAGGAAATAAAAAAACCAAGGGTTTCCGGGGTTATATCCTTGCCCCGCAAATGCCTGAAGCTGACACCGGCGGCCTGTACTTTTTTACGGTCCTGGCGGATTTTTTTGCGTTTGTCATAAGTGAGCTGTTTCAGGAAATCCTCAAAATTTTCATAATTCTGGTTTTTCCAGTGAAACTGCACATCTTCCCGGATCATGTAGCCACATTCGCGCAGAATACGTAAATCTTCCTGGTTGGGGAACAGGACATGAAGGGAAGAAACTCCCATTTTTTTGGCTATTTCAATGGCTTGCTCGGCCAGGACCCGTTTGTGTAGCGGGTTGTTCGCCAGCAACCGGGGGCCGCTTACCGGTGTGAATGGAACGCTGCAAACCAGTTTGGGATAATACGGCAAACCGTGTCGTTCAAAGGCATTGGCCCAAGCCATATCAAAAACAAATTCGCCACGTGAATGGGTTTTTAAATAAAGCGGCATTAGCCCCAAGGGGGTTTGCTGTTCGTCTTGCAGGTAAAGATATTGGGCATACCAGCCACAATCCGGGGTAACGCAGGCACTGGTGTGCAGCGTTTGCAGGAAATCGGGACTGATAAAAGGGTTTTTCTGGCAGAATGAATGCCAGGTATCCGCCTCAAGTTCTGGGGGTGAGTCTAGTATCGAAATCTGCAGTTTTTGGGACATAATGAATCAGTACAACACAGGTAAACAGGGAATAGGCGTCACGGTGATAACCGGTTTCCTTGGGAGCGGTAAAAGTCATTTTATCAGGCAATTGTTAACGCGGCCTGATGCGGGTCAGATTGCCGTTATCGTTAATGAAATTGGCCAGGTTGGGCTGGATCATTTGATATACAGGCATCTTAGCGCACAGGTTGCCTTGCTTGAAGGCGGTTGCCTGTGTTGCCAGTTGAATAACGACCTGGGCCAAACGCTGCGTGAACTGTTTATGTTGGCCATGCAAAAGAAAATTCCTCCTTTCAGGCATGTCATTATTGAAACTTCGGGCCTGGCCGACCCGTCTTCCATTATCTTCACCTTGAAGCATGATTTTTTTCTGAAAGAGCGCTTTTACGAAGCGGGCGTTTTATGCCTGGTGGACTGTTGCTACGCAGAACTGCAGCAGGACAGCCCGGAGTGGTTAAGCCAACTGCTGGCGGCGGACGTGGTGATGTTGTCTAAAGATGATTTATGCCCGGAAAAGGTGCCGGCCATCACAAGCCGGATAGACTCGGTTGGTGCCGGCATTTCCGTAATCAACAGGTCGCAGTTAGAGGGAATTGACGATTTCTTTGCGTATTTTTCGGCCCTGAAACAGCGGGGCAGGGAAAAGCTGCGTGCTTTTGGTGCGCGCTGGCAAACAGGAAGTGCCCTGTCTTTACAAGCATTGAAGCCAGTGGTCAATCATACAGCGGTGGATGTTGTTTCGATTACCTTTGGGCAGGTGGTAAAAAGGGGGCGTTTTATTGCTGCCTTGGATGCTATTGGGAAGAAATATGGCCCTGCCCTGTTAAGAATGAAGGCATTGGTGCGGTTCGTTGGCGATAATGCTTATTATCATGTGCATGGGGTACACGATCAGCGCTCGTCGTTTGAAAAGCTTGAAATGGCTCCTCAGGAAGGGGATGACATAAGACCGTGTGTGGTATTGATTATCAAGAAAGGCCACTGGGAAGAAACAGACAGGACACTTTTTGATTGACTTGTTGTTGGTTGGTTTTAGGTGGCAGGGTAATCCCCTCGAAAAATAAACGTATTAAAGGGTGAATTTTTTCTTAATGGAATCAGGAAATTTTGCATGAAGACCTCACGTTTTTCCGATAGCCAAATTCTTGTGATTTTGAAAATGGTTATGGATATACAATCACGAAACTTATCCAGCAGGACATGCCGAAAGCTATATGAGGACATCCCATGAAAAAAATACCCACAACAACACTTTTTGCTTTGACCGGGCTATTTATGTTCTCACCGGTGATCAGCTGGGCTGGATACTGGGAGCTTGTCAATATTCATCATGATATCAAGCATTTTAATGAGCAACTTGTGGACAAGAAATATTGGTCTCACAGCATGAGCGGCTCCGCTGGCACCGGGGAATTTACCACCAAGTATGTGGGACCCACTGAAAAAGACGATTATGCCCCAAGAGGCAAAAATGGGGAGAACGCAACGGTCAAAGGCAGTGTGTCAGCTCCTCCTCGATATATCGACGGTGGGCAATTGGTAAGGCTATCCGTTGATCTTTCCATCACCTCAACGAAGCAGCATCTTTTTGATTTTGATGGAAATGCCTATGCCCGGTTTGATGAGCCGGGTGTGCCTATCGGGCACGTTACTAGAGGTCCTATCGACTTCACCGCTAACGATGCCGATGGCAAACCATTGAAACTGAATGTTTGGCTGTATGCGCCAACGAACTGGCGGGTAAAAGAATATGGCAATAAGGCCAACTTGAGTACCGCGGTATTCGCTAAGGCGCCTAGGGGTCGGAAGGATGATCAGAAAATAGCCCTCTATACAGCAATTGGCATGGGGAACATGATCTCCCGCACGGAGTACGTCTATCGTTGGCATACTGAAGGGACCGCCCCTTCATCAGCACAGGACGGTGATGGTTCATTTCTGAGTTGGACGCTCCCTGGCGGAATTGTGATTATTTTGATTGGCACCGGAGTCTATATACTCAATCGTAATCGAAAGATAAACAAACCCTCCAGAAACTGGATAAAAAATGAGCAGTCACTTAAAGAAAAGAGGGACAAACTGCTCGAGATGGCGGAAGCGGCTGACAAGGAAGGTCTTGAGACTAAACACGATAATGCAAAAAGATTGGCACATAAGTATGATCAGTGGCTTTCGGATGTTAAGCGGAGCGGTGAAAAAGCCATCTTTGGTAGGGACAAGGAGTTCAAAAAGCTTAACGAAATGTTCAGAAGGTTTATACGTGGAGACGTCGGATGGGAACAAGAGGCTTCGGATGGTTTCTACGAAACTTTCAATGAAAGAGTTCAGCGGAACTGGAGTAGAGAGTCAGATATTTGGATGGAAGGTGGTTCAAATACTATTCACGAAGCGGTGAAAGGTGATACGGCAAAGTCAAAGACTTTCCAAGTATTATTCACGTCGATCGGCGGTAAATTTATAGGAAATGTGCTAGGAGTGGTAACTACCGGGGCGGAGACCGTTGCGTCAGCGAAAGACGAAATTGAGAAGGGGAAAAGTGTTGGATATACCTTCACTAAGGTTATGATCAATGCAACCATTGATACTGTGACTGGTGAGATAGTGGGGGGCGGTACTTCCAACGCAGTGGATCTGGCGGATGGACGCCGAATTTTCGCCGATCCGACCAATGAGAAAGCATTGAGATTTGTAGAAAATACTGTTACGGAGTTTTATTCTGACCTCGGTAAGTCGGCTGCTGAAATCACTTTATATTAACAGCGACTCTTCTGTTCAGTCTCTTTCCGATGGTGTTCTTACTCAAAATCCCTGCATGAAGAATACCATTGCACAATTAAAGGATGCTATTAGTAAGAGTAAAACTAGCAAAAAAGTGTGGAGCTATAAACAATGAAAGAAGTAATTACAATTCCGACCAACAAGATCCTGCCAGCTGGCAGAACCCTGGGAATCGAACCCAACCGGTTGTCAGAGGTGTCCGGCTTCCCGGATATCACAGGGACGACCAAGGTTGAGCGGGAATGGGAAGCACTGCTTCCTACGCTCCTTGCTCCTGGGAAAGTATCTATGCTGATGAAGGGAAATAGGGATCAGGCCATTGAACTGTCTAGCCTTTCCAGTGGTGATGGAAAGATCCTCATGTACAGCGGAAAAGCTGACGGGAATACGCATATTAGGACTCTTGAACCTAAGCAGTTTCGGGAAGAGTTAATGGCTGTCATGGCAACAAATATCCCTGGAAAAGACATTGCTCGGCCTATGAGTCTGGATGCGCTTTTTGTTTTGGCTGCTTTGTCGGATTTTATAAAAAGGCAGAAGGCTCAAATCATGCTAGGGTTAACGCAGGAGCCAACCCCGCCGACACTGAGTGAAATCCAAAGCCTGCTTGATAAAGCCGAAAACACAATGGAAGCAAGATGGTGGCTTACACCTTTCCTCTATCATATTTATGGCCTGAGGAGAAAAATTGTTGTTTCAGATGCTGTGACGCAGCTTCAGACGTTTGAGCTTGTCGCGGAAAATGAAGGAAATGTATATCCGACAGAAGCGGGGTTCATCCTGCTAGACCAACTGACTTTCAGGCGCGGCATTGTTGGATTTCATAGCTTTTATTTTGAAGAAGGAAAGCCTGTGCAAAGCACGCAGGTGCTTTTGAATACCCTGGACGGTATTTGGCTTATGGAATGCGGAGAAAACAGCGTGTTGTCTAGTCTGAGTGCTTCGGAGGCGGAGCGGTTAATAGAGCAGGCGCTGTCACCGGGTGAGGCCGTTCCAAAGGAAGGCGGGCATCAAGCACCGGTATCACCCACCTTAACCATACCCGTACCAACTGAGGGACCAGTAACGGTAGCAGTATCTGATATCTGGTTTTGCAGCTGCGGCCAACACAATGAGGGAAAATTTTGCATCGCCTGTGGGAAGCCAAAGGAGGGAGCCGCACAGACTAAAAAGAAACGTTTTTGCCAATATTGTGGCAGTGAAGCGAAGAGCGATGCCAAGTTCTGCGTGAATTGTGGCCAGAAAATCCATGAGTCGGCCAGGCTTTCATAGACAGTTTATTGACTCGGAAAAGCATTGCCGTCCGTAGTTCACCGCTTAGTCCTTATCCGTCTGGTAATCCATGTCTGTTATGCACGCCCCATTAGGGTATCCATCCGGTAAACCCACCTTGAGTCTACCCCTCTAAATACGGGAAGATCGTGTCCATGATAATTAAGTGGGCACGATAATGAATTATCTCTATAGATGATCTAAAACGGAATGTCATCTACGGGAGTTTCGTGAGGGAGTGGAGTGACTTCAGTTGACTTTTCTTCATTGGCAATATCAGTGCCGCTGCCACCTCCCAGCATTTGCATTTGGTCAGCAATAATATCCGTTGAGTAACGGTCTTGCCCGGTGTTTTTGTCTTGCCATTTGCGTGTTTTGATGCGGCCTTCTACGTACACGGCGCTGCCTTTTTTAAGATATTGGCCTGCAACCTCAGCTAAACGACCATAAAACGTTATACGATGCCACTCGGTTTCTTCGCGGCGTTCGCCTGTGTTTTTATCTTTCCAGTTTGCGGTTGTGGCAATAGAGATATTGCACATGGTTGCGCCGTCCGGGCTGTGCCTGACTTCGGGGTCACGACCCAGGTTTCCTACTAAAATGACTTTATTGACTGATGCCATAAGGATTTCCTGAAAAAGTAATGTGAATCAGGTTTTATGGTACAAAAAGAAGCTGGGATTACTGGGTAAAAATACCGCATTATATCCATTGCGATTATTGCGTAGCAACTGTTGCTTTCGGGTGTTAAGTGCCAATATGGGGGAAGAGATAGATGCAGAAAAAATGCTGTGCGGTTCGCGTGAAAGGAACCGGATTGAAAAAAAGCCTGCTTCAATAAAGAAACAGGCTTTTTATGTATTCTGGTTGCGGGGGCAGGATTTGAACCTACGACCTTCGGGTTATGAGCCCGACGAGCTGCCAGACTGCTCCACCCCGCGTCTGAAGAATTAAATATTAACCCTAATGCTGTATGTAGGCAAGTCTTTTTCTGATATTTTACACATTTATTACAAATTGGCTGCTTTTTGGTTGTTTTTAAGTGGATATTAGTGCTTTAATCGAAACATAAGAGACGAAAACTAATGCCAAGACTATTACCAAGTTTGTGTGTGCTGGTTGGTTTTAAAATGACTTGGCGGCAAGGCCTGCAAAAATCATTAAAGCCAGAAAGCCCAAAAAAACGTGCCAAGAAAGAAACCGGTCAAAACCCTACGGCAAAAAGCTTATGGCAAAAAGTAAAAAAGCCTGCTTCAATAAAGAAACAGGCCTTTTATGTATTCTGGTTGCGGGGGCAGGATTTGAACCTACGACCTTCGGGTTATGAGCCCGACGAGCTGCCAGACTGCTCCACCCCGCGTCTGAAGAATATAATAGTAGTCTACCTGCTATAATAATGCAAGCCGGATAATTGATTTTAATAACAAACCCCTTACTGAACCATGGATGAAAATTTAATAAAGAATGTGCTGGAGGCCGCGCTGTTGTGTGCTCAGCAACCAATGAGGACATCTGATCTGGCAAAATTGTTCGCAGAATCGGATGATGTAAAAATTGATGTAATTAAGCAACAACTGTTAAATTTGCAAGACGCATGGTCAAATAAAGGTTTAGAATTAGCGCAATTGGCTAGCGGGTGGCGTTTTCAAAGTCGCCCACACATGCAAAAGTATTTAGAACGCCTTAATCCAGAAAAACCACCTAAATATTCCAGGGCGGTATTGGAAACATTGGCAATTATTGCCTGGCGTCAACCTGTTACACGGGGCGACATAGAAGATATACGCGGTGTAACGGTTTCTTCCCAAATCATTAAAACTTTAGAAGAACGTGGCTGGATAGAGGTATTGGGTCATAGGGATGCACCTGGAAGGCCTGCCTTATTTGGTACCACAAAACATTTTTTGGATGATCTGGGATTAAAAGCGCTAGATGAGTTGCCTGGTTTGGCCTCTGAGGGAGAGGTACTTCTGGCTGCCGGAGATAAACTTGCCGGCTTGTTTCCTGCCGAGGAAAGTCCGGAAGAAAATAGCAGTCATGAGCAATCGCCAGTTGCAGATTTAAATCCTGATATGGCAGTTGTCCCTGAAAACGGGCAAATTGTTAATAACGGGTAAAAAGCAATATACAGTTAAGTAAAAAACGTTGGCATGCATGATTTTTTGCGTGTTGGTGTTTGATTAATGGTGAATCACTAAGACCACTTTAATTTCAAGGTGCTTTCGGAAGAAGGTCAAATAAGCAAATATATGAATACAGTAACGGAAACCGTCACGATTGTAGCGGGTGGTGATGTGCAGCCTGAATCTGCTCAGGTGAAAAGCAAAGGTCGTAAATTACGAACACCTTTCAGGCGCAGGCGTGCCGATGCCACAATTGAAGCCAAAAAAGAAAAAACAGTTGCGGTGGAACAGCCGGAAATCTCACCGGTTCCTGCTAAACGAACCCGTAAGCCAGCTGCAAAAAGTACTGCGGCAGCAGGAAAGCGTGTGCCGGCAGCCCGCAAGCCGGCGGCGAATCGCCCGGCGCAGGAAGTGCATGCGCCTTCTTTGGGTGATGAAGAGCAGGTATTTGATGAAAATGAATCTAATAGTGCGCTGGCATTCCTGGATAAATCGGCAAAACTCGAACAGCGTTTGGGTAAATACCTGACCAGTGATGCGGTCATGCCCAAGCTGCACAAGGTATTGGCTGATGCGGGCGTGGGTTCCCGCCGCGAGATGGAAGAATTGATTATTGCCGGGCGTGTTTCGGTGAATGGTGAGCCTGCCCATATTGGTCAACGGGTTGGTGTCAATGATGTTGTCCGTGTTAACGGGCGACTGGTTGCACGGCCTAATGCCAAGCGTCCACCCCGTGTAATTTTGTACCATAAACCGGCTGGGGAAATTGTCAGTCATGATGATCCCGAAGGGCGCGCAACCGTGTTTTCACGTTTGCCTAAGATGCGTACCGGTAAATGGGTATCAGTGGGCCGTCTTGATTTGAATACCGAAGGATTGCTGATTTTTACCACATCGGGTGATCTGGCCAATAGGTTTATGCACCCACGTTATGGTAATGAGCGTGAATATGCAGTTCGCGTCTTGGGTGATTTGGGTGCGGAGCAAATCGCATCTTTGACTAAGGGTATCCAGCTTGATGATGGCATGGCTGCGTTTGGTGCCATGGAGCATATTGGTGGTGAAGGTAGCAATCGCTGGTATCGGGTCACGATTCAGGAAGGACGCAATCGCGAAGTTCGTCGTATGTTCGAGGCGGTAGGTGTGACAGTCAGTCGTCTTATTCGTACGCGTTTTGGTGAGGTTGTCTTGCCAAGGAACTTGCGTCGTGGTCGCTGGGAAGAGCTTGATGCTTCTTTGGTTGTTGCGCTGATGGTTCGTCTGGGCTTGATGAAGGCTGAAGATGATTCTGCTCCAGGCAAGGGGCGTGACCGTCAGCCTATATCGCATGATAATGCCATGCCACCAGGGTTTGAGTCTGCGGTTCCTGATATGGGTTTTGGTCCTTCCTCTTATGGCAGGGCGGCAGGTAATGCGCAGCGCAAGCCTGCGCGTCCCGGAGGTTTGTATAATCGCAAAAGCAATCAACCCCGTAGCGAAGGGGAAGGTTATGTCAAGCATTCACCCAGGAAAAATACCCGTTCTGGCCAAGAGGCGGGTGCTCGTTCCGAGGGGGATACAAAGTCTCGAAGAACGGCGCGTAATAAAGATGATTGGCAGCCCAAAGGTGCTGCGGCCCATGAATCCAGGTTAGGGGTTATTGGTCGTGGCAGGGGTGGCCGATAGGTCGTTGTATGTTGTTTTGTTGATAAAATATCAAATACTTAGCAAAATGTTAGGATTTTTGATATAATCATAGGTTGTCTAGTTGTAAATTTCTTTTTTGCAAAGAATATGCAATTAGTTTATGGAACGAACATATAAAAATAGTGGTTTTTGGTCTTGGGCAAGCCCGTAAATGTTGCGGGTAATCTTCTTGACTTGATTTGGTGCTTATAATTTAGGCAGGTAAATGCAAGTTAAAAAGTGGTGGCATGTAAGACCAAACCGGTGTTTTTGTAAACAATGGGCTGTAAAAGCCCATTTTTTTATTGTATGGCTGATTTATATACTCTTACTGAACAAGCGATAGCTGGCCTTGGGGTCGAGCTGGTTGATGTCGAACGTGCCGCGTTCGGGTTGCTGCGTGTAACCATAGATCGTGAAGAGGGCGTTCGAATTGAAGACTGTGAACAGGTTTCTCGTCAATTGTCGCGGGTGTTTGAAGTTGAAAATATCGACTACAAGCGCCTCGAGGTCGGTTCGCCAGGTGTAGATCGCCCCTTGCGTACGCTGGCTGATTTCAAACGGTTCACCGGCGAACGGGTGGAAATTAAATTACGTGAAGCTGTAGATAATCGCAAAGTCTTTACCGGGATTTTGTCGCAGGAAACGGCTTCTGATGGAACGCAGACAGGACAATTCTGTCTGGAATTTGATGTTAAAAAGAACGAAACTCAAGTCATTGTTTTTGCATTTGAAGATGTAGAAAAGGCAAAACTTGATCCGGTTCTTGATTTCAAGGGTAAAAAGCGATGAGTCGCGAAATTCTTCTATTGGTTGATGCGTTAGCGCGTGAAAAAAATGTGACACGTGAAGTGGTTTTTAGTGCGCTTGAGAGTGCTTTGGCCTCAGCCATGAAAAAACGTTTTAAAGAAGATGCTGATATTCGTGTAACGATAGATCGGGCTACGGGCGCTCACGAAGGCTACCGTCGCTGGCTCGTCGTGCCCGATGAGGCCGGTTTGCAAGAGCCTGATCGTCAGGAGTTGCTTAGCGAAGCCCAAGAAATCAAGCCCGGCATCCAGGAAGGCGAATATATCGAAGAGCCGCTTGAACCCGTCGAGTTTGGCCGGATTGGTGCGCAGGCAGCCAAACAGGCTATCTTGCAAAAAATCCGTGACGCTGAGCGCGAACAAGTGCTCAATGACTTCTTGGAACGTGAGGAAAGCATTATTGCCGGTACTGTCAAGCGCCTTGATAAGGGTGATGCAATTATTGAAACCGGTAAAATTGAAGCCAGGCTTCCGCGCAGCGAAATGATTCCTAAGGAAAACTTGCGGGTCGGTGATCGTGTTCGCGCATGGGTGGCCAAGGTAGACCGGACAGCTCGTAACCAGCAAATCATCTTGTCCCGTACAGCACCCGAATTTATTCGTGAATTGTTCGAAAATGAAGTGCCCGAGATTGAACAGGGCCTGCTTGAAATCAAGGCGGCTGCCCGTGATCCTGGGATGCGTGCCAAAATTGCCGTGGTCGCCTACGATAAAAGAATCGATCCAATCGGAACTTGTGTAGGTATGCGTGGTTCGCGAGTAACCGCCGTTCGTAATGAATTGGGCGGAGAACAGGTTGATATCGTGTTGTGGGCGGATGATCCGGCTGAATTTGTTATCGGAGCCCTTGCTCCCGCCAATGTTGAATCTATTCTTGTTGATGAAGAAAAACATGCGATGGATGTTGTGGTGGATGCCGAAAACCTGCCCAAGGCTATTGGTTCAAAAGGCCAGAACGTAAGATTGGCGTCTGACCTGACCGGCTGGCAAATCAATATCATGACGCCTGAAGAAAATCGCAATCGCCAGGATGAAGAACGGGCTGAAATGCGTGCCACGTTCATTGAGAAACTGGATGTTGATGAAGAAATGGCTGATATCCTTATCGATGAGGGCTTTACCGGTCTTGAAGAAGTAGCTTATGTGCCTATTCAGGAATTGCTTGAAATTGATGGTTTCGATGAAGATACCGTCAATGAATTGCGTAACCGTGCCCGTACCGCTTTGCTGACCGAAGCCATTGTGCAGGAAGAGCGTGTTGAAACCGCACAGGACCTGCTTGATCTTGAAGGCCTGACACCGGAATTAATTGCCAAACTGACCGAGGGTAACGTTCACACGCGTGATGACCTGGCCGAGTTGTCAACCGATGAGTTGTCGGAAATCACCGGCTTGTCAGAAGAAGAAGCTGGTGAATTGATTATCAAGGCACGAGCCCACTGGTTTGATGAAGATGAAAAGTAATCTTCATATCTACAGTTTTAATCAGATTGCCTATTGAATGTTGTTGAATTGTTGTGAAAGGGAAGAGAGAGCCTAATGCCCAGTATTACTGTTGCCCAGTTTGCCGTCGAACTGAAATTACCTGCTAATGTGTTGCTTGAACAGCTTCGTGGGGCAGGTGTTAATGTGAATTCTGTAGAGGATAATGTCACCGAGAGCGATAAAGCCAAACTACTGGATTCCCTTCGCCGCGCGCATGGTGCAAAAGAGGGTAAGAAAATTACGGTCACACGCCGTGAAACGTCAGAAATCCGTCAGGCGGATAGCTCCGGGCGCTCTCGTACCATTCCGGTTGAAGTTCGAAAAAAACGGGTTTTTGTTAAACGGGATATCGTTGAGGACAAAGATGCTTCTCCAGAAGCCACAAAGACTGTTGCTCCCGTAACAGTTCCTGAAGTTGTGGTAAAAACGCAGCCAGAAGTTGCTCCAGAGCAAAAATTGGTGTTGCAAAAAGAAGAAAATGCATCAGTTGCGCAAACTTCTGCTGCGAAAGTCTCTCCTGAAGCAGTACAATTGCAAGATAAGCCGCAAGATGTTGCACAAACAGTTGCCAATGTATCTCCTGAAAAGGTGTCTGGTGCTGCTGACGAAGTGCTTGAACAGCCAGAATCTAATGCATCTGCCAATGTGGCAAAAGAAGTGAAATCCACAGAGCCTGACGGTATTCCTCAGCCGCAAGTTCAACAATCATCCGTCAAACCGGATGAATCATCAATTACATCTCAACAGGTTGAGAACAAAGAAGTGCATACTGAATCCAAAAATATGCCGTCTACTTCAGTAAAAGCTGATCAAAAACCAGCTCAGGCGTCGACGGTTAAAAGTAAATCTCCAGAATCAGGCCGTGTCAACGAGTCTCGTGATGCCAAAGCATCACGGCCAGCTGACAATAAGCCTGGTCCGGCCAAACAGGCCGCAAGAAGTGAAGTGGCCAAGGTCAAGACACCTGTCACTACAGCGGCAGTCAATAAAGATGTCAATATCCGTCATAAAAAGCCGGTTACAGAGCCAAGGCGTGAGCCAGTAGATAACGCAGCCCGTGAAGAGGCGCGTCGTCAGGCTGAAGCCGAAGCAGCCGCCTTGCGTGATATGCTTAACCGTCCTCGCAAGGTTTTGCGTGCGGCACCTGCTAGTCCTGATGCCGCCGAGGCAGGTAAGAAAGCAGTCAAGAAAGAAGTCAAACCTGCAGTTGGCGCGAAAAAAACAGATCGTGACAGCAACTGGAATGATGGCTCTCGTGGTAAAAAACCTGTCGAGAAACGTGCAGCGACACCTGCCAAAGTTCAGGAAGAGGGCTGGCGTGCAGGTGGTGGTCGTAGCAGCGGTAAAAACAATCGCAGGAATCAGCCGCAGATGGTTAAAGAGCCGGCAGCACCAGAATTCATTTCGCGTGATGTGCATGTGCCAGAAACCATTTCAGTGGCTGACCTGGCTCACAAAATGTCGGTCAAGGCTGCTGAAGTCATCAAGCTGTTAATGAAGATGGGCCAAATGGTTACCATTAACCAGATTCTTGACCAGGAAACCGCCATGATCGTGGTTGATGAGTTGGGTCACCATGCCATTGCTGCCAAACTTGACGACCCAGAGGCATTCCTTGATGAAAGTGCTGAAAGTATTGACGTCGAGCTACTGCCTCGTGCACCGGTTGTAACCGTTATGGGGCACGTTGATCATGGTAAAACTTCCCTTCTTGACTACATTCGCCGTGCCAAAGTGGCTGTGGGCGAAGCCGGCGGCATTACCCAGCACATTGGCGCTTATCGCGTTAAAACCGAAGGCGGTGTAGCTACCTTCCTGGATACTCCCGGACACGAGGCATTTACTGCCATGCGTGCGCGTGGTGCCCAGGCAACCGATATTGTCATTCTGGTGGTTGCTGCCGATGACGGCGTCATGCCGCAAACGCGTGAAGCTATTCACCATGCTAAAGCAGCAGGTGTGCCTTTGGTTGTTGCCATTAACAAGGTGGACAAACCCGAAGCTAATCCCGAGCGCGTAAAACAAGAACTGGTTGCCGAAGAAGTGGTTCCTGAAGAGTACGGTGGTGATGTGCCATTTGTGCCTGTATCAGCCAAAACCGGTTTTGGTATCGATGACCTTATCGAGAACGTATTGTTGCAGGCTGAAATTCTTGAATTGAAAGCCGCTGTTGATGCACCTGCCAAAGGCGTAGTGATTGAATCTAGTCTGGACAAGGGGCGTGGTCCCGTTGCTACCATTCTGGTTCAAAGTGGTACCCTCAAGCGTGGTGATGCCATTTTGGTTGGCGCAAGCTATGGCCGTGTGCGTGCCATGCTTGATGAAACAGGTAAAAACATTCCTAAAGCCGGGCCATCCGTACCCGTTGAAATCCAAGGTTTGTCTGATGTTCCTGCTGCCGGTGATGAGGTTCAGGTGGTTATTGACGAGCGCAAGGCACGTGAAATTGCTTTGTTCCGTCAAGGTAAATATCGCGACGTGAAACTGGCACGCCAGCAAGCTGCTAAACTTGAATCCATGTTTGATAACATCGGAGAAGGTAAGCAAACGCTTGAACTCATTGTTAAAACCGATGTTCAGGGTTCACAGGAAGCATTGGTGCAATCGTTGGTTAAATTGTCTACCGATGAAATCCGTGTGCGGGTTGTTCATGCTGCCGTTGGTGGTATCTCTGAAAGCGACGTGAATCTGGCCATTGCATCCAATGCGGTAATTATTGGCTTTAACGTACGCGCAGATCAAAGTACGAAAAAACTGGCTGAATCAAACGGCATTGATATCCGTTACTACAACATTATTTATGATGCGGTAGATGATGTTAAAAAAGCCATGTCCGGTATGCTTACGCCTGAAAAACGCGAAGAAATTATTGGTATGGTTGAGATTCGTGAGGTTTACAGTATTTCCCATATTGGTAAAGTGGCTGGGTGTATGGTAACTGATGGAGTCGTACGCAGAGACTCTCAAGTTCGTCAGTTGCGCAATCATGTAGTCATCTGGACTGGTCACCTTGATTCTCTCAAACGCTTCAAGGATGATGCCAAAGAAGTTAAATTCGGCTTCGATTGCGGTATTACTTTAAGGGGCAATAACGATATCGAAGTGGGCGATCAGCTTGAAATCTTCGAAATCAAAGAAATTGCCCGTACGCTGTAAATTTAATTATGAATCGACACAAGTCAAAATCTCCTGCCAGCCGTAATGTGCGTCTGGCAGACCAGATACAGAAAGATCTGGCCATCCTTATCCAGCGTGAAATGGATATGTCCCGAGTAGGTCTTATTACCTTAAGCGGGGTTGATCTTAGTGCAGATTATGCACATGCAAAGGTATATTTCACTGTTCTGGGTGCTGAGCCGGAAGTGGCTTCGACTGCACTGAATGAAAAGGCAGGATGGCTGCATTCTTTGCTGTTTAAAATGTTGCATATTCACACGGTACCTACCCTGCGTTTCATTCACGATGAACAAATGGCGCGTGGTATTGAAATGACACAGCTCATTGATCGTGCAAACCGTCCGGATGATTTTCCTGTGCAAACAGATAATCTTGATGATATTGAAACAGGCAAGAAATAACTGCCTGGTATTTGGGTAAATAAATGGGACGTAGGAAAGGGCTGGACATTACCGGGGTGTTGTTGCTTGATAAGCCAGTAGATTTATCAAGCAATCATGCCCTGCAAAGAGCCAGACGTGTAATGGATGCAAAAAAAGCCGGTCATACTGGGACATTAGATCCATTTGCGACCGGCTTGTTAGTCTGCTGTTTTGGAAAAGCCACTAAAATATGCGGTCCCATGCTGAATGTGGATAAAAAATATATTGCCACGCTTCAGTTGGGTGCTGAAACCGATTCGGGCGACCTGACGGGAAATGTCGTTCAGGATGCACCGGATTTTACTGGTATTACGGCAGAACAGTTAAACAAGGTATTACCCGATTTCTTGGGTGAGATACAACAGATTCCGCCGATGTATTCGGCCTTGAAGCGGGATGGGCGCCCGCTTTATGAATATGCACGCCAGGGCATAGAGCTTGAGCGTGAACCTCGTACAGTAACAATCTACGAAATAAATGTGTTGCGTGTTCAGCCTGCTGTGGTTGAACTAGAGGTATCCTGTAGTAAAGGAACCTATATACGCACACTTGCCCAGGATATTGGAAGGGCACTGGGTTGCTTTGCGCACCTGATTGCCCTCAGGCGAACAGTTGTTGGTCCGTTTTCCATAGATAATGCAATTTCCCTTGAGGCTTTGCAAAACATGGAAGCGCCGGTTGACAGGCTGATTGCCCTGCAAGAACTACCAGACGGCCTGGTGCCGTTAAAACTACTTCAAAAGGAAATACTATGAGCCAAGCGCTCCGTAACGTTGCGATTATTGCTCACGTTGACCATGGTAAAACAACAATGGTTGACCAGTTGTTACATCAGGCGGGTACGTTCCGTGATAACCAGCATATTGCTGAGCGCGTCATGGACTCCGGCGATATTGAAAAAGAACGTGGTATTACGATTCTTTCAAAGAACTGTGCTGTCGAATATGAAGGCACCCACATCAACATTATTGATACCCCCGGACACGCCGACTTTGGTGGTGAAGTAGAGCGCGTATTGTCTATGGTTGATGGTGTTTTGCTGCTGGTTGATGCTGTAGAAGGACCTATGCCACAAACCCGTTTTGTGACCAAGAAAGCCTTGGCGCTTGGCCTGAAGCCTATTGTTGTGGTTAACAAAATTGACCGCCCCGGTGCGCGTCCTGATTTTGTGATTAACACAACCTTTGACCTGTTTGATAAACTTGGTGCTACAGAAGAGCAGCTTGATTTCCCCGTTATTTACGCTTCAGGCCTGTCTGGTTTTGCCGGCCTGACTGACGACGTGCGTGAAGGTGACATGCGTCCTTTGTTTGATGCAATCCTGAAATACGTGCCTCAGCGTAACGATGACAAGGATGCCCCTCTTCAAATGCAAATCATTTCGCTGGACTACAACAGCTATGTGGGCAAAATTGGTGTCGGCCGTATCAACCGTGGCCGGATTCGTGCAGGCCAGGATGTTGTCGTCAAGTTTGGTGAAGATGGGGCCAGTTCTAAAGGACGTATCAATCAGGTTCTCAAGTTTCAGGGTCTTGATCGCGTTCAGGTGGATTCCGCAGAAGCCGGTGATATTGTCCTGATTAACGGTATTGAAGAAATTGGCATTGGCTGTACATTATGTGATCCAGCCAAACCCGAAGCCTTGCCAATGCTGAAGATTGATGAGCCAACCTTGACCATGAACTTCATGGTAAATACTTCGCCTTTGGCAGGCCGTGAAGGCAAATTCGTTACCAGCCGTCAGATTCGTGATCGCCTGAATCTTGAGCTGAAGTCAAACGTTGCACTACGGGTTAAAGACACCGGTGACGATACCGTATTTGAAGTTTCCGGTCGTGGTGAGCTTCACCTGACAATTCTGCTGGAAAACATGCGTCGTGAAGGTTATGAACTGGCTGTTTCACGTCCGCGCGTGGTCTATAAGGAAATTGATGGTGTGCGCTGCGAGCCACTTGAGCTGTTGACCGTTGACCTTGAAGATGAACACCAGGGTGGTGTGATGGAAGAGCTGGGTCGTCGTAAAGGCGAACTGCTTGACATGCAATCCGATGGACGTGGCCGTACCCGTCTTGAGTATCGCATTCCAGCCCGTGGCTTGATTGGTTTCTCTACCGAATTCATGTCGATGACTCGCGGTACTGGTCTGATGAGCCATGTTTTTGATGAATATGCACCTGTTCGTGAAGGTAGTGTCGGTGAGCGTCGCAATGGCGTGCTGATCAGTCAGGATAACGGTGATGCCGTTGCTTATGCCCTGTGGAAGCTGCAAGATCGTGGCCGCATGTTTGTGTCTCCTGGTGAGCCATTATATGAAGGTATGATTATCGGTATTCATAGCCGTGACAATGACTTGATTGTTAACCCTATCAAGGGCAAACAATTGACCAATATCCGTGCCTCAGGCACCGATGAGGCAGTACGTCTGGTGCCGCCTATCAAGTTGAACCTGGAATATGCCGTAGAGTTCATTGATGATGATGAGCTGGTTGAGGTAACGCCTAAAAGCATTCGCTTGCGCAAACGCTATTTGATTGAGCATGAACGTAAGCGTGCCGCACGTGAGAATGCTGGACTGTAAGTAAAAAATCCGCTAATAAAAGCGGATTTAAAATAAACCGCACCTTCAGGTCAGGCTTTTGCCTTAGCCTGAAGGTGCGGTTTTTTATTGGGATCCAGGATTGATCTTAATCAGGAACAATGCATTTATAATGGTTTTATGGTTTACTACATAAGGTTTCAATGTTAGTATCAATTAGGTAACCCTTGGGTGTACTTTAAAGCGTGATCAATCTTACCTCCGTTATATGAATGTGAACCGTATTTTTTCGCATAAAGGTGTCTCATACAGGTATATATTCATATATCTGTGTCTGGCCTTGTTTGCGTTGCGCTCACTCATACCGGTTGGCTATATGCCCAATATGCAGGCACTTGGCCAGGGCAAAATAGAAATTATCATCTGTACGCCTGCAGGTAGCCAGTCTACTTTCGTTTCCATCGAAACTTCTCCTCATCAGCAAATCCCTGATAATGCCCATGATGGCATGCTAAGCTGTCCTTTCAGCGTTATTAACGCCCAAGGCATGCTGGCGGGGTCCCCTGATCTGGGTGTTGAGGCATTTAACCTGCCCGAGTTGGTTGTCCCCTCTCTCAGCCATTCTCAGGTAAACAATGTCCGCCATTCAGGGCCTCCGCTAGGCTCAAGAGCCCCGCCTGTGGCTATCTAATAAGTTCAAATAACAAAATAACCCGTAATCGGGATGTCGTTAAGTGCTGCATTATGTTTGCTTTTAGACCAGGCATGGCATGTCTGCGGTATTTATCGGTTCTTGTCTACCTTGAACAGTTTTGATTGGCATAACCCCCGCTTTTTATACTTTCTCCTGATAAAAACCAGGGTTCAACCATTCATTTCCCATTCTGTTCAAGGTGGAATTTAAAAATCAAATAACTTGAAATACATGCAATGTCAATGAATCAAAAACGCAGATTGGTGCTGGCTGGCTTGGGTGTATTACCCTTGGTACTTGTGGGGTGTGGTAAAGAAAAGCCGCTGGTTGTTCATGGTAAAGATCTTACCGAAGCAAATTTCGGGCGCGATTTCAATTTGAGCGGTCCCAACGGCAAGCGCTTCACTGTCAATGATTTCAACGGTAAAGTACTGATGATTTTTTTTGGCTTTACCCAGTGCCCTGATGTTTGCCCAACAGCGTTGGCGCGTGCTGTGGAAATTAAAAATCTGTTGGGTGAAGATGCAGATAAATTACAGGTAGTTTTTATTACGATAGATCCTGAACGTGACACGCCTGAAATGCTGGAAGCCTATACCGGTGCTTTTGATCCTTCTTTTCTAGGGCTTTACGGTACGCTTGATGAAACGGCAGAGGTTGCCAAAGAATTTAAAATTTATTACAAAAAAGTTCCAACCGGTTCATCTTATACGATGGATCATAGTGCACTAAGTTATGTTTTTGATACCAATGGCAAGCTAAGATTATCTTTGCCCCATGCCCAAAGCGCAGAAGAGTGCGCAGAAGATATCCGTCAATTGTTGCCTTAATATTCAAAAGTTATTCAATCCAATACAGAGGTAAACCATGAAGTTCTCTATTAAACAGATCAATTCAGCCCTGATTATTTCTGCCGCCTTATTTTCAGCTTCAGCAAGTGCGGCTGTGACCGTGGAAGACGCTTGGGTGCGTGCTACTGTCGGCGGGCAGCAGGCAACTGGTGCATTCATGAAGTTGACATCCGATAAGGATGCCAAGCTGGTGGAAGCTAAATCTGATATTTCCAAAGCAGTGGAAATACACGAAATGGCCATGCAGGATGACGTCATGAAAATGCGTCAGATTCCAAGCCTGGATTTACCCAAAAGTCAGGTTGTTGAGTTGAAACCAGGTAGCTACCACATCATGTTTATTGGCTTGAATAATCAAGTTAAGGAAAATGATGAGGTTGCGCTTCAGCTTGTTGTTGAAAATGCTGATGGTAGTAAAGAAACCGTTGATATTAAAGCACCAGCAAAACCTTTAGCGGGTGCTGACGAAAATTTCATGCATGGCAAACCTATGCAAATGAAAAAACACGGCCATTAATTGGTATTCTTACTGTTTGAATTTTTTTGATCCGGTGTTATGCCGGATCAATTTTTACCTGTTTATGAAAACACCTGTAAAAGTACTGAAAATTTTTATTCCGGTTTTGTTGGTAGCCGGTTTTTCCTGGTGGGCTGTAGATTATTTCAAGGAGCCGGAATATGAATGGATTGAAATCTGTACATTAGAAGGGGTTAAAAGGGTAAAGTATGATGATCAAGGTAATTTGCTGGCAGAAGAGTGGATAAGCCGCATTCCTGCTCATTTGGCCTTAGCCGAAGCAAACCAGGAGGCCGTTCAAACTCAGGCTCCTGAAGCAAAGCTGGTTGAGTTGGATGCAGTGGAAATTGACCGGTGCTGGATAAGGTTATTGCCTGGTAATTTACCGGCTGCCGGATATTTTGAATTAAAGAACAATTCTGGCAAGGCACTTGTTTTAAGCGCTATTAAAAGCCCAGCATACGCTTCTGCGATTATGCATGAAAATATCAAGAAGCAAGGTATGACGAGCATGGAAAGCCTTAGTCAGCTTAGTATTCCGGGCAATGGTACATTGTCTTTTTCGGTCAACACTTACCATATTATGCTGGAAAAGAAACAGGTAGACTTAAAGCCCGGCGATTTTATTTCATTGCAATTTTATTTTCAGGATGCTGGGACGAAAACAGTGCAATGTAAAGTCAACTCACCGAACGCTTTGGATTATTAGTGTGAATAATCAGTTCGGTTGTCTGTCTTTAATCTGTAGTGGCTGCATCTAGCCAGTAAATGTTCTAAAGCAGTAACTTTAGCAGTTGATAAAACCTTGAGTTTTTTGTTTTGATCAATAATTGATCAATTAATAAAATATCAATAAATTTCAACGGCTTATGAATCTTTTACAGAATTGTTAAAGTAATATTCACATTTTTGTTCTCATTTTTTGTTAATAACTCATTGATTACAAAAAATGTTGATAACACTGTGAGCAATTTGTGTGTAAGCTGTGAATCATATGTGAATAAATACTTGATAACAATATGGCCGTTTTTTTTAAATTCCTGATTGTATTTTTGGTGCTGTTTTGGCTAGCCCGTTTTTTTAGCAGCAAAATAAACCGGCTTTGGGCAGGAACTATTGGTGCTGCCATGCAGTGGATCAATGACAATGGGGGCCGCATGATGAGAGTTATGTTCATCCTGGCGGGTGTATTGTTTTTAATATTGATATTTCAATGGAGCCGTACCGCTTAGCCATAAAATCATGTCAACTCAATATTTGAGTGAATTTGGCAGGCAGCTTGAATTTTGTGTTGTTGAGCAGGTAAGCGGCAGGCCAAGACCGGAAGAATTACTAATACCGGTTTTTTGCGTGGCCTGCCATGAAAATGACTGCTTTATCATTTAGCAACTTGATGTTTTAACGATTCTGGCTTCCTGCCGGCCCGCGGCGTGATTGTGACTGATTGCTGCCGCCAATGTGAGCTTCACGATCACTTCGGCTATCAGGCGTTCGTTGACCCTGATTTAATTGAGTAGGATTTTTTTTGCCCTGTTGGTTGGTATCATTACTGACTTTGCCTGTTTGAGGCTCTTGTTTGTCATGAGGATTGACACGAGACGTCATGGTTTGCTCCTTACGGTAAGAAACATCAATAATTACATCTACCCGTTAACGTTACAGCAACCCTTTGTCGCCTGCAAGCATAAACACTGATTGATGCAATTTTGCTGGTTGGTTTTTGCCATATGCTGTCATCTTG